>NZ_JBFAAI010000019.1:0-163271 GCF_040639655.1 Actinoplanes sp. NPDC023801 | reverse complement strand
TTCTCCGGCTTCTTCCCCAGGGCGTTGGTCGTGACCCCGCACGACCCGCTGAACCCCCGGGGGGGGGCTACCGCCGTCTCAGCGCCGCTGAGACAGCGGTAGCGCCCAGCCCCGAAGATCCGGCTGTTCGTCAGGCCCGGCGACGGGTCCAGGAGAAGCCGATCAGGCCGGCGACCGCGGCCAGCACACCGCCGCCCGCCGTCCAGATCCAGCGGGACGAGAAGTCCGGCAGCCACGCCGTCGCGACCATGTCCTCGCCGTCCCCGGGCGCAGCCGGCGCCGTGGGGACCGGCGTCGTCAGGACCTTGCCGGGCTGGTTGACCGGCACCAGCGGGGCGGCCAGTTCGCCCTGGTCGGCGCCGGTGTCACCGGTAGGCGCGGTCAGCGCGAGCGACACCTCGACCGGCAGGCCCAGGTCCTTCTCCGGTAGTCGGGTGCTGGACAGCCGCACGTAATAGGTGCCCGGCAGCGGGTCACCGTCCCACGGCTCGGCCCACGATCGGACCTGCCGCAGCCGGCAACCGATCCGTACCTCGGAGACCGTGGTGGAAGCGACGGGGCTCTGCTCGCCGCCCACGCAGGCCTGGCGCCGGCGCAGGCCGTCGAAGACCTCGACCGTCCAGGACTGGTCTCCGGTCCGGCCCTCGTCCGGAAGGGCGACGTCGATCGCCAGCTCCGGTCGCTGTCCGGCGGTGGCCGGGAACTGCCAGTAGAGGTAGTCGCCGATTGCAGCGCCGACCTTGACCGGCTGCTCCGGAGCGATCGTGACCGCGTTGAGGAAGCTGGTGCCGGCGCTGCCGCCACCGGCGGGCTCCGGACCCGCGGAGGGGTCGGCCCAGGCGGGCACGGCGGGAAGGAGAGTGAGGCCGAGGGCGGCCCCCGCCAACAGGATCCGCATGATCAGTTCTCCTTCCACTTGGCGACCCACCAGCGGGTCAGCCAGCCGGCCAGCACACCGGCGATCAGCCCGGCGATCGCGAGTACGAACAGCAGCAGGAAGCCGCGGCCGAGCCCGGGGGCGTCCGGGGCCTGTGAGGCGGGTGCCAGGCCGATGGTCAGCTCGACCGGCATGCCCGGTGCGCCGGCCGCGGTGGCCGAGGCGAGCGAGTTGCTGACGATCAGGCAGATCTCGGAGATCGCGGAGAGCGCCGGTTCCTCGTCGCCGGACCAGCGCAGCCCGGCCGAGATGACGTCGGCCCGGCCACTGCCCGCGTCCAGGCCGCGGACCAGTTCACGGCCGTCCACGGTGGCCGCCTTGATCAGGACGCCGTAGTCCCGGTTCAGCGGGCGGTCCAGCGCGATGCTGACCGAGGCCCGCAGCTCGTCGCCCTCGGAGACGGCGACCCGGTAGAAGCGGTGCTCGCCGATCAGTTCCCGGTCGCTGTAGACGCCGGCGGCCAGCAGTGGCGCACCCGCGCAGTCCTTGGCACCGGCCACCACGGCCGGGGTGACCGGCGGCGGCAGCGCGGCCCGGTCGACCAGTTGCTTGATCCGGTCGGTCAGTTCCTCCTCGCTCTGCGCCGCGGCGTACGTGCCTCCGGTCGCCTGCGAGATGCAGACCAGTTGCTTGCGGGTCTTCTCGTCGGGTGCCAGGCCGAGCGTGTCAACGACCAGGTCGGTGCCCTGCGCGGCGAGTTCGCGGGCCACGTCGCACGGGTCGGGCGGGGTGCAGGTGTCCTCGCCGTCGGTGATCAGGACGATCCGGCGGGCGGTTCCGGCGCCGTCGAGGTCCTTCGCCGCCTCGCGCAGGGCCAGGCCGATCGGGGTGAATCCGGTCGGCTTCAGGGTGGCGATGGCGTTCTTGGCGGCGACCCGGTTGACCGGGCCGACCTCGACGATCTGCTGGGTGTCCCGGCAGCCCTGCCGCTTGCTCTTACCGCCGTAGGTCGCGCCGAGCACCCGGATGCCGAGTCTGGTGGTCTCCGGCAGCGCGTCGACGACGTCGTTGAAGGCGCGTTTGGCGACCGCCATCCGGGTCTCGCCGTCGATGTCGGCGGCCTTCATCGATCCGCTGACGTCGAGGACGAGCTCCACCACGGGTGGTTCGGTCCCCGTCCCGGGTTCGGCGTGCGCGGGGGAGACGCCGGGAACGGCGACCGCGATCAATCCTGCTGCTGCCACAATGGACAGCCTTTTGTGGATCACGCGGCAAGATCATAAACATGCTTCGCCGGTACGGAGCAGACGGGCACCCCTCCGGGCGGTGCGACCCATGGATGAACGTGTGATGAACAGCTCGCTCCGTGGTGCGCTTTGGCACTGTTTTCGGCGGAAATCTGACAGGCCCGGCGGTCGTACGATCCGGTCCCGAGCACCTCGATGCCGTCCGGAGTGGAAATGCCCGAGCAGAGCGGCCGCTATCAGAAGATCACGCTGCTGGGAAAGGGCGGCATGGGTGAGGTGTGGGAGGCGGTCGACGGCCACACCGGCCGCACCGTGGCCCTCAAGCTGCTCACCCCCGCCGCGCTGCTCGACCCGGAGCTGCGCGAACGCTTCCTGCGGGAGATGCGTCTGGCCGCCGAGATCGAGAACCCGTACGTGGTGGCCGTCTACGACTTCGCGGCGACGCCGCAGCCGTACATCGCGATGCGCCTGATCCGCGGCATCACCCTGGCCGAGGAGATCCGTACCGCCCCGCTGAACCCGGCCCGCGCCGTCGACATCGTGCAGCAGATCGCGTCCGCGCTGGCCGCCGCGCACGCCAAGGGCCTGCGGCACCGGGACGTCAAACCGTCCAACATCATGCTGGAGCGCGGGCACCGGCAGGGACACGACCACGCGTACCTCTTCGACTGGGGCATCGCGCACCGCATCGACACCGCCGACCCGGAGATCACCCGTGGCGGCCAGATCGTCGGCACGCCGTCCTACATCGCCCCGGAACGCCTGCTCGGCACCCAGTCCGACCACCGTGCCGACATCTACTCGCTGGCCGTCGTCCTCTACCAGGCGCTGACCGGCAAACTGCCGTTCGGCGACACCGGCATGCCGTTCCCGCTGCGGGCGCACCTCTTCGACCCGCCGCGGGCGTTGCCGCCGTCAATTCCGCCGGAGCTGCGCCGGGTGGTCGAGAGGGGCCTGGCCAAAGAACCCGATCAGCGGTACGCCAGCGCGGCCGAATTCGGTGAGGACGCGTGGGCGGCGCTGAACCCGGTGGCCGGGAAGCCGCTCCGGCTGTCGCGGGACGTGGCCTGGCCGGCCGGCGGCGGAGTGCTTGGCGCGGGAGCCGGAGCGGCGCTGGCCTCGGCCGGTCTCCTCGACGCGACGTCGGTGCTGTGGGCACTGCCGGCCCTCGCCGCGGCCGGCGCGTTCCTGAGCTGGGGTGTCCGGCCGGGCGCCGGTGGCGTGGACGACACCACCCGTGTGATCGGCCGGGGAGCCACCCGATGAGACTCCGCCTGGTCGCCGTCGCAGTCGCGGTGCTGCTCATCCTGGTCGTCGTCCGGCAGGTGACCAGCGGGGGCGAGACGGTCGCCGCCGGGGCGTGCGCCACGACGCGGACCGAGGTGAACGGCATCGTGGGCTCGGAGAAGGAGGCGTTCCTGAAGGACGCCCGGGTCGTCGAGGTGCTCGGATGTGCCGGCCTCACGCTGCGGATCGACGCGGACGGCTCGCGCGACATGGTGAGCCGGGTGGCGACCGGGTACGACTTCGCCTTCCCGTCCAGCACCCCGACCGCCGAGAAGATCATGCAGGCTCGCGGTGTCACCGAGTCGTACAAGCCGTTCTCGTCGGTGATGGGTGTGGCCACGTTCAAGCCGACGGTCGAGGTGCTGCGCGAGGCGAAGGCGGTGCGGACGGTCAAGGGCCGTGACGTCGTCTCGATCGCGAAGCTGATCGAGATGAGCCGGGCCGGCACGACCTGGAAGGCCGTCAACGACGGCTCACCGAACGGCAACGTGGTGATGTTGCGTACCACCGACCCGGCGGACTCCAACTCGGCGATCATGTTCCTCTCCATCGCCTCGGCGGTGCTCAACGACGGCCGGCCGGTCGGCGGGGCGGACACGCTGCCGGAGCTGCTGCCCGACCTGTGCCGGCTCGTCCTCGATCAGGGCACCAAGCCGAACACCAGCGGTGTGCTGTTCGAGGAGTACCTGACGGGCGGCCCGGAACGCATCCCGATGGCGCTGGTCTACGAGTCGCAGTTCCTGGACTCGGTCTCCGGGCAGAAGGTGCCGGCGGGCGGCGACCACGTGCTGCTGTTCCCCGATCCGACCGTCTACGCCTGGCACACCCTGGTGCCGCTGACCCCGGCCGGCAGCGACGTCGGCAAGCTGCTGCGCGACGACGCCACCCTCAAGGACATCGCCGCCGAGTACGGGTTCCGCCCGCAGGGCCGCACCCTCGTCGACCGCCCGAACCCGCCGGTGGTCGTCGAACCGCCCGACTACCAGGTGCTCGAAGCGATGCTCGACGCGCTGGCCGAACAGCGGAAGGCCGCCCGGTGCCCGAAGTGAGACGCGTCGCCGCCGCACTGGCCGCCATGGCACTGCTCACCGGCTGTACGGAACCGGCCGTCCCCCGGACACCGCCACCCAGCCCCGCCCCGGTGCTCTCCGGGCCGCCCGCCACGCTGCGGGTGCTGGCCGGCAGTGAGCTGGCCGACATGCAGCCGATCCTCGACGAGGCGGCGAAGGCGACCGGCGTCACCGTCCGGATGGACCTGATCGGCAGCCTGGAGGGCGCGGAACGGGTCGCCACCGGCGGTGCCGACGGCAGGTACGACGCGCTGTGGTTCTCCTCCAACCGTTACCTGGAGACGCTGCCCGAGGCGAAACAGCGGCTCGGCAACGCCACCCGGATCATGGGCTCGCCCGTGGTGCTCGGCGTCCGCCCGGCCACCACACAGCGCCTCGGCTGGACCGGTGGCACAGCGACCTGGAAGGACATCGCGGCCGCCGCCGGCCGGGGCGAGCTCACCTTCGCGATGACCGACCCGGCCAGCTCCAACACCGGCTTCTCGGCGCTCGTGGCGGTCGCCTCGGCCCTGGACGGCACCGGCCGGGCCCTCGACGCGGCCGCGATCGACCGGGTCGCGGCCCCGCTCACCGGCTTCTTCAGCGGGCAGCGGATCACCGCGGGGTCGTCCGGCTGGCTCACCGACGCGTTCGCCGGGCGGATGACCGGCGCCGATCCCGGCCCGGCGGTCGACGGGCTGATCACCTACGAGGCGTCGCTGCTGGAGCTGAATTCGTCCGGCAGACTGCCTGAGCAGCTCACGGTGATCCGGCCCGCCGACGGTGTGGTCAGCGCCGACTATCCGCTTACCCTGCTGACCGCGGCGTCGGCCGGGGCCCGCGACGCACACGAGCGCCTCGCCGCCCACCTGCGCGGGCGTGCGGCACAGGAGCGGATCGTGACGCGGACCTGGCGGCGTCCGGGCACCACCGGGGTCGTACTGCCGCCCGGCCTGCCTGCCGCACCGGTGGAACTGTCCTTTCCGGACACCCGCGAGGCGATCGAGGGGCTGCTCACCGCGTACCAGGACCGGCTCCGCCGGCCGTCGCGGACCGTCTACGTGCTTGACGTGTCCGGCTCGATGAAGGGCGCGCGGCTGGAACAGCTCAAGGCCGCACTCCAGGGCCTGACCGGGGTGAACACGTCACTGACCGGCGAACACTGCCGGTTCCGCAGCCGTGAGGAGGTGACCCTGCTGCCGTTCAGCTCGAAGCCGGCCGCACCGCAGCGGTACACCGTCGACGCGGCCGGGCCGCAGCCGTCCCGCGATCGGCTGCGCGACGCGGCCGGCCGGCTGCGGGCCGGTGGTGACACCGCGGTGTACGACTCCCTGATCGCCGCCTACCGGGAGATCGACCGGAGCGCCGGCGCCGGCCGGTTCACCAGCATCGTGCTGATGACCGACGGGGAGAGCAACCGCGGACGGGCCCTCGCCGACTTCGAGGAACACGTCCGGCGGCGCCCGGCCGGCGCCGAGCCGGTACCGGTCTTCCCGGTGCTGTTCGGTGAGGCGGCCGAGGAGCAGATGCGGCGCGTCGCCACGGTCAGCGGCGGTGAGCTGTGGGACGCCCGGGGCGGGGACCTCACGAAGGTGTTCTGTCAGATCCGCGGCTACCAGTAGCTGGGGTTCAGCGGTAGGCGGCGTGGCCGGTGAGGGCCTGACCGATCACCAGGGTGTGGATCTCCGAGGTGCCCTCGTAGGTGAGCACCGACTCCAGGTTGTTGGCGTGCCGCAGTGGCGAGTACTCCAGGGTGATGCCGCTGCCACCGAGGATGGTCCGGCACTCGCGGGCGATGGCCAGCGCCCGGCGCACGTTGTTCAGCTTGCCGACGCTGATCTGGTGCGGCTTCACGCCCCCGGCGTCCTTGAGCCGGCCCAGGTGCAGGGCGAGCAGGGCCGCCGTGTTCAGGTCGACCGCCATGTCTGCGAGTTTCTGCTGGGTGAGCTGGAAGGCGGCGATCGGCCGGCCGAACTGGACGCGGGCGTTCGCGTAGTCGATCGCGGTCCGCAGGCTGTCGAGGGCGGCACCGGTGGAGCCGAAGACGATGCCGAACCGGGCCTCGCTCAGGCAGCTCAGCGGCGCCCCGAGCCCCTGCGCGCCGGGCAGCTGCGCGGACGCCGGCAGCCGCACGTCGTCGAGGGACAGCTCACCGGTGATCGAGGCACGCAGCGACAGTTTGCGCTTGATGGTGCGGGTGGTGAACCCGGGCGTGTCCTTCGGGATCAGGAAACCGCGGACCCCTTCCTCGGTACGGGCCCAGACGGTCGCCACGTCGGCGATGCTGCCGTTGGTGATCCACATCTTGGAGCCGTTCAGGATCCAGTCGTTGCCGTCGCGTACCGCCCGGGTGCGCATGTTCGCCGGGTCACTGCCGAAGTCGGGCTCGGTGAGTCCGAAGCACCCGATCGCCTCGCCGGCCGCCATCCGCGGCAACCATTCCTGTTTCTGCTCCTCCGACCCGTACTTCCAGATCGAGAACATCGCGAGTGAGCCCTGCACGGACACGAAGCTGCGCAGCCCGGAGTCGCCGGCCTCCAGTTCCAGGCAGGCCAGGCCGTACGCCACCGCGCTGGTGCCGGCGCAGCCGTAGCCCTCCAGGTGCATCCCGAGGACGCCGAGCTTGCCCAGCTCGGGGGCGAGTTCGCGGGGGAAGGTGCCGGCCTCGAACCAGTCCGCGACGTGTGGCCGCACATGCTCGGACACGAACCGTGCCACCGTCTCGCGGATCTGCCGCTCCTCGTCGCTGAGCAGGCTGTCGAAGTCGAGGAGATCGAGCGGATCGGTGATGGTCATGCCCTCGATTCTGCACCGCCGGGCTCGTCAGCGTTCTCTCAGAGGCCATGATCTAGCCTTTTGATCATGGCGGCCTCGATACCTGGACTCAGCGACCTCGTCGATCCCGGCGTCCGCGATGCGGTCGCGGCTTTCCTGACAGACGTGGAGGACGAGTTGCGGGCCGCCGTGACGAGCCCCGACCCGCTGATCGACGAGGCCGCCGCGCACCTGGTGCGGGCCGGCGGCAAGCGCTTCCGGCCACTGACCGTCTCGCTCTGTGCCCAGCTCGGCGATCCCACCCGGCCCGAGCTGCTGCCGTCCGCGGTGCTCATGGAACTCACCCACCTGGCCACGCTGTACCACGACGACGTGATGGACGAGGCGCCGTTGCGCCGGGGTGCCGCAAGCGCGAACTCGCGGTGGAGCAACCGGATCGCCGTGTACGTGGGTGACTTCCTGCTGGCCCGTGCCGCGCAGATGGCCGCCGGTCTGGGCGACGAGGCGGTCCGGCTGCAGGCGCGCACTCTCGCTCAGCTGGTGCGGGGGCAGCTGGCGGAGACCGTCGGCCCGCGCGGCGGCGACCCGATCCGGCATCACCTGCGCGCGGTCGAGGACAAGACCGCCTCGCTGATCGCCACTTCGGCCCGGTTCGGTGGCCTCTTCTCCGGTCTGCCGGCACACCACGTCGAGACGCTCGCCGAGTACGGCACCGCGATCGGCATCGCTTTCCAGCTCTCCGACGACCTGCTCGACATCGCCTCGGAGACCGCCCAGTCCGGCAAGACGCCCGGCACCGACCTGCGGGAGGGCGTGCCCACCCTGCCGGTGCTCTACGCGCTGTCCGATCCGTCGGCCGGCAATCCCCGTCTGCGGGAACTCCTCTCGAAGGGCCCCCTCACCGACGATGAGGAGCACGCCGAGGCGCTCGGCCTGCTGCGGGAGTCGGCGGCGCTGAAACAGGCCCGGGAGACGGTGCACGGCTATGCCGGGGCGGCAGTTCGCAGCGCCGGCACCCTGCCCGCCGGGGCGGCCCGCCGGGCACTGGAGCAGCTCTGCGAGTACATCGCGGATCGCACAGGCTGAAACTCTCCACTCCCGCGGCCCCCTGCCGATGGAGCCCGTAGGCAGATTCATGCCTTCGGACCAGCGGGGGAGTCAGATGCGCGGCGAACGTGTCGGCAAGCATGGCGATGAGGGCTTCAGCCTCATCGAGATGCTGATGGCGCTGACTGTGCTCAGCGTCACCATGACCGGGCTCGGCACGGTCTTCGTGAACGGCTCGCTGGCCGTCGCCCAGCAGCGTGACCAGCGCAACGCCTCAGTGATCGCCAGCAACGTACTCGAGCAGATCCGCGCCCTCGAAGAGTCCGCGCTGCTCGACGGCCGCGGCCAGACGCTTGTCGACAAACAGTTCCAGGACGCTTCCACCGGCCCCTTCAAGGACAAGCTGAAGCCGTACTTCGACAACATGAAGGCCGATGGGATCGCCGGTGTCACCGGCGGCGAGAACGCGGCTCTGCCGACCGAACGGAAGACGTCGTTCGTCAGCGGCACCGAGTTCGGGAGGACGGTCTTCGTCGGCCCGTGCGAGGTCTACCTGGACCTCGACGACGACAGCTGTGTCCGGCCACTGGAGGCCGGCAACCCGAAGCGGCCGGACGACCTGTGGATCCTGCAGTACTTCCGGGTGGTCGTGCTGATCGACTGGAAGAACAACGGCTGCACGGCGAACGCCGAGCGGACCTGCGTTCACATCGCCTCGACGCTCATCTCCCGCAAGGCGGACGAAGGGGCGTTCAGCAACAAGCGCAGCTGGCCGGACATCTGGCCGCCGTACATGAAGACCTTCTACCGGAACTTCGACAAGATCAACGTCAAGATGAACGTGCGTGGTGGCAACCTGCCCAACCACTGGACTGCCGTCAACCTGCCCGACGGTCTGAAGATCGACGAGCTGACCGGCAACATCACCGGGACTCCGACGAAGGTCGGCACCTGGTCGTACGCCACCACCGGCACCTACCTCAGGGTGGTCGAGAACGAGGCACCCGCCGGTTCGGTGTCCCCCCGGGCCGACCAGGACACCACGTTGACGTGGAAGGTTGTCGACCTGCCTGCCCTCACCCTCGCCACGGCGCCGACGAACAAGGTCGGCGACGCGGTGAACCTGAAACTGCTGACCGGTGGGGTGGGACCGTTCACGCTCGCCGCCGAGCCGGCGCTGCCGGCCGGGCTGACACTGAACCCCGACGGCTCGATCACCGGCACCGCGACCCAGACCTACACCACCACCGTCACGGTGGCCGACTTCAACGACATGACGGCGTCCCTGACCTTCACCCACACCGTTCAGCAGCAGCAGCAACAGCCGCCGCTGGCCCTCACCCCGGTCCCGGACAAGCAGGTTCCGGTTCTCTCGACGGTCAACATCCCGGTGGTCGCCACGGGCGGGGACGGCACGTACACGTACAGCGCCACCGGTCTTCCGGCGGAGCTCGCGATCAACCCGGCCACCGGCGTGATCACCGGGCTGCCGGTGCTCACACCGGGCCGGTACCTGCCGGTCGTCACGGTCAAGGACGGGCAGGGCGTGACGGCCACCGGCACCTTCGTCCTGGAGGTCACCTCGGCGGGCGGTCTGAAGTTCACCGCGCCGACGGGCAACGTGACCACGCCCCGGAACCAGCCGGTCGATCTGACGGTCGCCACCAACGCCATGGAGATCGGCGCGTATGCCACCCAGGTCGACGTGGTCAGCCTGTTGACACTGCCGCCGGGCGTGACGTGGAACAGGGGCACGAAGACCTTCACCGGCACACCGACCGTTCCCGGTGCCTACGTCGTCACGTTGACGGCGAACAGTGTGGCCCCGGTCACGGCGAACGCCCTCTACACCTTCGTCTGGACAGTCAGTTGAGCGGGGAGGAGACCCGGATGCGGCAGTGGACACGCCGGCGGCCGTCCGGCGACGAGGGTTACTCGCTGACGGAGATCGTGGCCGCGATGGCCGTCATGTCCGTGGTGATGGCCGTGGTCACGACCTCGCTCGTCCGGATGTTCGCCGACGTCAAGCGGACCGAGCAGATCTCGTTCGCCGCCGACCAGCTGGATGTCAGCATGGGCCGGCTCGACCGGGAGCTGCGGTACGCGATCCACGTGTCCGCCCCGGCGCTCGGACTGGACGGGACCCGCTGGTACATCGAGTACGCGATCCCCGGGCAGAAGCTGCCCAACGGCACCGTCAGCCAGGCACGTTGCCGGCAGCTCCAGCTCGACACCACGAGGAACGTCCTGCGGCTGGCGACGTGGGACCTGCCCAGCCTGACGCCGACCGCACCGGCCACCCTCGCCACCGGGATCTCCCTCGACAACGGCGCGCGACCGTTCACCGTCTACCAGCCGCCGAGTGACAAGGTCAAGACGCCTGCGGACGGAGTGATCACCGCGAGCGGCAACAAGTACTCGTCGGTCCAGCTCCGTTTCAAGGCGACGAACGGCACCGTGGAGCAGCCGGTCGACATGACCTTCACCTCCCAGAACATCACCAGCGAAAACCTCGACGGCGAGACGACGGAGAAGCGATGCACCGGAGCAGCGAGGCCGTGACCATGACGAAGCGGCATGGAATCGACGACGACCGTGGATCGCTGACCATGGCGATGCTGGCGGTCTCCATCGGACTGGTCCTGTCGGTGGCCCTGCTGCCGGTGGTGGTCCGGCAGGTCCAGAGCTCACGAGTGGTGAAGGACCGCGCCGTCGCTCTCGCCGGTGCCCGGATCGGCCTGGACGTCGTGATGGCCCAGGTCGCGGCCGCATCGTACGGCGAGCCCGACGAGAAGACCGGCCTGCTGGAAAACCTTCCCGACTGCCGCAAGCCCATCGAGGGCGACGCCGGCGTGAGCGGGGAGAAGCTTCCGTACAAGGTCACCGTCACGTACTTCGCGGAGGACGACCGGAAGCTGGAATGCCCGCTCAAGGAGGCCCCGAAGCGGGCGGAACTGCACTCGGAGGGTCTGGGAACCCTCAACATGGCACCCGCGGGCACCGACCCGAGCAAGCCCTACTACATCACCCGCGGCCTGGACGCCAAGTACACGTTCAAGCTCGACAACCGGAACCTGCAGAGCACCGGCGGTGTGATCCGGATCGACTCCTCCACCACCGGCTTCCTCTGCATGGACGCGGTCACGAACTACCCCTTGCCGGGCGCGCCGCTCAAGATGCGGACCTGCAACGGCTCCACCACACAGCAGTTCGAATACACCAAAGAGCTCTACATCAAGCTCGTCAACTCCGCCTCGACCAACTACCCGAACGGCATGTGCGTGTTCGCGGCGACCGCTCACGCCGTCGGCAGTCAGCTGGGCTTCCAGCATTGCCCGAGCCCGAGCGCGACCATCAACCCGCTCTACCAGTGGAGCCTCGACAACAGCAGCTTCCTCAAGTCGACGAGCGCCGACCGGAAGGTGGAGAACTACTGTGCCAGCCTGACCACGCCCAACAACGTCGACTCCAACGTCCAGCTGGGCACCTGCAGTTCCAACGGCGCGGTGAACGTGTGGCGCTTCGACGCCGGGGTCGGCGCCGGCATGGCCGGTGAGGAGACGTACCAGCTGGTCAACTACGCCCAGTTCAGTCGCTGCCTGGACGTCACCAGCCGGAGCACGAGCTCCTCGTACATGATCGCGTGGTTCTGCAAGCAGGACCCCAACGGTGTCGTCGACTGGAACCAGACCTGGCTGCACCCGGTCCCGGTCCTCCCGGCGGTCGAGAAGAAGGGCGTCATCTACATCATCACCGACGGCTCCCGGTTCTGCCTGAGGTCGCCGAGGGTGGCCACCTCCACCAGCTGGGTGACGGTGACGAAGACCGGATGCCCGCAGGCGAACGCCACCAGCCTCACCGGGATCCCCAGCGAGCTGATCTGGAACGTGCGCCGCAAGACCAACAGCTACACCACCAGCTACCGCATCGAGGACAGCGCGGGTCTCTGCCTCCAGCCGACCGA
Organism: Actinoplanes sp. NPDC023801; assembly: GCF_040639655.1. NCBI lineage: Bacteria > Bacillati > Actinomycetota > Actinomycetes > Micromonosporales > Micromonosporaceae > Actinoplanes > Actinoplanes sp. NPDC023801. Next base: position 151,025 of record NZ_JBFAAI010000019.1, on the reverse strand, counting down.
CTTGAAGGGCGGGGTCAAGGGCGTCGACCTGCACGGCGACGGCACCAGCAGGGTCAAGGTCGCCACGTGCAGCAGCTCCGAGCTGCAGAAGTGGAACGCCCCGCCGAACATCAGCAACTCCAGCCCGATCACCGACATCATCGAGAACTGATCCGGGTCCACCACACGCGAGCCTGACGTCAGTGCTGTCTTCCACCGCGGGAGACAGCACTGACGCGTGGTGGGGCGTATGGCGAAGGTCAGCCGGTGGGTGGGAAATCGCCCTGGACGGCCACGTTTCCGCCGGCGGCCGTGGCGACGGCCCGGTAGGTGTCGCCGCCGGCGTCGCGGCCGCCGGACGGGTACGTGTACCTGGCCGTGAACGTGTATGTGCCGGGGTCGAGGGTGTCGGCCGAGGAGAGCGTGAACCGGTAGAGGTAGGCGCCCGCCTCCTCGGTGACCGTGGCGGTGACGCTCGCCCCGGGGGTCTGCTTCGTGCCGCCCCGGGAGGTCAGTCCGTCGGTCCGGGCCACCCGGATCACCACGTCCAGAGCGGTCAGCTCCTGGGTCGTCTTCAGGGTGACGACGCTTGCGCCCGTCGTGTCGCCGCTGTCCGGGTCGATCGAGCCGTCGGACCACAGCGGGCCCTGGCTGACCCCGGTCCTGGGGGGCCGCTCACGCGTGGGGCTGGATGACGGCGTCGCGGTCGCCGGTGTGCCGGGCCGCTCCGAGGGGGTACCGCGGGACGGGACCGGCTTCGTCGGGGCGGCTGACGGCGTGGCACCGGCGGGGGTCGTGCCGCCGGGACTCGGCGTGGTCGCGGTCGTGGTCACCGGGAGGGCCGGGTTCACCGGGCCGCGGTCCCCGGCCCCGGTGAGCGCCCACGTGCCGACCCCGCCGCCACCGAAGATCGCCACGACGGTGGCCACGACGGCGCCCGTCCGGCCGCGCAGGCTCAGCATGCGGCGGGCGTGACCGGTGTCCCGCATCGCGGCCATGGTGATGCGATCGAGCATGGCGTCACGGTCGGGGCGGTGCGAGGCCGCCTCGGCCCGCAGTGCGGCCCGCAGCCGGTCGTCGGAGAACTTCATCGTGCCGCCTCCCAGCCGTCGATGCGGACGTGTTCCCCCAATAGTCCGGCAAGCTGTTTCGCGCCGCGGGACGTCGCGCTCTTGACCGCGCCCACGGAGATCCCGAGTATCGCCGCCACCTCGCGTTCCGGCAGGTCGAACGCATAACGCAGGACCACGCAGGCGCGCCGGCGATGCGGCAGCCGGCGCAGCGCCCCGCGTACGTCGAGGACGGCCGGCACGTCGGTGTCACGGCCCCGGCGCAGCGGCTCGAACGACAGCAGCCTCTCCCGGCTGCGGCGGCGCACCCAGTTCCGGGCCAGGTTCATCACGATGCCGTGCCCGTAGGCGGCCGGGTCATCGGCCGCGGTCACCCGGTCCCAGTGCCGCCACACCTCGGTCAGCGCGTCGGCCGCCAGGTCGTCGGCGATTTCCGACTCGCCGGTCATCAGGTAGGCAAGACGGGACAGCGAGGCATGATGCCGCTCGAAATACGCGCGGAACGCGTCGTCGCGCACGGTTGCCCCCTCCTCGTTCCCCTCGGACCGGACGACGTTAGAGATCTTGCCAGGTCAGCGGCAAGGGCTGTTCAGGCGATACCTACCTTCCCCATGGGTCATATTGACGTCGCTCCGGAGTGGATGATCAGATGCGACATGGCCCGGAAATCGCTCCCCTTCCATGTCCTGACCGCCGTCCTCGCCGCATTCGTCCTGTTCATTCCCGCCGTACCGGCCGCTGCCGCGCTGCCTTCCGCAGCCGTGGCGCTCGGCGACAGCTTCATCAGCGGCGAGGGGGCCGGCGCCTACCAGCCGGTCCCCGACGCCAACGGCGTCGCCCAGGGATTCCCCGGTTGGTCCGCCGCCAACTCCAACGCCTACTTCTGTCACCGATCGGCGAACGCGTCGATCTTCCGGGCCGAACTGCCCGGCATCGCGGCCCGGTTCAACCTCGCCTGTTCGGGTGGCCGCCCGTACGACATCGCCTCAGCCTCCGGCACCCGGACCGGCGGCCGGCAGGTCGCCTCGCAGATCGAGCAGTTGCGGGCCGTCGCGCAGACCCACGACATCGACCTGGTGCTGCTCGGGATCGGGTCGAACAACAGCTCGTTCACCTTCGGCGACGTCGCGATCGAGTGCGCCAACCGGTTCATCGCCGACGCCTGGACCGGCTGGTGGGAGTTCTGGGCCTACATCAACGGGCCCGTACCGCAGCAGCCGTGCGCGCCGGACGACCTGGCCACGGCGGCGCAGCTGCAGTCGGCCGCGGCCGAGACCACCGCCGCGGTCCGTGAGCTGCTGACCGTCCTGGACCAGATCGACCCGGACGGGCAGCACCGGGTGGTGCTGCAGGACTACACCAATCCGCTCGCCACGGACGTGCTGCCGGGCCTCGTCGAGGAGGACGGCCGCGCCGACGACCGGGACAAGTTCCGGGCCCTCGGTGCCGAGCGTTACCGGGCCGGCTGCCCCATCCACCGGGCCAGCCTGCCGGCCGGGCACGCGTTCTCCACCTCCCTCGGCGGGCTGGTGACCTCGGTTCACGAGTCGCTCAAGGCCGACTTCCCGCAGCTGGTGAAGCTGAACGTGCAGAGGGCGTTCGACGGCGCCCGGCTCTGCGAGGCGAGCACCGACCCGGCCGCGACCCTGGCCACCCCGATCCGGGTGCAGGACGGCACGACCGGGGTCTTCGTCACCGACCTGGGCGGCTACGACAAGCTCGCCATCCAGCGGTTCGCCAACACCTGTGTCACCTACTACCAGACCTGCCAGGAGTCGTGGCATCCGAACGCGGCCGGCCACGGTGTGCTGGCCCGCTGCCTGACCGGTGCCGCCGCCACCGCGGCACGGGAGGTGAGCTGCGTCCGCGCGGCCGGCGGAGCGATCACCGTAGGCTAGTTTATCGATCATGGAAATAGGAATTACCGGCTTGCTGGCCGGCTTCCTCATCTCGATCGTGACCGCGCCGGTGGGAGTCTCCGGCGCGGTCTTCCTGCTGCCGGTCCAACTCAGCGTCCTGCACGTGCCCAACCCGGCGGTCACCCCGACCAATCTGCTCTACAACGTCGTGGCCGGGCCCGGCGCGCTCCTGCGATACCTTCGGCAGGGCGGCTTTGATCGTACGCTGACCAGGCTCTTGATCCTCGGAACGCTCCCCGGCGTGATCATCGGTGCGTTCGTCAGGGTCTTCGCCCTGCCCGGACCGAGAGTGTTCCGCATCGTCGTCGCCGCGGTGCTGCTTCCCCTCGGACTGTGGCTGTGCCTCCGCGCGTGGCGTCCGGCCCGGCCCCGGCAGCGGAACATCCCGGTCATCCCGCTCGGGGTGGGAGTGGGCGTCATCGGCGGGATCTACGGCATCGGCGGCGGTTCGCTGCTCGGCCCCGTCCTCGCCGGCGGCGGCATCCCGATGGCCACGGTCGCCCCCGCCGCACTGGCGTCCACCTTCGTCACCTCGATCGCCGGCGCCGCGACGTTCGGGCTGATCGCCCTGATCACCGGTGAGGGTCAGATCGCCCCGCACTGGGCGCTCGGTCTGCTGTGCGGCCTCGGCGGTCTGATCGGCGGCTACCTCGGCGCACGGCTGCAACGGCACATCCCGGAGGCCGCGCTACGTTTCCTGCTCGGCGCCCTCGCCGTGGCGCTCGCCATCTCCTACGTGTCCCCCTGGCAGATCCGGTGATCTTGCGCCAGGCATGACTCTCGCCGTTCCGACCGCTGGTGGGCGCGTGATCAGGCGAGGCGACCCAGGAAGCGGGCCGGGTCGGTCAGGAAGGCGCGGGTCATGGCGACCGGCTCGGCCTGGTCGAATGCGACCGGTTCGATGCCGCCACCGGCGCCGATCTCCAGGATTGTCGCACCCGGACAGGCCAGCAGGATGGGCGAGTGGGTGGCGATCACGAACTGACTGCCGTCCGCCACCAGGTCGGCGATCCGCAGCAGCAGTGCGAGACAACCCTGCACCGACAGGGCGGCCTCCGGCTCGTCGAGCAGGTAGAGACCGCCCGGCCCGAACCGGTGCGCGACCAGGTCGAGGAACGACTCACCGTGCGACCGCTGGTGCGGGGAGACGCCGCCGTACGAGCCGGTGACGCCCAGACGTTCGATCTCGGTCGCCACGTTGTAGTAGGACTCGGCGCGCAGGAAGAAGCCGGTACGCGGTTTACGCCCGGCGGTCCGGACCAGGGTGAGATGACCGCCGAGCGACGACTCGGTGGGCCGGGTCGCGAAGTTGAAGGCGGTGGTGCCGCCCTCCGGGTTGAACCCGGCCGCCACCGCGATCGCCTCGATCAGCGTCGACTTGCCGCTCCCGTTGTCACCGCACAGCAGCGTCACCGGCGTGGGAAACCGCAGCTCCCCGCCGTCCGCGAGCGCGCGGACGGCAGGGAGCTCGAACGGATAGCCGTCCCGTGGTGCCCCGTCCAGCCGGATCGCCTTGATGAACAGCGTCAGTCCTCGTGCGGGACCGGGACCGGGGCGACCCGCCAGATCCGGGCCGCGTAGTCGGAGATGGTGCGGTCCGCGCTGAAGAAGCCACTGTGTGCGGTGTTCAGGATGGACATCCGGGTCCAGCGGGCCGGTTCGCGCCAGGCCCGTTCGACCTCCTCCTGTGCCTCGATGTATCCGCGGTAGTCGGCGAGGGTCAGGTATTCGTCCCAGCCGAGAAGACTGCCGGCGACCCGGTGGCCGACTTCGCCGAAGATGCCGGAGGCGAGCGTGTCGAGGGCGGCCCGCAGTTCCGCGTCGTGCTCGTAGAAGTGCCGCGGGTCGTACCCGTTGATGCGGGTCTGTGCGGCCTGGTAGGCGTCCATGCCGAAGAGGAAGAAGTTCTCGGCGCCGACCCGGGCGCGGATCTCGATGTTGGCACCGTCGAGGGTGCCGATCGTGATGGCACCGTTGAGGGCGAGTTTCATGTTGCCGGTGCCGGAGGCCTCCTTGCCGGCGAGCGAGATCTGCTCGGACAGGTCGGCGGCCGGGATGATCCGCTCGGCCAGGGTGACGTTGTAGTTCGAGGGGAAGACCACCTTGAGGTACGGCGAGACGACCGGATCCGCCTCGATCCGGGCCGCGACCGTGGCGATGAGCCGGATGATGTCCTTCGCCGCGTGGTAGGCGGGCGCGGCTTTCCCGGCGAACAGGATGGTCCGCGGGATCCAGTCGCCGCCCGGGTTCGCCCGGATCCGGTGGTAGAGGGTGATGACGTGGAGCAGTTTGAGCTGCTGCCGCTTGTACTCGTGGAAACGCTTGATCATCACGTCGGTCAGCGAGTCGGGGTCGCCGAGGGCCAGGTCGACCTTGTTGGCCCGCTTGATCGACCGCCAGCGTTCGGTGAACGAGGCGTCACCGGCGAGGTATTCGAGTTCGGTGAGCCGGTCCAGGTCGCGCAGCCAGCCCTCGTCCCCGAGGCCCTCGGTGATCAGGTCGGACAGACGCGGGTTGGCGAGCTTGATGAAGCGGCGCGGTGAGATGCCGTTCGTGACGTTCTGGAACTTGGCCGGCCACAGTTCGGCGAAGTCGTCGAGCACGGTCTCGCGCAGCAGCTTGGAGTGCAGCTCGGCGACGCCGTTGACGGCCTCGGTGCCGACCACCGCGAGGTGTGCCATCCGGACCCGGCGCTCGCCCTCCTCGCCGATGATCGACATCCGGCGGAGCCGGTCGTGGTCGCCCGGGAAGCGTTCCTCGACCTCACGCAGGAACAGCATGTTGATCAGGTAGATGATCTCCAGGTGGCGGGGCAGGAGCCGCTCGAACATCTTTACCGGCCAGGTCTCCAGCGCCTCCGGCAGCAGGGTGTGGCAGGTGTAGGCGAACGTCTTGCGGGTGATCTCCCAGGCCCGGTCCCAGTCCACCTCGTACTCGTCGACGAGCAGCCGCATCAGCTCGGGGATCGCGATCGTCGGGTGCGTGTCGTTGAGCTGGATGACCGTCTTCTCGGCGAACGTGTCCCAGCCCTCGTTACGCAGCCGGAAGCGCCGCACGATGTCCCGCAGTGAGCAGGAGACCAGGAAGTACTGCTGCTTGAGTCGCAGTTCCCGGCCGAGTTCGGTGCTGTCGTCGGGGTAGAGCACCTTGCTGATGTTCTCGGCGCGGACCGCCTCCTGGACGGCTTCGGCGTACTGCCCGGCGGAGAAGCGGCTCAGGTCGAAGGACGCCTCGCTGGCCTTGGCGCTCCACAGTCGCACGATGTTGACCGTCTCGGTGCCGTAGCCGGGGACCAGCATGTGGCTCGGCTCGCCGAGGACGATCTCGCCGGGTACCCAAATCTTGCGGGTCTGCGAGCCGGGGATCGGCTCGGTGTGGCCGTAGAAGCCGACGGTCTGCCGGTCGTCGGGCGCCGGGAACTCCCACGGGTTGCCATGGAAGGCCCAGTCGTCGGGCAGTTCGGTCTGCCCGTTCTCGGTGATGACCTGACGGAAGATGCCCAGGTCGTAGCGGATGCCGTAACCTACCGCCGGGATGTCGCGGGTCGCCAGCGAATCGACGAGGCAGGCGGCCAGCCGGCCCAGGCCGCCGTTGCCCAGACCAGGCTCGACGTCGAGGTCCTCGAGGTCCTCGAGGCTGAAGCCGAGGGCCTTGACCGCCTCGGCGGCGAGGTCGCCGGTGCCGGAGTAGAGCAGATTCTGTTCGAGCTGGGCGCCGAGCAGATACTCCGCGGAGAGGTAGTAGACCCAGCGCGGGTTGCTGGCGTAGTGCGCGGCGGCGGTCCGCGCCCGCCGCTCGGCGAGACGGTCGCGGACAGTGAGGGACAGCGTCTCGTACGCGTCGCGCGCACTCGCCGATTCCACGGTCGTACCGCGCCGGTAGAAGAGGTTGCTCAACAGGTCCTGCTGGAACTCATCGGCGGTCTTGCCCAGTTTGCGCAGTCCGATGCCCTGTCGAAGATCCATGCCGCCATTGTGCCTCTCCGACGTTTCGGATGACCCCCCTTCCTTCAACGCCGGATCCGCGCAAGTGCGGCGCATCCCCCGGGTCGGTTCGCCGGCCCGGTGCGGGAGTGGATCTCCGCTTCCGGTACGCGTGCGCCAGCGGTGATCGACAGCCGGGGAACCCGTGCCGGAGCGCGCGGGGGCGGGTGGGAGACTTCTGCGGTGCTGGGATCGCTGCTGCCGCCGCCGACCGTCACCGCCGAGGCCTTCACCGACGACCCGGACGAGTCGTGTTTCCCCGGCGAGGAGGACCTGATGGCCACCGCCGTCGCCAGCCGCCGCCGGGAGTTCGTCACCGCTCGCCGCTGCGCCCGCGAGGCCCTGGCCGGGCTCGGATTCGCGCCGGTGCCGATCCGGACCGGCCCGCGCCGCCAACCGCTCTGGCCGCGCGGGGTGGCCGGCAGCATCACCCACTGTGCCGGTTACCGGGCGGCCGCCGTGGTACGCACCACGGACGTCGCGAGCATCGGCATCGACGCCGAGACGCACGCCCCGCTGCCGCCGCGGGTGATCCCGGCGGTCACCGCCCCCGGCGACGTCGAACATCTCGCCGAACTGGCCGGGCGCGACCCGTCCGTGCACTGGGACCGGCTGCTGTTCTCCGCCAAGGAGTCCGTCTACAAGGCGTGGTTCCCGGTGACCGGCCGCTGGCTCGGTTTCGAGGAGGCGGCACTGACGATCGACCCGGTGGAACGGACGTTCCGGGCCCGGTTGCGGGTGGACGCGCCGTGGGAGGCCCTGCACGGCCGGTACCTGGTCACGGACGGGCTGGTGCTGACCGCGGTGGCGATTCAGGAGTAGTGCCGCAACCGCGGCCAGATCGTGGACCACGGCTCGGACAACCGGCACACGTAGACGCGTACGCCGTTCTCCTCGTTCTCGACGCCGGCCGCGTTGCGCAGCACCGCCTTCGGTGTGCAGCTGCCGAGCAGCTCGTCGGCCCGTTCCGGCGGGGCGTCCAGCACCGCCACGGCGACGGTCATGGCGTCCGGCGGCGGACCGTACCGGTGCAGTTCGTTGTGTCCGCTGTAGACCGCCGGCAGGCGCAGCGACGGCCCGTACCGGTCGAGTGCGCCGGCCTCGCCGTAGTTGCCGGTGAACAGCACGGACCGGCCCTGGTCGGCGAGCGGCAGATCGGCGTACACCATGCCGACCTGCCAGACGTACCCGCGCCAGCCGACCTGCTCGGGAATCGTCTGGTTCAGCTCGGCCGGCAGCGACCCGGCCAGTTCCTCCTCCGGGATCACCGGCAGCGCGGACGCCACCGCGGCGACCGAGGTGATCACCACCGCGCCGCCGAGCAGCGCCAGCCGCGCACCGCGGCCGACGACCCAGCGTTCCACCGGCACGGTGCCGATCGCGTACAGGCCGAGGAGCAGACCGACGGTGTAGTACGGCTGCCCGGCGGTCACCAGGACCAGAACCAGCATCATCGGGTACGCCACGGCGAGCGCCCGGATCCGCCGCAGCCGCGGGTCGCGTACCAGCGCCACGAGCCCCGCGATCCACACCGGAGGCAGCGCCAGCAGGGCGAACTGCAGTGGCAGCATCATGGTCCGGGACTCGGCACCCTTGTCCGCCGCGATCGCCGCCGCCATCTCGGCCTGCGGGAACCCGTTCACCACCTGGTAGATCAGGTTCGGTGCGCCGATCACCACGGCCAGTCCGGCGCCGATCCACAGGTGCCGTGAACGCAGCTCGGCCCGTGGCCCGGCCAGGAGCAGTGCCACCGCGAGACACAGCAGCAGGATCAGCACCAGATGTTTGTTGTAGAACCCGAGCCCGGCCACGACACCCGCGCCGAGCCACGCCCGCGGCCGCCGCCACAGCAGCGCCCGGGTGGCGAAGAAGAGCACACCCAGCCAGATCGGCAGGTCGGTCGCCGTGGTCGATGTGACGTGTGCCGAGGACAGCGGGAAGGCGCCGAGCACCCCGGCGGCGGCCAGCGACTGGGCGATCGAGCCGCCGCCGGCCTCGCGGGCCAGGGCCGCGGCCAGGATCGCGGTGAGTCCGAGCAGGACGGCGGCCGGAACCCGGATCGCCCACAGGGTGTCGCCGAACGTCTCGATGCCGAGCCGGACGAGCAGCGGCGTGAACGGTGGCTGGTCGGCGTACCCCCATTGCAGGTGCTGGCTCAGCAGGCGGAAGTACAACTCGTCGCGGTGGTAGCCGTACCCGTTCGCGGTGATCAGAAGCAGTAGCGTGGTGCCGGCAGCGATCAGGCCGACCGGCCACCAGGCGATCGGTTGGCGGGCTGAATCCATACGCTGTGTTTCGCTGACATCACTGAGCGCATCGACCACGGTCCCACCGTAGCAACGTCACCGCGTCCAGTCCGACCCCAGAATGCACGTTCCGCAGCCGCGGCAGGCACCGTCGCCGTCGACCGTCCCGTCCGTACGCAGCGAGTATGGGCAGGGCTCCCCGGTGGGTGTCGGATAACGGCGATCCGGCTCGACCCTGCGTTGCTGTTCCGGAACGGTCGTGGTGGTCATACCTCCATTGGCACACGGCACCCCGTCCCCGGTCGCGTGCCGAAAGTCCCGCCGCCCCGGGAATGCCGGCCCCCGGACGGGCTGTGCGGCACCGCTGTCTCCGGGCCCCGGAGGCAGCGGCTGCGCACAGCCGGGAACTGCCGTCGGCCGGGAGTGACCGTCAGATCTGGCGGTTCCGGCCCGCGGCCATGCCGGCGGCGATCTGCGGGACCATCAGAGCGGCCATCAGGGCCAGCGGGAGCCGCCAGCCGCCCGAGGCGTCGTGGAGGGCGCCGACCAGGATGGGACCGGGAATGGCGAACAGGTAGCCGACGCTCTGGGCGAACGCGGACAACCGGACGACCGTGCCCGCGTTGCGGCCGCGGAGAGCGATCATGGTGAGGGCCAGCGGGAACGCGGCGTTGACGACACCCAGCAGGATCGCCCACAACCACGGCGCGGCGGCGGGGGAAGCCCACAGGCCGGCCCACCCGGCTATCCCGAACAGTCCCAGGACCAGGGCGATGCCGCTCTGCGAACGGAGCCTGCCGGCGTAGGCGGAGAGCAGGAACGACAGCGGCACACCGAGCAGGGACGTGACCGCGAAGAGAACACCGGCGAGCGACGGGGAGAGGCCGGCGTCGCGGTAGATCTCCGGGAGCCAGCCGATGATCACGTAGGCGGAGGTGGACTGCATGCCGAAGTACACGGCCAGGGCCCACGCCACCGGGTGGCGGCTCACCCGTACCGGATCGGGGTCCGAGGCCGCCGGACCACCGGTGACGCCGCGCGATCGGGCCAGCAGCAACCACGGCGGAAGGGCGAGAACCGCCGCCAGGGACCAGCAGGCCAGGCCGAGCCGCCAGTCGCCGTCGAAGGTCTCGGTGATCGGAACGGTCGCGGCGGCGGCCGTAGTGGCGCCGATGTTGAGCGCCACCGAGTAGAGGCCGGTCACGGTGCCGACCCGGTCCGGGAAGCGGTCCTTGACGATCGACGGCAGCAGCACGTTGACAAGCGCGATACCGGCCAGGGCGACCGCGCTGAACAGCAGGAACGGCGCCGAGCCGCCGGTGTAGGGCCGGATCGCCAGGCCCGCGGTCAGCAGCGCCAGGCCGATCAGGATGACGCGAGCGGTGCCGAGACGCTGGGCGAGCCGGGGCGCGGCCAGGCCGATCGAGGCGAAACACAGCACCGGCACCGAGGTGAGCAGACCGGCGACGGTGGCGCTCATGCCGAGACCGGCCCGGATCTCGGTGAGAACCGGGCCGATGCTGGTGACCGCGAGCCGGAGGTTGACCGCGGCCAGCAGGAGGCCGGTCAGCGCCAGCAGCCCGCCGGCGCGCGTCTTCTCGTCGATCACCACAGCACCCATGGTATTGGGTGATCGGCGTTACACCCCTTACACCGTCGTTCCGGCCGCGGTGGCGGACTCCTGCTCACGCTCGGTCTGCTCGTTCCACTCGCGCTTGCTCGACTGCCAGCCGTCCTCGTTCATGCCCCGCCGCCAGTAACCAGAGATGGAAAGCTGACTCATCGGGAGCCCCAGCTCGACACGGAGAAACGCGCGCAACGACTTGACCAGGTTGGCCTCGCCGTGAACGAACGCCTGAACCGGCCCCTCCGGGAACTCCAGCCCACGGACGGCAGCGACAAGCAGTTCGCCGACCGGCCGGTCACCGCGGTGCAGCCAGGTGATCTCCGCGTCGGTCTCGATCTTCTGCTCCTCGTCGGGCCCGGAGACCTCGACGAACGCCCGGACGGTAGCGCCCTCGGGCATCCGCTCGAGCGCGGCGGCAATGGCCGGCAGCGCACTCTCGTCCCCGGCCAGCAGATGCCAGCCCGCGTCGGCGCTCGGCGCGTAGGCGCCACCGGGACCCATGAACCGGAACGGGTCACCGGGCCGGGCCCGCGCCGCCCACGGACCGGCGACGCCTTCGTCACCGTGCACCACGAAGTCGACCCACATCTCGCCGGCCTCGGGCAGCCACTTACGGACCGTATAGGTGCGGGTGCAGGGCCACTGATCGCGCGGCAGACTCTCGCGGATCGCGGCCTGATCGAACGGCTCCGGATAGACGACTCCCGGCGGCGGGAACAGCACCTTGATGTAATGGTCGGTGAACTGCCCCGCCTCGATACGGGTGAGAGCCTCACCGCCGACCACGACGCGCACCATGTGCGGGGTCAGCTGCTCCACGCGGGTGACCACACCCTCGTGGGCCGGTCGCGCGGGTCTGTTCGCCATGGAGTGCACCTCACTGCCGGTGGGACGATCTCGCTAAGTAAGGCTACCCTTATTTCTGGCGATCTACCGTCCCGCCTCTGCTTTCGCGCAAATTCCCCAACCTACGGCCGACTCTGGCCCCCGAGCAGCGGATACGCAGCGTATTCGGCCCCCGGGGGCCGGTAAAGACGCCCATGCCCCTTCGCCATTGCTCCGGTCCCACGACGCCTTGGATTTCGCTCCGCTCCTCAGCCGTCGCCCGCCGCGATGCACTCCCGCGATCCGGCCCACCGCTTCCCCATGCGGTACGGCTACGCGTGCCGCCGCCCGCGGATCCCACCCGTCCGCCCGTGTGCGCTGAGAGTTGCCGCCGCGGGCGACCGGGATGGCGAAACGAGCGGTGTGACGTTAGCCGGAGAGTCGCGGGATCTGGCCGGGCTTCAGGGAATGCGCGCCGGCGGAGGCCGCCATGGGGGAAGCGCGGCGGAACACGCGAGGGACACGAAGGGCGGGCGGTGGGGCAGGGAAAGGCGGACGGCCCCCGGTGAAAAGGCAGGCATGGCGAAGGCGGCAAGGCGAAAGGGCGGAGCGGCACGAACGGCAATGCGGGCCGGTCGCCGGCGGGGAGGAGAAAGGCCGCTTGGAGACGTGAAAGGCCGGCGGGGAGGTGAAAGGCCGGCCGGGAGGCGAAAGTGCGGCCGGGAGGCGAAGGGGCGGCGGGAACGCGAAAGCGGGCAGGACCGTCAGGTCCTGCCCGCTCAAGCGGAGCGCGTCAGCGCCAGTTGTTCCGAGGCCGTGTCCGGAGGAACGCCGCGATCAGGAGGCCGATCAGGACCGTCACCGCACCGCCGCCGATCCAGGCGAGGTTGCTGCTGATCAGGTTGGTCGAGACTTCCTGGGTGGCGGGCGGTTCGGCGAGGGTGTCGCCGGTGCTCTCCGGGTTGTCGGGTGCGCCGTTGCCGGGGTCGTTGGCGAGCGCGGGGCCGTCGGTGTCGGTGGCTTCGGGGTCGGCCTGGTCGAACTCGGTGTTCGCGGCCGGTTTCTTCGTCGTCTTGGTGGTCGGCGCCTTGGTCTCCGACTCGGTGGCCGATTCTTCAGAGTCTGAGGAATCGGACGTTTTGGTCGGCCGCGCTGTGGCCGTCGGCTTCGCGGTCGAGGTCTGGCCGGAGGTGGTCGCCTCCTCCTCGTCCTCGCGGTCCGTCGTGGTCACGTTGGTACGCGGGGTCGCGGTCACCGTGGTGTTGTTCGGCTTGGCAGTCGCCGGCTTCGTCGAGGCGGGCTTGCCGGTAGCGGTCGCTGTGGGCGTCGGCGCCGTGGGCTCGACCTCACCACCGTTGCCGCCGCCGGTCTGACCGCCGCCGGTCTGACCGCCGCCGGTCTGGCCGCCGCCGGTCTGGCCGCCGCCGGTGTTGCCGCCGCCGGTCTGGCCGCCACCGGTGTTGCCGCCCCCGTTCTGACCACCGCCGTTGTTCCCGCCACCGCCGTTGTTGTCGGCCGCGCGCACGGTGATGCGGACCGAGTCGAGGGCCGGTGTCTGGTTGGCGCGCTCCATCATCGGGATGCGGTGCGAGCCGTCACCCGCCCACGACGAGCACTGGGCGGTGCCCTCCTGGGGCAGGCCGGGCACCTGGATGGTGACGGTGTCCGGGTCGGCGCCACCGCGGCTGTCCTCGGTGGCGACGAAGAACGCCGGCACCGGTGCGGACTCGGGCGCCTCGTCGGTGCTGGTCAGCATCCGGCAGGCGGTGTGGAAGTGGCCGCGGACCAGGCCGTTCTGCAGAACGCTGCTCTCCACGTAGTAGCCGCCCTGCCCGGCCGCGAGGAAGCGGTCCCGGATCAGGTTGCGGGTGCTGATCCGCAGCGTGAACGGCGTGGCCACGGTGACGTCGCGTGGCGCCTGCGTGATCAGCAGGGTGGGGTTGTTGGCCGCCGCCCCGACCTCACCGAACTCGGTGGACACGCATCGCTCGCCACGCTGGAAGCCGTCGTGTGCGGGGAGATCGCTGTCCACGCAGGTGTCCGTGAGGATGGTCAGGTTGTTGCCGACCACCTTGCCGGCCCCGCTCTCGCCGGCCTTGGTGCTGTTGTCGGTGTCCGCCGCTGAGGCGAACTGGGTGAACCCGATCACTCCGCCTAGGGCGGTGAGCACGGCGCCGGCGGCTAGCAGCCGGGTACGTCGTTGACCCGAGCTTCGCATGACGAGACCTTCTTTTCCCAAAATTCCGGTCGCTTCGGCGCCGCATCCGGCGCCGACGTCCAGACGTTAGGTGCGGGTCTCACAGAAAGCAATTCCGGAACTTTGTTTGAAGATTTACTGCGGCGCGCCTAAAGAAAAAATATGGAAGAGACCTCGAACCCCAAGCATCCTCCGAACGGCTGATGTCCGGGGTTCATGCGATCTTGGACGCGCGTCGCTGAGCAGGGAGAGTAGCTTACGGTCCGGTGGGCGGCCAGATGCTCAGAGCGACCACAAACCGCGGGCCGTATAGACGTCGCGGAGTACTTCAATGCGGTCGGTCATGATGCCGTCGACGCCCATGTCGAGAAGGCGATTCATTTCATCGGGATCGTCGACCGTCCACACGTGGACCGCTAATCCGAGCCGGTGCAGATAGGCGATGAATCGCGGCGTGAGCACGGTGAGGCGCCCGTGCCGGACCGGGATCTGGGCGGCCGCCACCGACTCCGGCAGCGGGAGCCGGATGCCGGCGGTGCCGGCGACCCACAGCCGGGCGACGGCGCGCATCCCGAGGGAGGTGGCTACCCGCGGGCCGGCCAGCGCACGGATCCGGGCCAGCCGCCGGTCGCTGAACGAGGCGAGCAGTACCCGGTCCTCGGCGCCGGCCGCGCGCACCGATCCGACGGCGGGCTCGGCGGCCTGGTCGGACTTGACGTCGATGTTGAAGCGGATCTTCGGCCAGGCGTCGAGGACGTCGTCGAGGCGGGGGACCGCGGCGGCACCGCCGACCCGTACCGTCGACAGGTCCGCCCAGTTCAGGTCGGCGACCCGGGCGGACTGCCCGGCCAGCCGGTCGAGGTGGGCGTCGTGGATGACGACCGGCACTCCGTCGCTGGTGGCGTGCACGTCGGTCTCGACGTACCGATAGCCCATGTCGATCGCCCGCCGGAACGCCTCGGCCGTGTTCTCGTCGCCGTCTGCCGCGCCGCCGCGGTGGGCGAAGGCCAGCGGTCCCGGATGATCCAGGAAGCGGTGAATCGGGGAATCTTTTTCTGCCTGGCTCCGAGCCGGGCGCCGTGGCCTGTACCAGGCCCGATGACCCTCGCCACGGGGAAAAAGATTCACCAGGGCAGTATGCCGGGCTTGTTGCACTGAAGTAAAAGAAGTCCGAAGGCATTGACCGTGGCCGCAGCGATGAAGATCATTGTCCGCGCAGTGTGACCGCGGCCTCACGGAAGGGGCGCGAAGCTGGAGACTTTTGAGTACGACGTGGTGATCATCGGTGGTGGCACCGCCGGATCGGTGGTGGCAGCACGGCTCTCGGCTGACCCTGACCTGCGGGTCTGTGTCATCGAGGGCGGACCTTCGGACGTCGGTGACGAGCGCGTCCTGAAGCTGCGCAACTGGCTCAACCTGCTCGAGACCGAGTACGACTACGACTACCCGATCGTGGAACAGCCGCGCGGTAATTCGCACATCCGCCATTCCCGTGCGCGGGTGCTCGGCGGTTGTTCCTCGCACAACACCATGATCAGTTTCCTGCCGCCACCGGAGGACTTCGCCGACTGGGTGGCCGCCGGGGCGACCGGCTGGTCGTACGACGAGATGCTGCCCTACTGGAAACGGCTCGCGATCAATATCAGTCCGGTGGGGGAGGCCGATCGCAATCCACTGACCGCGGACTTCGTGGCCGCCTGCCACACCGCGCTCGGGGTGCCGGTGCACGAGGACTTCAACGCCGGCCCGTTCGCTGACGGGACCGGGTTCTTCCCGGTGGGCTACCACCCGGAGACCGGCATCCGTTCGTCCGCCTCGGTCGCGTACCTGCATCCGCACCTGGACCGTCCGAATCTGACCATCAGGACCGAGACTTGGGCGTACCATCTCGATCCTGATCGTGGGGTGACCGTGCGCGACGCCGAAGGTGTCAAGCTGATCCGGGCCGCCCGCGAGTACGTGCTGGCCGCGGGCGCGATCGACACCCCCCGGCTGCTGCTGCTCTCCGGCATCGGACCGGCCGCCCACCTGGCGGAGCTCGGCATCGGGGTGCGCGCCGACCTGCCGGTGGGCGAGCACCTGCTCGATCACCCGGAGTCGCTGATCCTGTGGGAGGCGAGCCGGCCGATCCCGCCGATGTCGGCGATGGATTCCGACGCGGGACTCTTCGTGCGGCGGGATCCGGCCGCCACCCGGCCGGATCTGATGTTCCACCTCTACCAGATCCCGTTCACGTTCAACACCGAGCGCCTCGGCTACGACGTGCCGGAACACGGCTTCGGCATGACGCCGAACGTGCCCCGGCCGCGCAGCACCGGCCGCCTCAAGCTGGCCTCCGCCGACCCGTCGGTCAAACCGTTGCTCGACTTCGGCTACTTCACCGACCCGGAGGGGTACGACGAGCGCACCATCGTGGACGGCTTGCGGCTGGCCCGCGAGGTGGCCGCCACCGAGCCGTTCGCCTCGTGGATCAAACGGGAGATCGCCCCCGGCCCGGCGCTGCGCACCGACGAGGAGCTGTCGGCGTACGGCCGCGCCGCCCACCACACCGTCTACCATCCGGCCGGGACCTGCCGGATGGGCGCGGCCGGCAGCCCGGAGTCGGTGGTCGACCCGGAGCTGCGGCTGATCGGCTTCCCGAACGTGCGGATCGCCGACGCCTCGGTCCTGCCCACGATGACGTCGGTGAACCCGATGGTCGCGGTGCTGATGATCGGCGAACGGGCGGCCGATCTGATCGGACGGGGGCCCACCGGGTGAGCGGCGACCCAACCCCGGGCGACCGGCCTGATCCCGCGGGAGCCGGCCGGGTGAGCGGCGACCAGGCTCCGACGATCGCGGTCGATCGGCTGTGGAAGGTGTTCGGGCCGCGGGCCGGGAGGGTTCCCGGCTCTCCGCTGGCCGAGCTGTCCGCGGCCGAGCTGCGGGAGCGGACCGGCTGCCTGGTCGCGTTGCGGGACATCAGCTTCGCCGTGCCCCGCAACGAGGTCTTCGTCGTGATGGGGCTGTCCGGCAGCGGCAAGTCGACCCTGGTCCGCTGCCTGACCCGGCTGATCGAGCCGACCAGCGGCGAGGTCCGGATCGACGGCGAGCCGGTCGGTGCCATGTCCCCGAAACGGCTGCGCGACCTGCGCCGCCACCGGGTGGCCATGGTCTTCCAGCACTTCGGCCTGCTGCCGCACCGCCGGGTGCTGGACAACGTCGGCTACGGACTGGAGATCCAGGGTGTCGGGCGGGCCGAACGGCACCGGCGGGCGGCCGAGATGCTGGAGCTGGTCGGCCTCACCGGGCATGAGCGGCAGCTGCCCGAGCAGTTGTCCGGCGGCATGCAGCAGCGGGTGGGGCTGGCCCGGGCGCTGGCCACCGACCCCGAGGTGCTGCTCTTCGACGAGCCGTTCAGCGCGCTCGACCCGCTGATCCGCCGGGACATGCAGGCCGAGGTGCGCAGGCTGCACGCCGAGGTCGGTAAGACGATGCTCTTCATCACCCACGACCTGGCCGAGGCGCTGACCCTGGGCGACCGGATCGCGGTGCTCCGCGACGGCCGACTGGTCCAGGTCGGTACCCCGGAGGAGCTGGTCGGGGCGCCGGCCGACGACTACGTGGCCGACTTCGTCCGGGACGTGCCGAGAGCCGATGTGCTGACGCTGCGCTGGATCGTCCGGCCCGCGGTGGACGGCGAGGAGCACGAGGACGCGCCGCTGCCGCACGACACGGTGATCCGGGACGCGGTGTCCCGGGTGCTGCGGGCCGGACGACCGATTCTGGTCACCGAGGGTGGTGCGCCGATCGGCGTGGTCGACGCGGAGCGGCTGCTGCCCGCGTTGCTCGGGCACCGGCGTCAGGTGCCGGTGTGACCGCGGTCGTGACCCGGGTGCCGGTCCGTCCCGGTGGGACGGACGCGGGGCGCCGCGGGGTCACGGGGCCGTGGTTCTCCCGTACCCTCGCGGCGGGTTTGATCGTCGTGGTGACCGTGGCCTATCTGGTGTTCCGCGGCGAGCCGGCCGCGGAGAACACGGATGCCGCGGCGTTCCGGTTCTTCACCGGGGTGCGGGACTGGGTGGACGAGAACCGGGACAGCCATCCGGCGTTCCTGTTCGGGGTGAACTACCTGCGGCTCGGGGTGCGGCTGCTGACCGGCTCGGTGGGCGCGGCACTGACCGGGCTCGGGTTCGCCGGGCTGGTCGCGGTGGCCGGGGCGGTGGCGTTCGTGCTGGCCGGCTGGCGGTACGCGGTTCTCGCGGTGGCCGGTTTCCTGAGTTTCGCGGTGCTCGGGCTGTGGACCGAGAGTGTGGAGACGCTGTCGCTGACGTTGTCGGCGGTGCTGCTGTCGGTGCTGCTCGGCGTGCCGCTGGGGGTGCTGGCCGCGCGGGTCCGGTGGTTCGGCGCGGCGATCCGGCCGGTGCTCGACGTGATGCAGATCCTTCCGGCGTTCGCCTACCTGGCGCCGATGACCTTGCTCTTCCTGATCGGTTCGCCGGCCGCGGTGGTCGCGACCCTGATCTACGCGGTGCCGGTGACCATCCGGATCACCGAGCTGGGCATCGCCGGGGTGCCGCCGGTGGTGGTCGAGGCGGCGACCGCGCAGGGCTCGACCCGGTGGCAGCTGCTCGCGAAGGTGCGGCTGCCGATGGCCCGGCCGGTGCTGGTCCTCGCGGTCAACCAGACGATCATGATGGCGCTCTCCATGGTGGTGGTGACCGCCCTGATCGACGCGCCGGGACTCGGCGAGAACATCATCCGGGCGCTGGAGCGGGTCAACGTGGGCGCGGCCTTCGACGCCGGTCTGGCCATCGTGATCATGGCGGTGGTGCTGGACCGGGTGACCACGGCCGCGTCCCGCCGCCGCCCGGCCGGCTGGCGGGTGTCGGTGCCGGTGCTGGCCGCCGCCGCGGTGGTCGCCCTGCTGCCGATCGGCGACGCGGTTCCCCGGGTGAGTACCGCGGAACCGGTCAACCGGATCACCGCCTGGGTGGAGCTGCACTGGTACGACGCGACGGAATGGCTGCGCAACACCGTCAGCACCGTACTGCTGAATCCCCTCGAGACCCTTCTGACGACCACCCCGTGGTGGCTGTTCGCGCTGGTCGTGCTGGCGGTGGGGTTCCTCGCGGCGGGCTGGCGGGCCGCGCTGATCGCCGGGACCGCGGCCGCCGGGGTGGCCGGGCTCGGACTGTGGGTGCACGCCATGCAGACCCTCGCCACGGTCCTGGTCGCCACGGTCCTGACGCTGCTGATCGGCGCCTGGGCGGGGGTGCTGTGCGCCCGCCACGACCGGCTGGCCACGGCGGTCCGCCCGCTGCTGGACGCGGCGCAGACCATGCCGTCGTTCGTCTATCTGCTCCCGGCTGTCGCCCTCTTCGGCGCGAGCCGGTTCACGGCGATCGTTGCGGCCGTCATCTTCGCGGTCCCACCGGTGGTCCGGCTCGTCGAGCGAGGCGTCCGCGACGTGCCGGCCGCCGTCGTGGAGGCCGCGGTCTCGGCCGGTTCCACCCCGCGCCAGCTGCTGTGGAAGGTGCAACTGCCGCTCGCCCGGCCGGGCCTGCTGCTCGCCGCCAATCAGGGGATCGTCATGGTCCTCGGCATGGTCGTGGTCGGTGGCCTGGTCGGGGCCGGCGCGCTCGGTTACGACGTGGTCGCCGGCTTCTCGCAACGCGAGGACTTCGGCCGTGGCCTGGCGGCCGGCTTCGCCATCGTTTTGCTCGGCATCCTGCTCGACCGTCTAACCCCCCGGAAGGCTGAAGTATGAAGAAGATTCCCGTCATTGCGGTGTTCGGGCTGCTCCTGGCAGGTTGCCAGGGAGCGACCTCTGATGCGGGCGGTACACCGCCGCCGAGCGCCGCCGCGAACAAGGGCACCGTCAACCTCGCGATCAACCCCTGGGTGGGGTACGAGGCGAACGCCGCGGTGATCGAGTATCTGCTCGAGAAGAAGCTCGGGTACACGGTCGAGACCAAGAACCTCAAGGAGGAGATCTCCTGGCAGGGCTTCGAGACCGGTGAGGTCGACGCGATCGTGGAGAACTGGGGCCACGACGACCTGAAGAAGACCTACATCGAGGAGAAGAAGGTCGCCGTCGACGCCGGGCCGACCGGCAACACCGGTGTGATCGGCTGGTATGTCCCGCAGTGGATGGCCGACCAGTACCCGGACATCACCGACTGGAACAACCTGAACAAGTACGCCGGCCTGTTCAAGACCTCCGAGTCCGGCGGCAAGGGACAGTTCCTGGCCGGTGACCCGTCCTTCGTCACCAACGACGAGGCACTGGTCGCCAACCTCAAACTGAACTACAAGGTCGTCTATTCGGGCAGTGAGGCGGCGATCATCAAGGCCGCGCAGCAGGCGAACGCGCAGAAGAAGCCGCTTCTCTTCTACTTCTACGAGCCGCAGTGGCTGTTCGCGAAGGAGAAGTACGCGCGGGTCAAGCTTCCGGCGTACAAAGCCGGCTGTGACGCCGACCCGAAGAAGGTCGCCTGCGACTACCCGGACTACGTGCTCGACAAGGTGGTGAGCAAGAAGTTCGCCGACACCGGCGGGGCCGCGTACGAGCTGGTCAAGAACTTCAAGTGGACCAACGACGACCAGAACCTGGTGTCCGACTACATCACCAACCAGGGCCTGAGCGCCGAGAAGGCCGCCGAGAAGTGGGTGGCCGAGCACGAGGCCACCTGGAAGCCCTGGATCCCGGCCGGGAGCTGACGATGCCCGGACCCGCGGTCGTGATCATCGGCGCCGGGATCGTCGGCTGCGCGCTCGCCGACGAACTCACCGGACGCGGCTGGACCGACGTCACCGTCCTGGAACAGGGGCCACTGTTCGAGACCGGCGGGTCCAGCTCGCATGCGCCCGGACTGGTCTTCCAGACCAATCCGTCGCGAACCATGGCCAGGCTCGCCCGCTACACCGTCGAGAAGTACTCCGAGCTGGGCTGCTTCTCGGCGGTGGGCAGTCTCGAGGTGGCGACCACCCCGGCTCGTCTCGCCGAACTGCACCGGCGATTCGGGTACGGACAGTCCTGGGGAGTGCCGTCATCGGTCCTGGATCCGGACGCCTGCTTCGCGCTATTCCCATTACTGAACAAATCATTAATTACGGGCGGGCTTCATGTGCCGTCCGACGGGCTGGCCTCAGCGGTGCGTGCCGCTGAGGTCCAGGCGGCTCGGGCGATGTCACGCGGGGCGCGTTTCCTGGGTGACATGCCGGTCTCGGCGGTGTTGCGGGCGGCCGGCCGGGTCACCGGGGTCCGCGCCGGGGAGACCGATTTCCGCGCGGACATGGTCGTCAGCTGCGCGGGCTTCTGGGGCCCGGCGATCGGCGCGATGGCCGGAGTCGCGATCCCGCTGCTGCCGATGGCCCACCAGTACGTCCGCAGCACCCCGGCCGGCGCGGCGGACACATTGCCGATCCTGCGCCACCAGGACCGGGACCTCTACTTCCGGGCGCACGGCGACCGTCTCGGCATCGGCTCCTACCTGCACGAGCCGATGCCCGTCGACCTGGCGGACCTGCCCGGCGACGCGCACCCGTCGAAGCTGCCGTTCACTCCGGCCGCCTTCAAGACGTCCTGGTCGGCCGCGTCGGAGCTGATCCCGGCGCTGCGCGGCGCCACCGTCGAGGACGCGTTCGACGGTGTCTTCTCGTTCACCGCCGACGGCTTCCCGCTGCTCGGCGAGTCCGCCGGCCTGCGCGGCTTCTGGACCGCGGAGGCCGTCTGGGTGACCCATTCGGCCGGCGCCGCGAAGGCCGTCGCCGAGTGGATGATCGACGGCCGGCCCGCGATCGACCTGCACGAGTGCGACCTCAACCGGTTCGACGCGGCCCAGCTGGCCCCCGACTACGTGCGTAGACGCGCGATCCGCAGCTTCGTCGAGGTCTACGACATCATCCACCCGGCCGATCCGCCGTCGGTGCGCAATGTCCGGGTCAGCCCGTTCCACCCCCGCCAGGTCGAGCTGGGCGCGGTCTTCGGCGAGGCGGCCGGCTGGGAACGACCCCTCTGGTACGCCACCAACCCGCCCCCGGACGCGCCCCGGCCTCGCGACGAGTGGTCGGCCCGGCACTACTCACCGATCGCCGAGACCGAGGCCCGGCTCACCCGCCGCCGGGTCGCCCTCTACGACATGACCCCGCTGACCCGGATCGAGGTGACCGGCCCGGTCTCGTTCCTGGCCGGCCTGGTCGCGGGCAACATCGACCGCAAGGTCGGCGCGGTGGTCTACACCTTCCTGCTCGACTCGGCCGGCGGGGTGCGCAGCGACATCACCGTCGCCCGGCTCGCCGAGAACCGCTGGCAGATCGGCGGCAACGGCCCGCTCGACGTCGACTGGCTGCGCCGGCACGCGCCGCCCGGCGTGTCGGTTCGCGACATCACCGGCGGCACCTGCGGCGTCGGGCTGTGGGGGCCGGCCGCCCGGGAACTGGTCGCCCCGCTCACCGACGTCGACGTGTCGGCCGAGGCGTTCAAGTACTTCCAGTGCCGGCGCGGGCACATCGGCACGGTTCCGGTCACCATGCTGCGGCTCTCCTACGTCGGCGAGCTGGGCTGGGAGATCTACACCGAGGCGCAGTACGGGCTGCGCCTGTGGGACACCCTCTGGGAGGCTGGGCGGGAGCACCAGCTGATCGCGGCCGGGCGGATCGCCTTCGACAGCCTGCGCCTGGAGAAGGGCTACCGCGCCTGGGGCCGCGACATGACGGCTGAGGACGACCCGTACCAGGCCGGGCTGCTGCCGGCCGGCGACCACGAGCCGGACCGCCGGCTCACCTGCCTGATCCTCGCCGACACCCCTGACCTGCCGCGCGGCCGGGAACCGGTGTACGCCGGTGGGTTCCCGGTCGGGCACGTGACCAGCGCGGCGTACGGCTGGTCGGTCGGTGCCCCGATCGCGTACGCCTGGCTGCCGTCCGCGCTGTCCGAGCCCGGCACGCAGGTGGAGATCGGATACTTCGACCGGCTGCTCCTGGCCACGGTGGCGGCCGAACCGCTGTTCGATCCGAAGCACGAGCGCCTCCGGCGCTGACAGACGCGAGGGAGCCGGCATGGCCGCATTCGATGTGATCGTCGTCGGACTCGGTGGCATGGGCAGCGCCACGGTCCACCAGCTGGCCGCCCGCGGGCACCGGGTCCTCGGGCTGGAGCGGTTCGGGCCCGGTCATGACCGGGGAGCCAGCCACGGCGGGTCCCGGATCACCCGGCAGTCCTACTTCGAGGGCCCGGAGTACGTTCCGCTGCTGCTCCGGGCATACGAGCTGTTCGACCGGCTGGCCGCCGACTCCGGGCAGGACGTGATCACTCTGACCGGCGGCGTGATGGTCGGGCGGCCGGAGTGCCGTACCGTCTCCGGCGCGCTCGAGAGTGCTCGCCTGCACGGCCTGGAGCACGAGTTGCTCGACGCGGCCGAGCTCCGGCGGCGGTTCCCGACCATGGCGCCGCGCGACGACGAGGTCGCCCTCTTCGAGGCGAAGGCCGGTTTCGTACGCCCCGAGCGCACCGTCCTGGCGCAACTCGGCCTGGCCGCCCGGCACGGTGCCGAGCTGCACTTCGACGAGCCGATGCAGGCGTGGAAGCCGGACACCGGTGGCGGCGTGCGGGTGCGGACCGCGACGGGCGAGTACACGGCCGGCCAGCTGGTGATCACTCCCGGACCGTGGGCGCCCGGGCTGCTGGCCGACCTGGGCGTGCCGTTCCGGATCGAGCGTCAGGTGCAGCACTGGTTCGCCCCGCGCGGCGGGGTGGAGCCGTTCCTCGCCGACCGGCACCCGATCTACATCTGGGAGCCGGCCGAGGGGCACCAGATGTACGGCTTCCCGGCGATCGACGGCCCGGACGGCGGCGCCAAGATCGCGTTCTTCCGGCGCGGCACCGAGACGACTCCCGAGGCCCTGGACACCGGCGTGCACCCCGGCGAGATCGCCGAGATGGCGGCGGGCGCCGGCCGGATCCTGCCCGGCCTGCCGGGGCAGTGGCTGCGCGGTGAGCCCTGCCTGTACAGCACCACCCCGGACGAGCACTTCGTGATCAGCCGGCACCCGGCCCACGAGGCGGTCACCGTGGCCTGCGGCTTCTCCGGGCACGGCTTCAAGTTCGTACCGGTGGTCGGCGAGATCGTCGCGGACCTGGCGACCACCGGCTCCACCCGTCACCCGATCGACCTGTTCCACCCCTCACGCCGGTAGAGCGCCTGTTGGAGTGATGAAGATGTCGTCGCTGCTGCCCACCCTTCCCGGTCACTACTACACCGACCCGGCGGTCTTCGCTGCCGAGCAGGAAATGATCTTCGAGCGGATGTGGTTCTGCGTCGTCCGGGGCTCGGACGTGGCGAATCCCGGCCAGTACCGCACGGTGACCGTGGGGCGGGAGAGCGTCCTGGTCACGCGGGCCCGTGACGGTGCGGCGCGGGCGTTCCTCAACGTGTGCCGGCATCGGGGGGCCCGGCTGTGCGGCGACGAGGCGGGTGCGGTCAAGCGGACCTTCCGCTGCATGTACCACGCGTGGTCGTACGACCTGGACGGTCGTCTCGTGGCGGCGCCGAACCTGGTCAAGATGCCGGACGTCGACCGGGTGGAGTTCGGTCTGCGGCCGCTCGCCGTACGCGAATGGCTCGGCTATGTCTGGGTGTGCCTGGCCGATGATCCACCCTCCTTCGAGGAGGACGTGATGGGGGCCTTCGTGGAGCGACTCGGCGACCTGGCGGCGATCGACCGGTACCGGGTGTCCGACCTGCACGTCGGCCGCCGGATCCGGTACGAGGTCCGGGCCAACTGGAAGCTGATCGTCGAGAACTTCATGGAGTGCTATCACTGTTCGACCATCCATCCCGAACTGGTCCACGTGCTGCCGGAGTTCGCCGGCGGGTACGCGGCCCAGTACTACGTGGGCCACGGCGCCGAATTCGGGTCGGACATCTCGGGATTCACCGTCGACGGGGGACCCGGTGTGACTACCATCGAGACGATCAGCACCGATCAGGACCGGCGCTACTACGCGATCACCGTGAAGCCACAGGTCTTCGTCAACCTGGTCCCGGACCACGTCATCCTGCACCGGATGTTCCCGCTGGCCGCTGATCACACCGTCGTCGAGTGCGACTGGTTGTTCCGCCCGGACGTCATCGACTCCGGCGCGGATCTCGGTCCGTCGGTGGAGCTCTTCGACCGGGTGAACCGGCAGGACTTCGAGGCCTGCGAGGCGTGCCAGCCGGGGATGGCGTCCCGGTCGTACGCCGGCGGCGGAGTGCTGGTGCCGAGCGAGCACCACATCTCCGCATTCCACGGGTGGGTCCGGGATCGCCTCGGAAACGAAACCGTCGGGGGTAAATAACGGGACTCGCTCACACGGCTTCGCGGACTGCCCTAGCTTAGGCCAGGTCTAAGTCGGGCAAATCCGTATGAAGTGGAGTTAGTCGTGCGCTGTTTCCGCTCGTCCAGAGTCGCGAGGGGCGGTCTCTGGGCCTCAGCCCTGCTCTCCGTAGTGGCCGCGGTGAACTCGCCAGGAGCATTTGCGGCCGACACCGAGCCCCCGTACAACCCGCCGCTGTCCCTCAACGGCACCGCCTCGCTGATGTGGCGCGCCGGCGACGACGAGCGGGTCATCCGCCTCACCGACGGTGGTTACCGGCAGGCCGGCTCCGCGTGGAGCACCCAGCCGGTCGACCTGACCGAGTCGTTCGAGACCCGGTTCACCGCCCACCTGCGCAGCGGGAAGACCGGCGCCGACGGCATCGCCTTCGTGGCGCAGGGCCAGGGCCCCCGCGCGCTCGGCGGCTGGGGCGGTGGCCTCGGTTACCGCGGGATCCGCAACAGCGTGGCCGTCGAGTTCGACATCTACCAGAACCAGCCCGACCCGAGCGGCAACCACCTCGCGGTCTCGTTCTCCGGCAACCCCGACCGGCACTCCTCGGCCGCCGAGTCGTCCATCCCGCTGTACGGCAAGCCGTTCCAGGTCCGGGTCAGGTACGACGCCGACAACTGGCGGCTGCAGGTCCACGTGCGCGCCCTCACCCCCGGCGCGACCGAGGAACTGATGCTCGACCAGGAGGTCAGCCTCAGCGACCGCATCGGCACGACCAGTGGCTGGATCGGCTTCACCGGCTCCACCGGGCACCTCACCGCGCGCCAGGACATCTACGAGTGGACGGTCGCCACGCCGCAGGAGTGAGCACCACCTCCCGGCCGGGGCCAGTGTCCCGGCACCTTCCCACGTTCCGGCCCGGACCGGGCCGACTCATGCCCGATCGGAGAACGACATGCCCACGGTCGACCGTGTGCTCCCCGGCGAGACCGACGCCGTCATCGACATCCCGGCCATCCCGGCTGTCCCGGCGATCCCCGACCTGCCGGACGACCCGGACGACGGCGCCGAACCGGAACCCCGGATCAGCGTCATCGTCCCGGCGCTGAACGAGGCCCAGAACCTGCCGCACGTCTTCGCACGACTCCCGCAAGTGGACGAGATCGTCCTGGTCGACGGTGGCTCCACCGACGACACCGTGGCGGTGGCCCGGCGGCTGCGCCCCGACATCCGCGTGGTCAGGCAGAACCGCAAAGGCAAGGGCAACGCTCTGGCCTGTGGTTTCGCTGAGGCGACCGGAGACATCATCGTCATGATCGACGCCGACGGTTCGACCGACCCGATGGAGATCCCCCGTTTCGTCGAGGCACTGCGCGAGGGCGCCGACTTCGCCAAGGGGTCCCGGTTCCGGCCCAACGGCGGCAGCGCCGACATCACCCGGCTGCGGCGGGCCGGCAACAAATGCCTGAGCATGCTGGTCAACGTCATGTTCCGGACCCGGTACAGCGACCTCTGCTACGGCTACAACGCCTTCTGGGCGCACTGCCTGGACGTCTTCGACCTGGACAGCACCTCGCCGGCCCCGGACAACGCGGACGGGCGCCTCTGGGGAGACGGGTTCGAGATCGAGACCCTGCTCAACCTGCGCGCGGCCCGCGCCGACCTGAAGATCACCGAGGTCGCCAGCTTCGAGCACAACCGGATCCACGGCGTCAGCAACCTCAACGCCCTCACCGACGGCGTACGCGTGCTGCGTACCATCGCCCGCGAATGGCGACCCCGGCAAGCCGGCGGCCGACGGGTTGCGGAACGGCAGGCCCGATGAGGATCGGCATCGTCTCGAACGCCTACCACCCCGACATCGGCGGGGTGGAGACCCACGTGAAGCGCCTCTGCGCCGGCCTCGCCGCGGCCGGGGACGAGGTCGAGGTGATCACCCAGCACGCCGTCCGGTCCGTGGAGACCGTGGACGGCGTGCTCGTCCGCCGTTTCCCGCTCACCGTCCCGGCCGGCAACTACCGCCTGTCCGTCCCGCTCTGGCGCTGGCTGCGCGCCCACGCCGGTGAGTACGACGTCCTGCACGCACACAGCTACCACGCCCTCGCCGCGCTCTGCGCCGCACTGGGCAACCGCGCTCCGCTGGTGTTCACGCCGCACTACCACGGCACCGGGCACACCCGTTTCCGCGCCGCGTTGCACCCGCTCTACCGGCCGCTCGGCCGGACCATCATGACCCGGGCCTCGGCCGTCGTGTGCGTCACCTCGGCCGAACGTGAGCTCGTACTGCGTGATTTCCCCGAGGTCGGTACCCGGGCCGTGGTCATCCCGAACGGCACCGACCCGCGTCCGGCCCGCGGCGCCTCGTCGCCCCGGACCCGCCGCATCCTCTGCGTCGGACGCCTGGAGCAGTACAAGCGCGTCGACCGGGTGATCCGGGCGATGACCCGGCTCGGCCCCGAACACCGTCTCGACGTGGTTGGCACCGGCCCGGCCGGGGACCGCCTGCGCCAGCTCGCCGCCAACCTCGGGCTGGCCGGGCGGGTCGTCTTCCACGGCCGCCTCGACGACGCCGCGTTCGACACGTGCATCGCGCACGCATCGGCGGCCGTCTCCGCCTCCGAGCACGAGGCCTTCGGCATGGCCGTGGCGGACGCGCTCGCCGCGGGACTGCCCACCGTGGCCACCCCGATCCCGGCACACCGCGAGGTCGCCGGGCTGGCCGGGGACAGCGCGTGGCTGCGGTTCGCCGACCCGGACGACGAGAACGCCCTCGCGGCCGCTCTCAAGGACGCCGCCGCGCTCGGGCGGACCCGCCCGGCCATGCTGCCGACCTGGCCGGACGTGGTCAGCGCGACGCGCAACGTCTACGCCGCGGTCGCCCGCCGCACCGTCGGTGCCGGCGCCGTCGCCCGATGAGCGCTGCCACGACCAGTCCCATGATCGAGCAGCAGGACGGCCGGGACCCGGCGCCGGCGCCGCGCGCCTGGACCGGGCCGGTCGTCGCCGGCATCACCCTCACGGTCACCGGCGCCGCCGGAGCCGCCGCCCTGGCGGTCGGCTACCGGCGCGCCGAATGGGGACAGGACGGCGCGTTCACCTGGTTCTGGGCCGGCATGCTGGTGTTCAGCCTGCCGGCGGCGTACTGGGCGATCCGTCGTTCCTCCAGCGCCCGGCTGCGCCTCGCCGTCCTGATCGGCTACGCCTGCTTCACCTACCTGCCGAAACTGCTGCGTAACCCGACCGGCCCGCTGTACCACGACGAGTACGCCCACTGGGGACAGAGCCGGGACATCGTCCTCGACGGACTGCTTTTCCAGCAGAATCCGATCATCCGGGTGATCGGCGACTACCCCGGACTGCACGCGTGCGTCGCCTCGCTGGCGACGCTCACCGGCGTCACCGTCTGGCACGCCGCACTGTTCGTGCTGATCCTCGCGCACGTACTGCTTACCCTCGGCGTCGCCGTACTGGCCGGGCAGCTCTGGCCGGACCCGCGGATCGCTGCCGCGGCCGCCGTCATCTACAGCCTGAACAGCTCGTTCCTCTACTTCGACACCCAATTCGGCTACGAGTCGCTGGCCATCGGTGTGATGGTGTGGGCGCTGGCCGCCGCGCTGTGCGCCGTCCGGGCCACCGGTGCCCGCACCCGGGCCGGCTGGTCGGCACTCATGCTCCTGCTCACCGTGGCGATCACCGCGACACATCACCTGACCGCGCTCTGGCTCACCGGGACGCTCGGACTCGTCGCGCTGACCTGCACCGTCCTCAGAGCGCCGGCCCGTACCGCATGGGTGCTGACCGCGCTGGCCGGCACCTCGGTCGCGACCTGGATGGCCGCCGTCTCGCCGCGCACCGGCGGCTACCTGGAGCCGTACCTGGGCCGGGCGCTCGGCCAGTTCAGCGGTCTGGCCGGCGGCGGCTCCGGTGGCCGTACCCTGTTCAGCCAGTCGGTCGCCCCGTGGTGGGAGCAGTACGCCGCCTTCGCCGCACCCGGCGCCGCCCTGGTCGCCATCACCGGCGCGGCCGTCCTGTGGTGGCGCCGCCGCGCCGTCACCGACCCGGTCACCCGGGCCTGCTCGGGCGCGATGCTGCTGCTCGGCGCCCTGTACTTCCCGGCGACCCTGCTGATCCTCACCCCGAGCGGAGCCGAGGGCGCACGCCGGTCGTGGGCGTTCAGCTACCTCGGTATCGCCGTGGCGACCGCCCCGTTGATCATCGCACTGCTGGAGCGGTCGCGTCGCCGGATCAGCGGATCCGGTGTACTACTTCTCGCCGCATGCGCGCTTGTCATGGTCGGTAACACGGCAGCCGGCATGAACCCGTCCTACCGGTTCCCCGGTCCGCCGGTCTTCGGCGCCGACACCCGGGCCGCCACCCCGGAGCTGCTGGCCGCCTCGGACTGGCTCCGCGAGACCCACGGTCGCGGGGCCCGCCTGGTCGCCGACCGCTACTCCGGACTGATCTTCGGGTCCTACGGGGAGCAGGAGCCGACCACCGGATCGGAGAGCTTCCCGACCTACCAGCTCTACCTGGCCCGCCCCGGCCGTCCGATGCCACCGGCACTGCTCGAACAGCTGCGCGCCTGGCGCTTCGAATATCTCGTGGTGGACCGCCGGATGGCCGAACAGGTACCGGAGATCAAGATTTACTTCGAGACGAACGAGCCGATCCCGCACGACGGCCGGCCCGGCTTCACCCGGGCCCAGCTGACCAAGTTCGACACCCTGCCCTGGCTGATCAAGGTCTACGACGGACCGCACATCGCGATCTACCGCTTCGACTTCGACAGTCTCGGGCAGCGCATCCGCATGGGGGCCCGATGACCTACCGGCTGCTGCTCGTCGCGTACCTCGGACTCGCCGGCCTCCTCCTCGCCGAGGACCGCCCCTGGCTCGCCCTACCCCTGTGTCTCGCCGCGACCTTCGCCACCGGCGCCCTCTGGACCCGGGCCATCCCCGTCAGCTTCACCGGGACCGGTATCCCCGCGGTCCGCGGTGGCCTCGCGGCCGTCGCCGGGCTCGTCACCTGGCCGCTGCTCGCCCTCGTGCTGCATGCGGCCGGGCAGCCGGTGCGGCCGGTGCCGCTGATCGCCGGGTGCGCGATCCTGATCACCGTGCTCGGCGGGGCCGCCGTCCTGCGGGCCCGCCGCCGCACCATGCGCCGGGCCGACGCCCGCGTCGGCCTGCCGGTCCAGCGCCGGCACGCTCCCGCTCCTTCCCCGGCCGATCGCCCTTCGTCCGCAGACATCCCTGCGTCTCCCGGTGATCCCTTGCCTGCCGGCGGTGGTTCGCCTGCCGGCGGTGCTTTGGTTGCCGGCGGTGCGCTGCCCGCTGGCGGTCCTCTGGCTGCCGGCAATCCTTCGCCCGTCGGCGGCCCGCCATTCTCCGGCGACTTGCCGGTCTCGTCCTCCGGCGGCGGGTTCGCGGACGGCGGCGTCACTTCCCGAACCCCGCGGCGGTACGCCCGGACGACCGCGGCAGTGACGATCCCGGTGGTCCTGGCGGTGGGCGTGGGAGGCGTGACGGTTCGCGGCTATCTGGGCGCGTCCCGCCCGGCCGAGCCCGGCTACCTGAGCATCGCCCTCAACGGCTGGGCCGCCGCCATCGACCGCCCGGTGACCGTCCCGGCCGGAGGCATCGTCGTCCCCGTCCGGGTCACCAGCGCCGGCATCGGCACCACCACGCGCCTGCTGCGGTTGCGGGTCGGCGGACAGGTCGTGGCGAGCCGCCCGATGACGGTGGCCGCCGACTCGGTGCGGTCCCTCACCGTCTACGTGCCGGCGCTCCCGGCCGACGGCTGCCTCCGCCCGGTCGACATCAGCGTCGGCGACACCAGCACCGGGTTCTACGCCCGCGGCCAACTGGGCGCGGCCCCGGGCCGGCGTACCACTGCGGGCGCTGCGATCACCGGTCCCGGTATCCGCCCGCGCAGCGCCGCCGGTTCCGTTACCGGTCCCGGTATCGCCGGTCCCGGTGTCGGCGGTTCCGGTGTCGCACGTTCCGGTATCGCTGGTGTCGGCGGTTCCGGTGTTGGCGTTTCTGGTGTCGCACGTTCCGGTATCGCTGGTGTCGGCGGTTCCGGTGTTGGCGTTTCTGGTGTCGCCGGCTCCGGTATCGCTGGTGTCGGCGGTTCCGGTATCGGCCGCCGCGCCGCCACTGAGACCACGGCGCCGGCACCGGCCGGTGGCCGGGGCTCGGCGGTGCGGCGTGGTGCGGCGGCAGCGGAGCCGGCCGCGTGCTGATCAACGCGGTTCGCCGGCTGTCCGGGGACTCGCTGGCCCGCAACAGCCTGCTGATCATGGCGACCACCGTGAGCAACGGCGGGCTCGGCTACGTCTACTGGATGCTGGCGGCCCGGTCCGTCCCGCCGGAGCGGATCGGGACCGCGACCGCCGTCATCTCCGCGGCCACCGCGGTCAGCATGATCGCGAACCTCGGTGCCGGACACATGTTCATCCAGCGCCTGCCCGGCAGCGACACCGTGACCTGGTCCCGGATCGTCGGTGCCGGTCTGCTCCTCAGTTCGGCCGCCACCGCTGCCGCCGCCACCGCCGCCGCTCTGGTGGTCCCGATCCTCTCCGGCAACTTCGGATTCCTCACCGGCCCGGGCGGTACGGCCGCACTGGTCGCCGCCGCGATCGCGGTCACCCTGACCACGCTGCTGGACAACCTCTACGTCGCCCACCGGGCCGGCCACGGCATGCTGATCCGCAACCTGGCGGTGGCCGCCAGCAAGATCATCACCCTGTTCGCGGTGCTGGCCGCCGGGATGGGCGGCGCCGGCGCGGTCCTCGTCTCCTTCGTCCTGCCCACCCTGTTGATCAGCTTCGCCACCATGGCGATCGGCCCGCGCCGCCTGCGGCCGGCGATGTCACCGAGCGACCCGGGACCGCAGGCCACCCGACCCGGATCGCAGGCCACTGAGCCCGGATCGCGGGCTACCGAGCCCGGACTGCGGGCCACCGAGTCCGGACCGGGCTTCTCGTGGCGGGTGACAGCGCGCGGCCTCCGGGCCGAACTCCCGCACGTGCGAGCCGCCATCACCGGCCACCACCTGATCAATCTGACCCAGGCCGGGCCGGCCGCACTGCTGCCGGTGCTGGTCACCGCCCGTCTGGGGCCGGACGCGAACGCCCACTTCTATCTGGCCTGGATGACCGCGTCGATGCTGTTCATGGTGTCCCCGGCGGTGGCCTCGGCGCTGTACGCGGAACGCACCAACGCCGCCACGGTCAGCGTGACCCGGGCCGCGGTCGTGGTGCTGGCCGTCGTCGGTGTGCCGGCCGCTGTCCTGTTGCTCGCCGGGGAGAGGATCCTCGGTCTGTTCAGTGCCGGGTACGCGATCGAGGGTGCCCCGCTGCTGCGGATCCTGGTGCTGGCCGCGCTGCCCGACGCGGTGGCGAACCTGGCGGTCGCGCACTGGCGTTCACAGGGCAAGTTCCGCCTCTGCCGCCGGCTCAACCTGGTCCGCGCGGTCACCTGCATG
Organism: Actinoplanes sp. NPDC023801; assembly: GCF_040639655.1. Classification (NCBI taxonomy): domain Bacteria; kingdom Bacillati; phylum Actinomycetota; class Actinomycetes; order Micromonosporales; family Micromonosporaceae; genus Actinoplanes; species Actinoplanes sp. NPDC023801. Next base: position 118,401 of record NZ_JBFAAI010000019.1, on the reverse strand, counting down.
GTCCTGGCCTGGCTGCTGCTGCCCACCGCCGGGGTGACCGGGGCCGGCATCGGCTGGCTGGCTGGTCAGTCCGCCGCCGCCCTGCTGGTCGCCGTCGTGGTTCTGGCCCGCCGCAAACCCGCAGCTGTCACGCACCGCTGTCTCACCGAGCCCGAGAGAGCGGTGCGTGACAGCCGAGTGTCGGCGGCTGTGCCGGACTGCTGTCTCAGCGAGCCCGAGACAGCGGTTCGTGACAGCCGGGGTTTGGGGGCTGTGCAGGGCCGCTGTCTGGGTGGGGCTGAGACGGCGGAGTGTGACGGCCGGGACCTGACGGGTGAGCGGCGCGCGGTGGACGTACCCCAGGAGGCCGGGAAGCGGCGGAAAGCCGGCGGCGAGGCACCCACCGGGAGGAAACGATGAAGATCCTGCATCTGTCGAACCTTTACGCGCCGGTGATCGGCGGACTGGAGCGCAGCATCGCGACAAGCGGTGAGGAGATGGTGCGGCGCGGCCACGAGATCACCGTCCTCACGCTGGCGACGCCGGAGGCGCCCCACGACGAGATCATCAACGGGGTACGGGTGATCCGCGTCCGCAGCGTGGCGAACACGTGCGCCCCGGGACTGAACCGGGATCCGCGCAAGCCGTTCCACCCGACCGTGGCCGACCCGCTGACCATGGCCGCGATCGCGCGGGTGCTCCGGGCCGGCGACTACGACCTGGTGCACAGTCACGACTGGCTGATGTACAGCTACCTGCCGCTGCACCGGACCTCGCTGGGCCGGCCGCACGTGCACACCGCGCACGACTTCGGGCTGACGTGTGTGCGCAAGACGTTCGCCCGTCAGGGCCGCCGCTGTGACGGGCCGAGCCTCGGGCGCTGCGTCCCGTGCGCGGCCGGCCAGTACGGCACACCGAAGTCCGCCCTGCTCACGGTGGGACTGCGGGCACACCGGCACGGCGACATCGACTGTCTCACCGCGATCTCGAACTCGGTGGCGTCGGCACTGAACCTGGCTCGTATCCCCACGGACCTGCCGATCCAGGTGATCTCCAGCCTGGTTCCGGACGGACTGGACGAGCTGGCCCGTACGACACCGCGGCCGGACTGGCTGCCGGAGCGGCCCTACCTGCTGTTCGTCGGGCAGCTCGGTCCGCACAAGGGCGTCGACGTGCTGTTCGACGCCTACCAGAAGCTCTGCGCCGACTGGCCCGGCCCGGACGCGCCGCCCGAGTTGCTCTGTCTCGGCACCTGCCGGGAGGACACACCACCGATCCCGGACGGCGTGCGGGTACGTACCGACGTGCCCCACCCGCAGGTGATGTCGGCCTGGCGGTATGCCGCCGCCGGGGTGGTCCCGTCCCTGCTGGAGGGCATGGGTCAGGTGGCGGTCGAGGCGATGCTGGCCGGGGTACCGCTGATCGCCTCCGCCTCGGGCGGGCTGCTCGACGTGGTCCGCGACGACGGGGTGAACGGCCTGCTGGTGCCGCCCGGCGACGCGGAAGCTCTGCACGCCGCGCTCCGGCGCGTACTCACCGACGATGACCTGGCGGCGCGGCTGCGCGCCGGCGGGTACCAGCGTGGCCTCGACTTCACCGCGGCCCGCGTCGTTCCCCAGATCGAGGAGGTCTACCGTGCCTGCATCGCCGCCGCCGCCCGCTGAGGGTCATGCCGAGGCCAGGGCCTACGCCGAACTGCTGGCCACCGGTCCGCGGATCCTGGTGGTCGGCTCCGGATGGCACTTCCTGTCCGGCATCAGCTACTACACCTGCCGGCTGAGCAACGCGCTCGCGGAACGGTACGAGGTCGGCGCGATGCTGATGCGCCGGCTGCTCCCGGCCCGCCTCTACCCGGGCCGGGCACGGGTCGGTCAGTCGCTTGCGGAACTTCGCTACGCCGAGGACGTACGGGTCTTCGACGGCGTCGACTGGTGGGCGCTGCCGAGCCTGCTCCGGGCCGTGACGTTCCTGCGCAGTTTCCGGCCGGACGTGCTGGTTCTGCAGTGGTGGACCGGCGCGGTACTGCACTCCTACCTGGTCCTGGCGCTCGCCGCACGCCGGCTCGGGATCCGGGTCGTCGTCGAGTTCCACGAGGTGCAGGACACCGGGGAGGCGCGGCACCCGTGGGCGGCCCGGTACGTGCGCCGGTGCATCCGGCCGCTGCTGCGCCGCACCGACGGGGTGGTGGTGCACTCCCGGTTCGACGAGGCGGCACTCACCGAGGCGTACGACCTGGCGGCGGTGCCGGCCGAGGTGGCGCTGCACGGGCCGTTCGACCACCATCTGCCGGACCGGCCGATCCGCGAACCCGGCGACGACGTGTGCCGGCTGTTGTTCTTCGGCACGATCCGGCCGTACAAAGGTCTCGAGGATCTGATCGAGGCGTTCGCCGATCTGGGCCCGCAGTACCACCTCACGGTGGTGGGGGAGACCTGGGAGGGCTGGACCCTGCCCGCCCGGCTGATCGAGGAGTCCCCGGTCCGCGACCGGATCCGGTTCGTCAACCGGTACGTCGCCGACGCCGAGGTCAACGAGTTCTTCGCCCGCGCCGACGTGGTGGTGCTGCCGTACCGGCGCAGCTCGGCCAGCGGCCCGCTGCACATCGCGATGAGCCACGGGCTGCCGGTCGTGGTGACCGCGGTCGGCGGCCTCGTCGAGGCAGCCGAACCCTACAGCGGAACCGTCTTCGCGCCGGCCGGGGAACCGTCCGAACTGCGTGAGGCGATCGTGCACGCCGCCGGACTGGCCGGCCGGCGACATGCCGATCCCTCCTCCTGGGGGCGTACGGTCGACGCGTACAGCCGCCTGCTGTCCCGGATCGGGATCGCTCAGGACCCGCCCCCGGCCGACAGGTCGACGTCGTCGAACCAGACGCTGCCCTTGTTGTCGCCCGACTTGAGGTGAAGCTGCACGCTTGTCGCCCCGGCCGGGGCGACCGCGTCCACGGTCAGCCTCGTCCACCCGCTGTCACCCTTGGCGACCTGCTGGGACGAGGCCTGGCCGAGCCACCGGTCGTTGATGTCGAACCAGCTCAGCGCGATCTCGTTGGAGCCGGTCACGCCGGCGCCGCGGGCCCACGCCTCGGCGTGCCAGGTCTGCCCGGCGCGGACCGGGTCGATCGGCGACGTGCGGATCGACGGCAGGCTCGAGCCGGTGCGCACGGTCTGGGAGAACCGTGCCGAGGCGCCGCCGGTCCGGGCGGTGCTCCAGTCGCGGTCCGCGACCGCGGTGGGGGACAGGTACGGCCGCCACGGCGAACTGTTCGGCCCCGCCTCGAAGCCGAGGTCCAGCAGGCCGTTGGTCAGCGCGCCGCCGGTCCACGCGGTACGCACCACCGACGCGGCGAACTTGGCCGTGCCGTCGGCCCGGTACAGACCGTATTTGTACTGTGCAGGAACCTTCGACACCTGCGAGTTCGACGGGATGGCGCCGTCCGCGAAGTCGTACAGCGTCCACGGCGCCACCGACCGCACATCGGCCTGACGCGCCGCCGCGAACACGCGGGCCAGATAGGCGCCCTGCTCACCTTCGCTGGTCACAGCGGTGCTCAGCCCGGTTTCGCCGATCACGATCGGGTCCGGGGCCACCGCCTCCTGGGCCCGCCGGATCTCGGCCAGCGCCCGCTCCGAGTTGCCGTAGAAGTGGTAGTCGTAGTAGTCGAGCGGCGTGTCCGGAAGTGACGACTTGATCCGGGCCAGCCCGGTCGCGCCGCTCTGAGCGTCCACCGACAGAGTCAACGGCATCTGCGGTACGGCTTCGCGCACCGCCGGGATCAGCTGCCGGACCCACGCCACGGCGGCCGGGTCGGTCGAGACGAACTCGTTCTTCAGCTCCACCGACAGGACCCGGGGGTCGTCGGCGTACGGCGTGAGTACGGCCTTCGCCCAGGCGGCGCTGCCGGCCGCGTCCGAGTAGCCGGACCACCAGTCGAACAGGGTCAGCTTGACGGTCAGGCCCTGCGAGTCGGCGATGCTGATGAACTTGCGCAGACGCTCGGCGTACTCGGCCCGGGGGCGGGGGAATCCGAAGGACTGCGGGAAGATGATGATCCGTACGTTGTCGGCGCCCAGCTCGGCCGCCTTGGCCATGTCGGCCTCGATGCGGGCCGGGTCGAACGCGGTCCACATCGCCGACCAGCCGGCGTTCGACGGGTAGTAGTTGATGGTCCGGGCGGCCGTCACCGCAGCGAGCCGGGACTTCAACGTCGCCGCGGGCCCGCTCTCCACCGTCACCGGCGCGAAGTCACCGACCGGGAGCACCGTGGCCCGGGGGGAGGGGTGGGTCCTGGTCGCGGCATCTGAACCGGAGGCCGGCGCCGCAACCGCGAGCAGGAGCGATGAGGCCACGATGGCCGCAGCACGGGTGCGAGCAGTACGCATGGGGGTTCGTCAGCCCTTCGATCGGTCCGGTGTTGGCCCCTCACATCGGTTGCCGGACCCCTGTTGATCAGGGCTGTGTCGATGCAGTGCGGTTGCGGTTCAGGGGCGTGCCGGGTACACGCCTTCATTCCTGTGGCGGCGGCCGATGGTCCCCCTCGTGCCATCGACCGCCACCGTGTCAGCCCGGGAAAGTGCCGCGGTTTCAGCCGGGGTAGTGCCGCGGGGTGAAGACGGCCGTCGTGCCGTCGCCGCGGGTGACCGCCCGGGTCTGCGACGAGCCGATGATCAGCAGGCAGCGCATGTCGACACTGTTCGGGTCGAGCGCGGACAGCGTGGTGATCCGGACCGACTCCTCCCGACCGCCGACGTCCCGGCCGACCACCACCGGCGTGGCCGGGCCACGATGGGCGCGCAGCAGCTCCAACGCCCGGACCAGCTGTTCACGCCGGGTCTTCGAAGCCGGGTTGTAGACGGCGACGACCAGGTCGGCGGTGGCCGCGGCCCGCAGCCGGGACTCGATCACCGACCACGGCTTGAGCCGGTCCGACAGCGACAGGATGCAGAAGTCGTGGCCGAGCGGAGCCCCGGCTCGGCTCGCCACCGCCTGCGCGGCGGTCAGTCCGGGCAGGACCCGGATCGGCACGTCCCGCCACTGCGGATCCTCGGCGACCTCCAGAACGGCGGCGGCCATCGCGAAGACACCCGGGTCACCGGACGAGACGACCGCCACCCGGCGGCCGCGTTTCGCCAGGTCCAGTGCGAAGGCGGCCCGCTCGGCCTCGACCCGGTTGTCCGAGGGGTGCCGGCGCTGACGCGGATTCGGCGGGACCCGGTCCACATAGGGCCCGTATCCGACCAGATCATCCGCGGCCGCCAGCGCCTCCTGCGCCTCCGGGGTGAGCCAGTGCCGGGCGCCCGGTCCGAGCCCGACGACCGTCACCCCGCCGGTACGCCGTTCGTCGCCGGCGTCGATCCCGCTTACCGCCGTGGCGCCGGCGTCCTGCAGGCTGACCAGGCCGGTCGCGGGTTCGGCCGGGACCGGGCTGCTGAGAACGTCGAGTCCGCCGCCGGTCACACCCGGGCCGTCCGTTCCCCGCTCCGCGGAGAAGGCGGTCGCGGCCGGGCTCGGCAGCAGGGCCAGCGAGAAGTACGGCACGGTGGCCGGATCGACCTCGCGCAGCGGGGCGGACCGCTCCCGGGTGGTGGTGGCCCGCTCCACATACCAGGCGTCGTCGAGCCGGCCGGCCTGCTCCAGAGCGTCCCGGACGCCCTCGAAGGTGCGGCCCAGCTTCATCACGGCGGCCGAGTCGGTGGCCGCCAGGCGCGCGGCCAGTTCCTTCGGTTCCAGCGTGCCGGGCAGGACGGTCAGCACCTCGTCGCGCTCCATCAGCGGACGGCCCAGCACAGCCGAGGCCGCGCTCACCGAGGTGACACCGGGCACGACCGTCGCCTCGTACCGGCCGGCCAGCCGCTTGTGCATGTGCATGTAGGAGCCGTAGAAGAACGGGTCGCCCTCGGCGAGCACCACCACGTCGCGCCCGGCGTCCAGGTGTGCCGCCAGCCGGGCCGCCGACTCGGCGTAGAAATCGTCGATCGCGCCCTGGTAGCCGCCCGGATGGTCGGTCGTCCCGGTCGTGACCGGATAGATCAGGGCTTCCTCGATCTGGCCGGCCCGCAGGTAGCCCTCGGCGATCGCGCGGGCGTTGCTGCGCCCGTGCCGGGCGGCGTGGTAGGCGACCACGTCGGCCGCGCCGATCAGCCTCGCCGCCTTGACCGTGACCAGTTCGGGGTCGCCGGGGCCCAGCCCGACCCCGAAGAGCCGCCCGGTCCGGCCCGGGATCCGCGCGTTGTCAGCCGCCGCGGTGTCGCCGCGGGCTACGTCGTTCGTCATTTTTTCCGTTCCGGCCTATTCGGCTTCCGAAGCGAGCGCGTTCAGTGCGGCCGCGGTGATGGCGCTGCCACCCCGGCGTCCGCGGACGATCAGGTATTCCAGGCCGGACTCCGCCAGCGCCTCCTTCGACTCGGCCGCACCGATGAACCCGACCGGGACACCGATCACCGCGGCCGGCCGGGGCGCACCCGCCGCGACCATCTCCAGCAGGCGGAACAGCGCGGTCGGCGCGTTGCCGATCGCCACCACGGCACCACCGAGCCGGTCACCCCACAGATCCAGCGCCGCCGCGCTGCGCGTGTTGCCGATCTCCGCGGCCAGCGCCGGAACGGCCGGGTCGCGCAGTGTGCAGATCACCTCGTTGGCGGCCGGGAGCCGGGTCCGCGTCACCCCCGACGCCACCATCTCCGCGTCACACAGGATCGGTGCACCGCCGAGCATCGCCTTGCGCGCCGCCGTGACCACGCCCGGACTGAACCGGACGTCCTTCACCAGGTCGACCATCCCGCAGGCGTGGATCATCCGCACCACCACCCGCGACACGTCCTCCGGCAGCCCCGACAGATCCGCCTCGGCCCGGATCGTGGCGAACGACCGCCGGTAGATCTCCGCGCCGTCGCGTACGTATTCCATGTCTCAGGGCCTCCTCGCCACAGCCACCGCGTCCTCCAGCCCACCCACCCGGGCACGCCCCGGAGCCAGCACGCCGGTAGCGGCTGGTTCCGGGGCCGGCACCTGGGTGACCGGCCCGTCCGTTCTGGTTCGACCCAGGGCCCGCACGTCCGTGACCAGCCCGTCCGTCACCGGCTGGTCGTCGTCCGCACGAGCCTTGACCAGCCCGTCCGGCACCGGTCTGTCCGCCCCGGTGTCGGCCGGGAACGGAACGGCGTGGCCGATCCTTGGTGATCCGGCGGCCCGGGTCGATGGCCCGACCGGTCCGGATTCCCCGGCTGTCGGGCGTGGCCCGCCGCCCGGCCGCCCGGCCGGGACGTGCACGGCCCGAGCGTCGCCGGTGACCGGAAAGCGGGTGATCAGGTAGCCGTCGCCGGTGGCCTCGGCGCGTACGTGCCGGCCCGCCGGACTGCCGCACGCACGGGCGCAGCCGACCCAGTGCACCGGCAGACCGTCCACGAACCGGGTCGTGGCGGCCGCGTCGGCGCGCACGTCGGCAAGCGATTTCGCGCAGCCCGGACGGCCGGCGCAGGCGGTCACCCCGGACCACGGCGAACCGGGCGACACCGCCAGCCCGGCTCCGGCGAGGCGGTCCGCCCAGGTGGACGCCGCCTCCGGCGGCACGTCGGCCACCACGATTCCGCGCCACGGCGTCACGACCAGCAGATCCGCCTCTTCCAGAACCCGCATCGGTACGCCGGCCAGCCGGCCCAGCGGCACCAGGGCGGCGACCGCGGCGAGCCCGTCCTCCTGAGGCACGACTCCGATCAGGTCACCGGGTTCCGCGTTGCCGGCCGGCGTCCCGATCGGTGCCGGAACAGGCGTCAGGCCGGTGGCGGCCACCACCCGGGCGGAGACGCGGGCCGGTCCGTCGGTCAGCTCCCGCAACCGCCACGCCGCGGCGCCGTCACCGCCCTGCGCCGCGCGCTCCGCCAGGAACGCGTGCGCCGCCGCGATCAGCACGGGCACCACGTCGTCGAACCCGGCCAGGAGCCCGGTGTCGTGCCCCGCGAACCGGATCGCGAAAAGCTCACCGTCCGCCCCACCGTCGGAACGCTGGGCCGGGATGACGGCCCCGGGCGGGCCGGCGGTGCCGGGCGAGTCGACGATGCCGGACGGGCCGGCGGTGTTCGGCGGGATGGCGGCGTCCGGCGGGATGGCGGCCACGTCGGCGGCGAGCGGGACCCGGCCGACGGCGAACAGGAACTTGCCGGGCAGGCGGGCCAGACCGGCGTCCGCCTGGAGCGCCAGGTCGAGCCGGGCCACGAGAGTGCGGAGCGGGGCTCCGGACAGGGGCGGCGCCGCGATGTTGCGTACGTTGTCATGGGTTGTCGAGGGCAGCAGACCGGCCGACCGCAACCGGGCGGCCAACGCTGCGGAATCGCCCTCTTTCACTGCCCTGAGCTGCAGGTTGGCTCGGGAGGTCAGCTCCAGATGACCGTCACCGAACTCCTCGGCCAGCTCGCGCAGCGCGCGCAGCTGAGCACCGGACAGCATCCCCCCGGGCAGCCGGACCCGGGCCAGCAGGCCGTCGGCCGCGGCATGCAGCCGCAGCGCGCCGGGGCAGGCGTCGGTGTCGGAGGAACGGGGAGTCATGGCCCGGATACTACGTCCGGCCCCCGACACGAATTCACCTCCGTCGTGCCGTGGGTCGGGAGCGTCACAGCTCCCGTTCCCCCTTGACGCGGGACACCGGGGTTCGGAAAGGTGAGGGGTCAACGAGCGGCGACGCCGCGGAGGAAGCCGGTGCGACTCCGGCGCGGTCCCGCCACTGTCACCAGGGATGCCCTGGGAGCCAGGAACTCCGGTCGCCGTGGAATCCGTCTACCCGGGGCGCGGACCCCGAGGGGGAGTGCGCGCGTGTTCCTGCTTCTGTCGACCTCCGACACCGACCTGCTCAGCGCCCGGGCCAGTGGCTCGGCGTGGCGCCCGGCCAATCCGGCCCGCACCTCGGTCTCCGATCTTCCCGCCCTGCTCGACGGGGTCGATCTCGTGGTGGTGCGCATCCTGGGTGGCCGCCGCGCCTGGGAGGAGGGCCTCGACGCGCTGCTCGCGAGCGGTCTGCCGGTCGTCGTCCTGGGTGGTGAGCAGGCGCCCGACGCCGAGCTGATGAAACTCTCGACGGTGCCGGCCGGTGTCGCCGCCGACGCGCACACCTACCTGGCGCAGGGCGGCGCGGAGAACCTCGCCTCGCTGCACGACTTCCTCTCCGACACGGTGCTGCTGACCGGCAACGGGTTCGCCCCGGCGGCCGAGACCGCGCAGTGGGGCCTGCTGCCCCGCGAGGCGCCGGACCAGGGCCGGGAGACGGTTGCGGTGCTCTATTACCGCGCCCACCACATGGCCGGCAACACCGCGTTCGTCGAGGCGCTCTGCCGGGCGATCGAGGCCAAGGGCGGCCGGGCGCTGCCGATCTACACGGCGTCCCTGCGGACCGCGCCGCCCGACCTGCTGGCCGAGCTCCGCAAGGCGGACGCGCTGGTGGTGACCGTGCTGGCGGCCGGTGGTACCCGCCCCGCGACCGCGTCGGCGGGCGGCGATGACGAGGCGTGGGACGTGGGCGTGCTCGCCGATCTGGACGTGCCGATCCTGCAGGGCCTGTGCCTGACCAGTTCCCGGGCCGCCTGGGAGGCCAGCGACGACGGCCTGACCCCGCTGGACGCGGCGACGCAGGTGGCGATTCCCGAGTTCGACGGGCGGATCATCACGGTGCCGTTCTCCTTCAAGGAGATCGACGAGGACGGGCTGTCGGTCTATGTGGCGGACCCCGAGAGGGCTGCCCGCGTCGCCGGGATCGCGGTGGCGCACGCGCGGTTGCGGCACGTCCCACCGGCCGAGCGCCGGGTCGCGCTGATGCTCTCGGCCTACCCGACGAAGCACTCCCGGATCGGCAACGCGGTGGGCCTGGACACACCGGCCTCGACGGTCGCGCTGCTCGCGGCGATGGCCGGCGAGGGTTACCGGATCGGGGACTTCGGGTCGTACGACGGCGACGGGCTCATCCACACGCTGATCGCAGCGGGCGGGCAGGACCCGGACTGGCTCACCGAGGAACAGCTGGCCGCCAACCCGGTGCGGATCTCCGGCGAGCGGTATGCGGCCTGGTTCGCCACCCTGCCGGAGGATTTCCGGGAGCGCGTCGAGCAGCACTGGGGGCCGCCGCCCGGCGAGCTCTACACCGACGGCGGCGACATCGTGCTCGCCGCTCTCCGCGACGAGAACATCGTGGTCATGGTGCAGCCGCCGCGCGGCTTCGGAGCCAACCCGGTCGCCATCTACCACGACCCCGACCTGCCGCCCAGCCACCACTACCTGGCCGCCTACCGCTGGCTGGCCGACGACTTCGGCGCACACGCGGTCGTGCACGTGGGCAAGCACGGCAACCTGGAGTGGCTGCCCGGCAAGAACGTCGGCATGTCCGCGTCGGACGGCACCGACGCGGCCCTCGGTGACCTGCCGCTGATCTACCCGTTCCTGGTCAACGATCCGGGCGAGGGCACCCAGGCCAAGCGGCGGGCCCACGCCACCCTGGTGGACCATCTGATCCCGCCGATGGCCCGCGCCGAGTCCTACGGCGACATCGCCCGTCTCGAGCAGCTGCTCGACGAGCACGCCAACATCGCGGCCCTCGACCCGGCCAAGCTGCCGGCGATCCGGGCACAGATCTGGACCCTCATCCAGGCCGCCAAGATGGACCACGACCTGGGCCTGCAGCACCGGCCGGATGATGAGGAGTTCGACGACTTCATCATGCACATCGACGGCTGGCTGTGCGAGATCAAGGACGTGCAGATCCGCGACGGCCTGCACGTGCTCGGTGCGGCGCCGGTCGGCGAGGCGCGGATCAACCTGGTGCTTGCCATGCTGCGGGCCCGGCAGATGTGGGCCGGCCAGGTCGCCGCGCTGCCCGGTCTGCGGGAGGCGCTGGGCCTGGCCGAGGACGCGTCCACCGCGGAGACCGACCGGGTCGAGACGATGGCCCGTGAGCTGATCACGAAGATGGAGGAGGCCGGCTGGCCGGCGGAAGTCCCCGACATCTCGGACAACCTCCAGGTCAAGAAGGTTCTTGAGTTCGCCGCCACCGAGGTCGTGCCGCGACTCGCCCGGACCACCGACGAGCTCACCCACGTGCTGCACGCGCTCGGCGGCGGTTACGTCCCGGCCGGACCGAGCGGCTCACCGCTGCGCGGTCTGATCAACGTGCTGCCGACCGGCCGCAACTTCTACTCGGTCGACCCGAAGGCCATTCCCAGCCAGCTCGCCTGGGAGACCGGCCAGGCGATGGCCGAGTCACTGCTCGACCGCTACCGCGCCGACCACGGCGACTGGCCCCGGTCGGTCGGCCTCTCCGCCTGGGGCACCAGCGCCATGCGGACCGCCGGCGACGACATCGCCGAGATCCTGGCGCTGATCGGCGTGCGCCCGATCTGGGACCCGGCGTCCCGGCGGGTCACCGGCCTGGAACCGATCGCGGCCGCCGAGCTGGGCCGGCCACGCGTCGACGTGACGGTCCGCATCTCCGGCTTCTTCCGTGATGCGTTCCCGCACGTCGTGGCCATGCTCGACGACGCCTTCAAGATGATCGCCGAGCTCGACGAGCCGGACAACTTCGTCCGCGAGCACGCGCTGCGCGACCAGGGCGAACACGGGGACTGGCGGCGCGCCACCACCCGGATCTTCGGGTCGCGGCCGGGGGCGTACGGCGCAGGCATCCTGCCGCTCATCGACAGCCGGAACTGGCGCGACGACGCCGACCTGGCCGAGGTGTACGCGGTGTGGGGCGGGTTCGCCTACGGCCGTGACCTGGACGGGGTACCGGCCCGGGGCGACATGGAGAACGCGTACCGCAGGATCGACGTCGCGGCCAAGAACATCGACACCCGCGAGCACGACATCGCCGACTCCGACGACTACTTCCAGTACCACGGCGGCATGATCGCCACGGTGCGCGCGCTGACCGGTAAGGCGCCGGCGGCGTACATCGGTGACTCCACCAACCCGGACCAGACACGCACCCGCAGCCTGACCGAGGAGACCGCCCGGATCTTCCGGGCCCGGGTGGTGAACCCGCGCTGGATCGCGGCCATGCGGCGGCACGGCTACAAGGGCGCCTTCGAGCTGGCCGCCACCGTCGACTACCTGTTCGGCTACGACGCGACGGCCGGCGTGGTCACCGACTGGATGTATGAGCAGCTCGCCGCCAGTTACGTGCTCGACGCCGAGAACCAGGCGTTCATGCGGCAGTCCAACCCGTGGGCGCTGCACAGCATCACCGAGCGGCTGCTGGAGGCCGCCGACCGCAAACTGTGGGACTCGCCGGTGCCGGAGACCCTGGCCGCCCTCCAGGAGCTCTACCTGGAGGCGGAGGGCGACCTGGAGGACGGCCCGGCCTGAGACGTCACCGGTCCCCGCGACGCAGCAGGTATGTGTCCATGATCCAGCCGTGCTGCTCGCGGGCCTCGGTGCGCGTCTTGACGATCTCGTCGGCGACCTCGGCGACCCGGCCGGAGGCGAGCAACTCGTCCGGGGTGCTGACGTAAGCGCCCCAGTAGATGTCGGCGTCCGGGTGCGCCCTGAAGGCCTGCTGGGCGTCGAGCATCACCACCACGTCGTCGACGCCCTCCGGCCAGCCCTCGGCGAGCCGCCGGCCGGTGGTGACCTGGAACGGCTGCCCGACCCGGTTCAGCCCGATCCGGTGCTTGGCCGCGAGGGCGGACACGCTGCTGATACCGGGGATGACCTCGAACTCGAACTCGACCTTCCCGCGTTCCAGGATCTCCTCGAGGATCGCGATCGTGGAGTCGTACAGCGAAGGGTCGCCCCACACCAGGATGGAACCGGTCTCGTCGTCGCGCAGGTGCTCGACGATCAGCTCCTCCAGGACCAGGGAACGCCGGTGCCGCCAGTCGGCGACGGTGCCGGTGTAGTCGGCGGGTGTGCGGTCACGGTCGGGGTCACGGCCCTCGACGATCCGCTTCCGCGGCTGCGAGTAACCGCGGATCAGCCGTTCCCGGAGCTCGATCAGGCTCGCCTTGGTCTCGCCCTTGTCGAGCAGGAAGAAGACGTCGGTACGCCCGATCGCCTTGGCCGCCTGCAGGGTCAGATGGTCCGGGTCGCCCGCGCCGATCCCGACTACACAAATCTTCCGCACGCGGAGAAGTCTGCCTCACCCGTGGTGGCGCGGCGCCGCGAGGCCGCTGCGGTGGGCGATGGCCACCAGTTGCGCGCGGCTTCCGGCCTCCAGTTTGGCAAGGATCCGATGGACGTACGTCCGGACGGTCTCCGGGCTGAGCGAGAGCACCCGGGCGACGGCCGCGTTGTCGTCGCCGTCGGCGAGCGCCGCCAGCACCTCCCGTTCCCGGGCGGTGAGCCGGTCCAGCCGCGGATCAGCGGCCGGGCGGGGCGCTGCCGCCGCGTGCGCCATGACCTGCCGGGTCACCCCGGGGGAGAGGACCGCCTCGCCGCGGCCGGCGGCCCGGACAGCGGCCCGGAGCGGCTCCGGCGCGGTGTCCTTGAGCAGGTATCCGTCGGCGCCGGCCCGCATCGCGCCGAGCACCTCGTCGTCGGTGTCGAAGGTGGTGAGCATCAGGATCGCAACGTCCGGGCACGCCGGGTCGGCACGGATCTCCCGGACCGCCGTGATGCCGTCGCCACCCGGCATGCGGATGTCCATCAGGACGACGTCGGGCCGGAGCCGCCGGACCAGGGCGGCCCCCGCCACCCCGTCGGTCGCCTCGCCGGCCACCTCGATGGGTTCGCAGCCGTCGTCGTCGCCCTTGAGCAGCGCGGTGATACCGGCCCGGACGAGGGACTGATCATCGACGAGGACGACACGGACCGGGTTCATCGGACGGCCTCCAAGGGTAGTGCGGCGCTGACCCGCCAGCCGTGACCGGCGGGCCCCGCGTCGAGCCGGCCGCCGAGGGCGGTGACACGTTCCCGTAGCCCGGTCAGCCCCGCTCCGGCCGGTTCCGGTCCGGCCGGGGCGCCGTCGTCGGCCACACTGATCAGCAGCATGCCGCCGGACTCCCGGATCTCGACCTCGATGCTGTGGCCGCCCGAATGGCGCAGCACATTCGTGATCGCCTCCCGGACCAGCCGGTACGCGGTGACCGTGGCCGGGCCGTCGCCGACCGCCCCGATGTCGGCGCGAACCTGGAACCCGGCGGCCCGCGCGGTGTCCATCAGGGTGCCGAGGTCCTTGAGTGAGGGGCCGGCGCGCAGGTTCCGGACCGTGGAGCGGAGTTCGGCAAGCGCGTCGGAGAGGGCGCGGGCCACGTGATCGAGGGCGTCGACGGTGGCGCGGGGATCGCGCGGCGCCTCCTGGCGGGCGACGTTGGCCTGGATGGCGGCGACGGTGAGCGCGTGCCCGATCGAGTCGTGCAGTTCCCGGGACAGTTCCTGGTTGTGCTCGTGGATGCGGCGTTCGGCTTCCAGCTCGATCTGCCGGCCGGTCAGCGCGGTGATCCGGCGGCGCGCCCGGATCAGCTCCCCGAGGACGATCGCGGCGGCCATCAGGGCGAGGTGCCCGACCCCGTCGTAGAGGACCACGAAGCCGAAATCCTGTCCCTCCCGGAGCCGGAACGTCACGGAGACGACGAGAGCGACGAGTGCCGCGGCGGCGGCGGAGCGGCGATGACCCGCTTCGGCGGCCGAGTACAGGGCGGCGGCGACCGGGACGGCGACGCCGATCGCCGGGAAGCCGGCCGCGTAGTAGGCGAACAGGCCGGACACGGTCAGAACGAGGACGGTACGGGAATGGCGGCGGCGCCACAGCATCAGCAGGCCGAGGGCGGCCGCCCACAGATACGCTTCGACCCCGCCCTGGCCGTCGCCGAGGCCGGCCATGGCGATCAGCGCGAGCAGCCCGGCGACACCGGCCGCGACCGCGACGTCCCCCAGCAATCTGCGCACCCTCTGATGCTAGGCAGCCTTCTCCGGGGCCGGGTACGCCGGAAGGCGACACCTTCCGACGCCGCGGGCCGGATTCGGCGCCGCCTCCGGTTCCCTAGCGTCGATTCCATGCGCAAGGATCTCCTCCTGATGCTCGCCCTGGGGCTGCTGGCGGCACCCCGTGCGGTGTTGCACGACCTCGGCCTGATCCATGAGGGCACCGGGGCTCAACGCCCTGTTCGTCTTCGTGCCGCTGCTGATCTGGGTCGTGGTGGCGGTGACGCGTTCGCCGGCTCCGGTCCGGTTGCTGCTCGGTGCGGGCCTGGTGTCTACGGCATCTGCCTTGCTGTCGTCCACAACCTGCTGTGGAACGGCGAGACGACCGTCGCCGAGCCGGTCGCCCGCATCGCGATGGTGCTGTCCAGCCTGGGAACCGGACTGGCCGTGGGTGCGCTCTGCGGCGGCCTGGCCTGGCTGATCGTGCGGTCCCGCAGCGGACCCGCCGACCGGAATCAGGCCGCACACGGCGGACCAGCCGCGCGACGGTAACGGACCGGCCGAACCGAAGCCGGCCACACGCCGCGGGTCGGCCGGGCGGCGGTGCGGACGCCGGGTCAGTCGGACAGGATCGGCACCGAGGGCGAGATCTCCCGGCCGATCATTGCGGCCCGGCGCAGGGCCCCCGAGCCGAAACGGTCCCGGACCCGGTCGACCGCGGCGTCCAGCCCGTCCGCCCGCGGTGGTTCGAACGGCAGCTCCATCTGCACGGCGCCGTCGCCGTCGAGGTTGCTGACCGCGACGCCGACCAGGGTGAGACCGCGTTCGCCGATCATCGGCCAGGCCTCGTGCAGCAGGCCGACAGCGGTCCGCAGGACCTCGCCGGTCTGCATGGTCGCCTTGAGCAGGCTGCGGGAGCGGGTGGCCCGGCTGAAGTCCCCGAACCGCAGGCGCAGGGTGATGGTGCGCCCGGCACGGTGGGCCCGGCGCATCCGGTGGGTGACCCGATCGACCAGGGCCCCGAGCACCGCCTCGACCTCGGGGAACTCGCGTGACCGGGCCCGGCCGAGCGCACACTGGGCGCCGATCGAACCGCGTCGCCGCCCGGTCTCCACCCGGCGCGGGTCGCGGTTGTGGGCGAGTGCGTGCAGGTGCCGGCCGGCGTTGCGGCCGAGCATGGCGATCAATGCGGCCTCACCGATCCGGGCGACGTGACCGACCGTGTGGATCTGCCGCTCGCGCAGTTTGGCGGCGGTGACCGGACCGACGCCCCACAGTTTCTCCACCGGCAGCGGGTGCAGGAACTCGAGCTCGCCACCGATCGGCACGACCAGCAGCCCATCCGGCTTGCCGGCCCCGCTGGCGACCTTGGCCAGGAACTTGGTGCGGGCCACCCCGACGGTGATCGGGAGGCCGGTGCGCGCACGGACGTCGGCGCGCAGCTGCCGGGCGATCTCCTCCGGTGTGCCCCTGATCTTCCGCAGGCCGTCGACGTCGAGGAACGCCTCATCGATGGAGATCGGCTCGACGAGCGGTGTGGTGTCCCGGAAGACCTCGAACACCGCCTTGCTGGCCGCCGAGTAGGCGCTCATCCGCGGTGGCACCACGACGGCGTGCGGGCAGAGGGCCCGGGCCCGGGCGAGAGGCATGGGGGTACGGACGCCGAACGCCTTGGCCTCGTAGGAGGCCGCGAGCACCACCCCACCGCCGACCAGCACCGGCCGGCCTCGCAGCGCCGGATCGTCGCGCTGCTCGACCGACGCGTAGAACGAGTCCAGGTCCGCGTGCAGGATCACGCCGTGAGCTTAGTACACACGTTCGAAGACTGAGGTCACAAAGCGATGGGGAATCGCGCCGGGGACCGTGCCGTTCTCCGGGATCGAGTAACCCATGCTCAAGAACCGAGGAGCCACCCATGTTTCTCACCAGCCCGGCCGTGCGCGACACCAGTCCGGCCGTGCGCGACACCAGCCCGGCCGTGCGGGATCTCGAGCGCCTCACCGCCCGCGTCTTCGAGACCTCGGCCCGCAGCTCCGGTGCCCGGCTCGACGCCTACCGGGAGGACGACACCTTCTACCTCGACGTCGACCTGCCCGGCGTCGACCCCGCCTCGATCGACATCACGCTCGACGGCAAGGTGCTGACCGTCCGAACCGAGCGCAAGCGTCCCGGAACCGAGGGCCGCCGCCTGGGGATCGCCGGGCGCCCGAGGGGCACCTTCAGCCGGCAGGTCCACCTGTCCGAACGGCTCGACACCGACCGGCTCGAGGCCCGTTACGACAACGGCGTGCTGACCCTGCGCATCCCGGTCCTGGAACCCAGGCCGCACGGGATCGAGCTCGCCGCCGCTTGAGAGTGACGCCGTTCCTTCGAAGTGACGCCGCCGCCTGACAGCGACGGAGAAGGAGGCCGGCGGTCCTTCTCAGTGCTCGAACCGCAGCCAGTTCAGGTTGACGAAGTCGCCACCGTCGTTCGCGGTGAACGTGAGGAACACGGTGTGTACGCCGGTCACCGGCTGGAGCACCGCGGTGCCCGTACGCCAGTTCTGCCACCCACCGGTGTTCGTCACCGAGAGCTCGCCGGCCAGCGGCGCATCCCGGCTGTCGAGCCGGATCTGGATCCGGCCGCTGATCCCGGAGTCGGACGCCAGCCGCAGGTTCACCTTGGTGGCCGGGACGGCGCCGAAGTCGAAGTTGTCGAACCGCAGGTGGTCGTCGCGGTTGATCCAGCCGACGTAGTCGCCGCCGCCCTCGTCCTGCGCGCCCTCGGTGTCGACCCCGGCCAGTTCGGTGGCGGACTCGGCCTGCAGGACCGCGTACTCGATCGGGGGCGCCGCGGGCGGGGCGGACGTGGCCGCCTCGGTCGGCCGGGGATCCGGCGCCTGCGCCGCGGGCGTGCCGGTGACGGCGGCCTGCGGGCTGATCACCGGATCGGCCGGGGTGTCCTGCCAGCGGCCGAGCAGGTAACCGGTCAGCACGAGGCCGGCCGCGGCGAGCACGGTCACCACCCGGCGCCGGGTCTGCCAGGACTTCGTGCGATAGACGGTGGGGGATAGCTGATCCACCCGGACAGGGTAAAGCGAACCGCCTCCCGCGCCGGAAGCGCGGGAGGCGGTCGATGATCACCGAGGGGTCAGCGAACGACGCCGGACTCCGGGAAGTGGCAGGCCGCGATCGAACCGTTCGGGTTCGGCGCCAGCTGCGGTGCCTCCGCGGAGCACTTCTCCTGCGCCTTCCAGCAGCGGGTGTGGAAGACGCAGCCGGACGGCGGGTCGATCGGTGACGGGACGTCACCTTCCAGCTTGATCCGGCCGTGGCCGCCGAGCTTCGTCACGTCCGGCACGGCGGAGAGCAGGGCCCGGGTGTACGGGTGCGCCGGGTTCTCGTAGATCTGCTCCCGGGTGCCGACCTCGACCATCCGGCCCAGGTACATGACGGCGATCCGCTCACAGAAGTGCCGGACCACCGCCAGGTCGTGAGCGATGAAGACGAACGACAGCCCGAGGTCGCGCTGCAGCTGACGGAGCAGGTTGACCACCTGCGCCTGGATCGACACGTCCAGGGCGGACACCGGCTCGTCGGCGACGATCAGCTTCGGCTTGAGTGCCAGCGCGCGGGCGATGCCGATGCGCTGCCGCTGACCGCCGGAGAACTCGTGCGGGTAGCGGTTGTAGTGCTCCGGGTTCAGGCCCACCGTCTCCAGCAGCTCCTGGACCCGCCGCTTCACGCCACCGGGCGGTTCGATGCCGTTGACCTGCAGCGGCATCGCGACGATCCGGCCGACCGTGTGCCGCGGGTTCAGCGACGCGTACGGGTCCTGGAAGATGATCTGGATGTCCTGGCGGAGCTTGCGCAGCCGGTTGCCCTTGGTGTGGGTGATGTCCTCACCCTCGAAGGTGATCTTCCCGGCGGTCGGCTCCAGGAGACGGACCAGCATGCGGCCGGTCGTGGTCTTGCCACAGCCGGACTCGCCCACCAGGCCGAGGGTCTCGCCCGGCGCGACCTCGAAGTTCACGTTCTCCACCGCGCGGACCACGGTGGGCTTGCCCCACAGGCCGGACCGCACCGGGAAGTGCTTGGTCAGGCCCTCCACCTTGAGCAGTGGCTCGCGAGCCGGCGTGGTCGTGGTGGCCGGGCTCGCCGTGGAGCCTGCGAGATCAGTCATTGGGCCACTCCTGCGTGCGCGATGTCTTCTGCGTAGAGCCGCTGCCGGGTCTCGAAGGACATGTGGCAGGCGACGTTGTGCCCCGGCTCGCCGGCCGGGCGGAGCTCCGGAACCTCGGAGAAGGAGCGGTTGCCGTTCTGGCCGGCATAACGACAGCGCGGGTTGAACGCACAACCCGTGGGGAGGTTGATCAGGCTGGGCGGGTTGCCCTTGATCGGCACGAGGTCGACGCTCGCGTCACCGTGCAGCGACGGCACGCTGGCCAGCAGACCCCAGGTGTACGGGTGCTGCGGCCGCCTCATGATCTGCTCGACCGAGCCGGTCTCGACGGGCCGGCCGCCGTACATCACCAGCACGTCGTCGGCGACCTGGGACACCACACCGAGGTCGTGGGTGATCATGATGATGGCCGAGTGGAACTCGCGCTGGAGGTCTTCCAGCAGTTCCAGGATCTGGGCCTGCACGGTCACGTCCAGGGCGGTGGTCGGCTCGTCGGCGATCAGCAGCGCCGGGTCGTTGACCAGAGCCATCGCGATCATCGCGCGCTGGCGCATACCGCCGGAGAACTCGTGCGGATACTGGTTCGCGCGCCGCTGCGGCTGCGGGATGCCGACCCGGTCGAGCATGTCGACCGCCCGGGTGGTGGCCTCCTTCTTGCTCGCCGACGGGTGGTGCACCTTGTACGCCTCGGCGATCTGCGCACCGACCTTGTAGTACGGGTGCAGCGCGGACAGCGGATCCTGGAAGATCATCGCCACGTCCTTGCCGCGGAGGCGCTGGATCTGCTCCTCCTTCATCCCGACGATGTTCTTGCCACCGATCGAGATCTCACCGGTGATCTTCGTCCGGGCGGGATTGTGCAGGCCGAGGATCGACATGCTGGTCACGCTCTTGCCGGAACCGGACTCACCGACGATGCCGAGGGTCTGGCCGCGGCGGACCGAGAAGGTCACGCCGTCCACCGCGCGAACCAGGCCGTCCTCGGTGGGGAACTGCACCCTGAGATCACGCACCTGCAGGTAGGCGTCCGGGTCCACGGCGTCCGCAGCAGGGCTGGTCGAGGTCGTCATATCGCTCTTTTCCACGTCAGCTCTGGACGGCTCAGCCGAGTCGTACGCGGGGGTCGATCACCGCGTAGAGCATGTCGACGATGATGTTCATGGCGACGATGAAGAACGCCGCGATGAGTACGGTGGCCATGACCACCGGCAGGTTCAGGTCGTTGACCGCCTTTGCGGCCTCGCGACCGATACCGTTGAGACTGAAGACGCTCTCGGTGATGACCACGCCGCCGAGGTAACCACCGAGGTCGACGCCGGCGATCGTCACGATCGGGGTAATCGCGGCGCGCAGCGCGTGGCGGCGGGTGACAGTCCGGGCCGGCAGGCCCTTGGCGCGGGCCGTCCGGACGAAGTCCTCCTGCAGCGTCTCGATCATCTGGGCGCGGGAGAGCCGGGCGTACAGCGCCGAGTTGATCAGACCGAGGGTGATCCAGGGCAGCAGCATGCCGCCGGCCCAGGCGACCGGGTCCTGGCTGATCGGTGTGTACGAGGGGTTGGGCAGCAGTCCGGTCGTGTAGACGAAGAGCAGCAGCAGCACGCCACCGAGGGTGTAGGTCTGGGTGGAGGCGAAGCCGACGGAGGCGCCGATGGCGAACCGGTCGAAGACCGTGCCCTTCTTGAGCGCAGCCAGCATGCCGAGCCCGATGCCGACGGTCAGGAAGACCACCATGGCGCCGACCACGATGCTGAGGGTGATCGGCAGCGAGCGGGTGATGGTGTCGGTCACCGGCTCCTTGCTGCGGAACGAGTATCCGAGGCAGGGGGCTTCGCACTCACGGATGGTGCCGGCGTCGTCGATCGTACGGCCGACGAAGATGCCCTGGACGAAGTCTGTGTACTGCTTGTGGATCGGCTGATCGAGGCCGAGGCTCTTCTCGACCTGGGCGATCCGCTCGGGGGAGCAGTTCCGCCCGCACATCGTCCACGCGGGGCTGGTGGGCACCGCGAAGAAGAGCAGGAAAGTGACGATCGAGATGGCCACCAGCGTGGTCGACGCCAGTAGCAGGCGCTTGATCAGGAAGCGGAGCACGGTTCTCTACATTCCTTCGACAGGGGCCACGGCCGGTGGGATGACCGCGGGTAAGCGGTCATCCCACCGGCGTGACTTGGAGAGTTGTTACGGCTTGACGAACATGCTGTTGAGGGTCATGTGACCGTACGAGTCGCTGAGGTAGGTCCCGCCGATCTTGGAACCGTGAACCTCGTAGTTGCCGATGTAGTACCACGGCACGACCGGTGCGTACTTCTCCATGATCATCTTGTCGAGCTTGGCCCACTCGGGAGCGGCCTCGTCGACCTTCAGCGCGCCGATGCGGTCGAGCTCGGCGTTGATCTCCGGCTCGTTGATGTACGAGAGGTTGTTGTTGCCCTTCTCGCGGATGTTACGGCCGTCGAAGAGGGCCGGGAACACCGTCGAGGCGCTCGGCCAGTCAGCACCCCAGCCGCCACGGACCAGGTCGTACGAGTGGCCGCGGGTACCCACGGTCTCGTAGTAGGTGGCCGGGTCGAGCGGGGTCAGGACCAGGTTGATGCCGGCCTTGGCGTAGAACTCCTTGGCCTTGGCAGCGAGCTGCTGGCGGACCGGGCTGTTCGGGAAGGCGTAGGTCAGCTCGACCGTCTTCCCACCGAGCAGCTTCTTGGCCTCCTCGGCGTTGCCGGTCGGGCCACCGTCGTAGGCGTTGTAGTTCTGGTAGCCGGTGATGGTCGGCGACATCAGCGTGGCGCCGAGCTGGTCCACGCCACCGCGCAGCTTGATGATCGAGTCACGGTCCATCGCGAGGTTCAGGGCCTTACGGACGTTGATGTCCTTGACCCGCTCGGTGTTGATGTAGGTGTACTCGACGTACTGCGACGGGCCGGCCTTGACCTGCTGCGCGAACTCCGGGGCGCGGGTCTTCGGCAGCACCGCGGCCGGAACGTTGGCCCAGATGAAGGCGGTCTGGTCAGCGGCGTCGTTGGCGACGATCCGGTTGGCGCCGGTCTCGGCGGTGATGCCGAACTCGACGCGGATGCCGTCCGGGTACGCGTTACGGATCGGGTCCGTGTTGGCGTCCCAGTTGGGGTTGCGCACGAAGTCGATGAACTGGTCGTACGCGTGCTCCTTGATCATGTACGGACCAGAGGAGACGGGCTTCTTGTCGTAGTCGGCCTTGGTGTCCTTGGCGGCCGGCACCGGCGACGAGGTCGGCATGGCCACCGCGTACGGGGTCTCACACCGCGGCTTGGCGAAGGTGAAGGTGATGGTGTTGCCCTCGACCTTGACACCCGGAACCGGCGCACCGGCGCTCTTGAACGGGCCCTTGTAGTCGGTGTTGTACTCGACCTTGTCGGCCAGCCACTGCTGCAGGTACAGCGGGCCGTCGCCCCAGTCCGGGTCGAACGAACGCGAGATGCCGTACTCGACGTCCTTCGCGGTGATCGGGGTGCCGTCCTCGAACTTGAGGCCGTCCTTGAGGGTGTACTTCCAGGTCTTGCAGTCGCCGTTGACGTCCTCACCGGCGTTGGTCGCCAGGTCGCCGACAAGCTTGAGGTTGCCCTTGCCGTCTTCCTTGTACCCGGTGAGGGTACGGGCGAACTGGGTCGCGATGGACAGGGCGTCCGAGACGTAGATCTTCTGAGGGTCGAGGTGTGCGAACTCCGCCTCGTGGAGGAGCTTCACGGTGCCACCCTTCGTGGCGCCCTCGACAGCCTTGGCCGGACCCTGCGACTCCGCGGGGTCGGTTGCGATAGTGCCGGTCTGCACCCGGTTCTGCTGGTCGCCGCCGCCGGTGTTCGAGTTCGTGGTCTCCGAACATCCGCTGGCAACAAGGGCAACCGCCAGAACGCCGACGGACAGCGCTCCGAACTTGCGTCGCACTTAGTTCTCCTTCTCTCAACCGAAACGTGCCTGGGCCACAACGACCCTCCGCGGCACGAGCGGAAGTACACGGTGTTTAGTTGTGGATCACTTCTGGGCAGTCACTTCGACGACTTCGGGTCGAGCGCGTCGCGAAGGGAGTCACCCAGGAGGTTGAAGGCGAGGACCAGGATGAACACGGTCGACGCGGGAATCATGAAGTACGCCCAGTCTGGGGTGCCCAGCCACTGGCGCGCGGAGTAGACGAGGCGGCCCAGGTCAGGGATGGGCTCGACCACGCCGATGTTGAGGAACGACAGTGCCGCCTCGGCCGCGATGAAGCCGGGGAGTGCCAGCGAGAAGGAGACCAGGATCGGTGCCCAGATGTTCGGCAGCAGCTGCTTGAAGAGAATGTGCCCGTTGCCGGCGCCCGCGGCGCGGGCGGCCTCGACGTACTCACGCTCGCGCAGCGACAGGACCTGACCGCGGACCAGTCGTGCGGTGGTCATCCAGCCGAACAGTGCGAACACCGCGATGATGACACCCATGCGGAACGAGGCGGGAACCTCTTCGCCGACGTCGTACGCCGCGGTGTTGATGATCGGGATGACCGCGAGGGCGAAGACCAGGAACGGGAAGGCCAGCGCGAAGTCGGTGAACCAGGTGAGCGCCTGGTCGACCCAGCCGCCGAAGTAGCCGGAGACGATGCCGACCACGACGCCCATCACGATCGAGAGGATCGCGGCCGAGAAGGCGATGATCAGGGAGGTCCGCATACCGAAGATGAGCTGCATGAACAGGTCACGGCCGATGCCCGCCTCGAGGCCGAGCCAGTGCTCGCTCGAGATGCCGCCCATGTAGCCCAGCGGCAGTCCCTCGAAGTTCAGCTTGTCGCTGAAGCCGTCGGTGGGCGACATGCCGTAGAGCCGGGAGATCACCGGCGCGAACAGCGCGACCAGGATGACCACGGCGACCGTGACGAAGCTGCCCAGCGCGGTCCGGTCCCGCTTGAGGCGGATCCACGCGAGCTGACCCGGCGAGCGGCCGACGAAGGCTTTCGTCGCCGTCTCCGGTTGGAGTACCGCTACCGCCGTGTCCTCGGTGCCTGGTGAGCGTGAGTCGGCGGTGGCCGGGGTGTTGCTCATGTGCGGTGTCTCCTCGTAGCGGACTTCGATCGCGGAACGAACCTGTCACTCGCGGTGGCGAGGCGGGTCCTGCCCGGTCCCGGGCGGGTCGACTCGGCCCGTCGTAGCGACGGCGCACGCTCGATGCGCGTCAGGATCGTCAGCATGCGGCCGGGGTCGATACTTGGTTGTACCACGCACCAATCCCTCCCCCGATGACGTGCCCCGCTGCGGCGTATGTGAGCGGTATTCGTCTGCCGCGGTTCAGAAATTTATCCGAGATCCGAGGGTCGAGAAATGTGTTGACGCATCGATCCGGTAACGGAACGGGTTCGTAGCCATAAGGCCTAGGTCATATCGTGACGGGTCGTCGAGGGTCATAAGAGCCCATTTTGGGGGTAAAAGCGTCATCTTGCATGCGGCGAAACGGCCTTCATGCTGGGAATGTCGGGTTTACCGTGCTTATGCGTTCTCGCAGTTGCAGAGAGTTACTGTCCCTGGTGGGGCGAAGATGCCGCGCTTCTGTTTCCCGGCGGTTTCCGATTTTGAACGCCCATCGGCGCCAGTTGATGCGCGTTCAACGGCCTCCGGAAGCATCAAGATCAGCCATTTATCGCCGTTCGATTACGTTCCGTTAATTGAGATCTTTCAAAGGTTCGGAGCGAGCCCGGCAAGAACCTCGGCACCGAGCTCCGCGGCCGCCCGGGGGTCGGCGTCCGGCCCGCCGATGCGCGGATCCCAGTTCGGTTCATAGAACAGTTCGGTCACGCCCGCTTCAGCGTACCTCTCCGAGCCCGCACGGATCTGGGCCCAGTCACCGGAGAGCGGCATCGTGTCGTCGCGCCGCCCGGCCCGCACGACGCCGCGAACCACGATCCGCAGCGAAGCGGGGTCCCGCCCGGCTGACTCGGCGGCTTCCCGGACGATCCGGACACCGCGCGCGATCTCCGGCAGGGTGGTCCGGCTGCTGCTCACCCATCCGGCCGCGATCCGGCCGGCCCGGCGCAGTGCCGCGTCCGCTGTCCCGCCGAGCAGCACGGGCGGGCCACCCGGCTGGACCGGGGACGGGGCCATCCGGCTCGGCGGTACCCGGTAGAAACGCCCGGTGAACTCCGTCTCGCCCTCGCTGAACAGCGCTTTCAGGGCCTCCAGGTATTCCTCGGTGCGGGGACCGCGCGGGTTCGGGTCGGAGCCGGTCGCCTCGAACTCGGGCTCCGACCAGCCGGTGCCCAGACCGAGATCGAAACGGCCGCCGGACAGCCGGTCGAGGGAACCCGCCTGCTTGGCCAGATACGCCGGCGAGACGTACGGCAAGTTGATCACCGAGACGCCGAGGCGGATCCGCGTCGTCGCGGCTGCGGCCCAGGTCAGCGCGACGATCGGGTCGAGCACCTCGTGATAGACCGGGGCGAGATCCTGACCACGGCCGACGAGCAGCCGCTGGAATGCCCAGAGACCGTGGTAGCCGTACTCCTCGGCCTGCCGCGCGATCGCGGTCAGCGTCTCCGGCTGGGCCCACGCGCCCGAAACCGGGCAACCGAAACTGATCAGCATGCAGGCAACGTAACCGGCCGTCCGGCGCGAGATCGGTCAGGTTCCCGGATAGATCCGGGACGGGGTGATCAGCACCGCGGCCCGTCGTTGCCCGACCATGGTCCGGTCGTATCCGGGCCAGTCGTCGTGGGTGCCGCCGGCCGCCGTGAAGATCTCGCGCAGCAGCAGCCGGAGCCGTTCCGGGTCGAGCCACGGCTGCGGGTCGTCCGGCCCGGCCAGAAGCGCCCGGCCCTCGACAGTCGCGTAGCGCCAGCCGCTGCGGAACGCCACCGCGATCTGCGGGCGCTCCCGCAGGTTGCGCAGTTTCACCGCGCCGTAGGTGACGAACGCCAGCACCGGCGACCCGTCCGCCGGGTGCTCGATCAGAGCCGTGTTGACCAGTGTGGACTGGACGGTCAGATCGGCTCGCACGGTCGAGACGATCGCCAGCCCGGTCTCCGCCCGGCTCAGTTCCCATGCGTCCTGCAGCGCGCCCATCACCCGACCCTACTGCGGCGCTCACCCGGCCAGAACCCAGCGCCGTATCGGGGATCCTGATACGGCGCTGGGTTCTGGCCGGGGTTCAGACGGTCGCGCCTTCCAGGAAGAGCAGACCGGCCTCGGCCGCGGGGACCGGGCGCGAGAAGTAGTAGCCCTGCGCGAAACCGCAGCCCATCTCCCGTAGCGCGGCGAGCTGACCGAACTCCTCGATGCCCTCGGCCACCGTGGCCATGCCCAGGCTCTTGCCGAGACGCACGATGGTGTCGGTGAGCGCGGTGTCGTCGGCGATCACCCCGAGCCGCTCGACGAACGAGCGGTCGATCTTGAGGGTGTCGACCGGGAACCGGCGCAGGTACGCCAGCGACGAGTACCCGGTGCCGAAGTCGTCGATGGCCAGGGTGAGGCCGAGGGCCTTGAGCCGCAGCAGCTGCTCCAGGTTGGCGTCGGTGTCGGTCATCAGGACGCTCTCGGTCATCTCCAGGCACAGCCGGTCGGCGGGCATGCCGGTGTCGGCGAGTACCGCGGCCACCATCTCGGCGAGGTCGGCCCGGTCGAACTGGCGTACCGAGACGTTCACCGACATCTTCGGCGGCCCGCCGTCCCCGGCTGCACCCCACTCGACGGCCTGACGGCAGGCCTCGTGCAGGACCCAGCGGCCCAGCGGCACGATCAGGCCGGTGGCCTCCGCGATCGGGATGAAGTCCAGCGGATTGATCATGCCGCGCACCGGGTGCGGCCAGCGGACCAGCGCCTCGAAACCGATCACCCGGCTGGTGGCCAGGTCCACGGTGGGCTGGTAGTGCAGGCGCAGGTCGCCGTTCTCCACCGCCGCGCGCAGGTCCGACTCCAGCTCCAGCCGTTCGACCAGGCCCTCGCGCATGCGGGGACGGTAACCGGAGCAGACGCCGCCCCCGGCCGCCTTGGCGTGGTGCATTGCCAGGTCGGCGTTGCGCATCAGTTGCTCGGCCTGGTCCCCCGGGTTGTCGCTCTCCGGAAGTTGTCCGGCGTCGGCCAGGCCGATGCTGGCGCGGACGTGGATCTGCCGGGCGCCCGCCGAGATCGGCGCCTCGAGGTCCTCCAGGATCCGCCGGGCCACCCGTTCCGCGCCGGCCTCGTCCTCGCCGAGCAGCAGCACCCCGAACTCGTCGGCGCCGAAGCGGGCCACCAGGTCGCCGTCGCGCACACAGCCGCGCACCCGGTCGGCGACCTGGACCAGCAACTGGTCACCGGCAAGGTGGCCGAGACTGTCGTTGACCCGTTTGAAGCCGTCCAGGTCGAGATGCAGCACCGTCACCGCACCGCTCGCCCGCAGAGCCGACCGGGCCCGGTCCCGGAACAGCGCCCGGTTCGCCAGCTGGGTCAGCGAGTCGTGGTACGCCTCGTGCATGAGCTGTTCCTGCAGCTCCTTGCGGTCACTGATGTCCCGGGTGTTCAGCACGAAGCCGGCCACGTGCGGGTCGTCCACCAGGTTCGTGATGATGACCTCGGACGGGCGCTTGCCGCCGTCCCGGTGGGTGTGCACCACCTCGAGCGTGACGTGCGCGAACGGGCGGGCCGCGACCTGCCGCATCGCCTGGGCCAGCCGCATCGCCACCTCGGCGTCGACCAGGTCGGTGTACCGGCGGCCGAGGAACACCTCCGGCGGGTATCCGAAGACGCGCCGCATCGACTCGCTCTGGTAGCGGATCATCCCGTCCGCGTCGATCACCGTGACCACGTCCGAGCTGTGCCGGATCAGGGCGTGGAACCGCTGCTCCCGGGCGTTGAGCTCGCCGGTTCGCTCGGTGACCCGGCTCTCCAGGGTGCGGGTCAGCGCCCGGCTCTCCAGCTGGGTGAGCAGCTGCCGGACCACGATCAGCAGGATGAGCAGCGAACGGGTACCGGCGATGAACGTGTGGCTGTGCCCGGTCTGCGCGTAGAACATCACGCTCGAGCCGAGTGCGGCCAGCACCGCGGCGTACGGCGCCAGGACGGCGCCGCTCCGGACCCCCGGTGGCAGGTCGAGCGGTGCGGACTCGCCGTCGCGGGGCCGGAGGGCACCCATCACGATCAGGGCGTAACCGGTCAGCGTGGCCAGGTTCACCACCGGCGCGGCGTCGAACCGCCCGAGCAGCTCCAGGTAGACGTGACCCACGTCGGCGACCGCGAACGCGGCCAGGCCGGTGCCGAGAAACGCCAGGTCGGCTCCGCATCCGTGGCGGCGACGCTGCGACGGCAGCATGTAGGCGACCATGGTGGCGAGGACGATGTCGGTGAGGGGGAACATCAGCGCGCCGTAGAAACCCGCGCCGTGCGCGCCCGGCTCCAGGTGCCGGTCGATCACGAAGACCCAGGCCACCAGGGCCAGGGAGGCGGCGATCAGCAGCCCGTCGAGGATGCTGCGCAGACGGTTGACGAGAGGCTGCGACGCGCTGGGCATGATCAGCAGGCCGGCCGGGATCAGCACGACCAGACCGATCACGCCGGGACCGCCGAACAGCGGTGACAGGCCGTCCGGAGCGCCGGCGACCGGCGACCGGGCGAGCCAGGAGAACTGGCCGGCCCCCCACAGCAGCAGACCGGTTCCGAGGACCGCCCAGGCCCAGCGGCCCCGGCCGGTGAATCCGCGGGACCGCCACACACAGGCACCGGCCGCGGCCGCTGCTGCGGCGAGCAGGGCCCAGGACGAGACGGTGTGCGCGGTGCGGGGACCGCCGTAGCCGCTCACGACGAGCGCGACGATCGCGGCCAGGACGACGCCGGCGGCCACGCAGAGGCGGGCCCAGCGGCGCGCCGCGCGCGGGTCGGGGACTGCCGTGCCGACTGTCATCCGCTCGCCCTTCGCAGGTGGCCACCCGGGACGGGTGGACACCGGGACATCGGGCCGGCGGTAGCGGTCCTGAGAGAATCCTGACGATCAGTTACCGCCGACGAGGCCGTCCTCGTAGGCGACGATCACCAGCTGTACCCGGTCCCGGACGCCCAGCTTGGCGATCGCCCGGGTCACATGCGTCTTGGCGGTGAGCGGGCTGATCACCAGGGCGCGGGCGATATCGTCGTTGGACAGGCCGGTCGCGACCAGGCGGACCACCTCCCGCTCCCGCTCGGTGAGTACCGACAGCCGGTCTCCGGACGGCGTGGCAGCGGCCGGGACCGGACGGTGTGCGAACTGGCCGACGACACGGCGGGTGACGCTGGGGGAGAGCAGCGCGTCACCGCCGGCGACCACCCGGACCGCGGTGCGCAGCCCGTCCGGATCGATCTCCTTGGTCAGGAATCCGCTGGCGCCGGCGGCCAGGGCGGAGAAGACGTACTCGTCGGTCTCGAACGTCGTCAGGATGATGATCCTGGTGTCCTGACCGGCGAGGATCTCCCGGGTCGCCGTGATGCCGTCCATGCCCGGCATCCGGATGTCCATCAGGATCACATCGGGGCGATGCGTACGCGCGGCGCGCACCGCCTCGTCAC
Organism: Actinoplanes sp. NPDC023801; assembly: GCF_040639655.1. NCBI lineage: Bacteria > Bacillati > Actinomycetota > Actinomycetes > Micromonosporales > Micromonosporaceae > Actinoplanes > Actinoplanes sp. NPDC023801. Next base: position 88,924 of record NZ_JBFAAI010000019.1, on the reverse strand, counting down.
CGGTGGACGCCTCGCCGACCACCGTCAGGTCGCGTCCGCGTCGCAGCAGGCTCCGGAAACCGGCCCGAACCAGGTGCTGGTCGTCGGCGAGGAGTATGGAGATGGGCATGCTCACTCCGTGATCGGGATGCTGGCTCGTACCGTGAAACCGGTTCTGCCGGGGCCGGCGGTGAGTGCCCCGCCGAGCGCCGCCACCCGCTCCCGCATCCCGGCGATGCCGTGGCCGTCGGCGGGCTCGCCACCGGTCCCGTCGTCCCGCACGTCGACGAGCACGCTGTCCGGTGCGTAGCGGACGGTCACCACGACCCGGCGCGCCCCGGCGTGCCGGACCGTGTTGGTGAGCGACTCCTGCACCACCCGGAAGACGGCGGCCGCGACCGGTGCCGGCACCGCGACCGGGTCGCCGAACTCGTTGAACGACACCTCCAGCCCCGCCGCCCGGACCCGGTCGAGCAGCCGCTCCAGACTTTCCAGAGCCGGCAGCTCGCCGTCACGCAGCACCCCGACCAGCGTTCTCAGGTCGGTCATGGCCCGGCCCCGGACGTCCTGGGCCAGCCGCAGCGAGGCCTTGGCCTCGTCCGGCTCGGTGTCGAAGGCGTCCAGCGCCACGTTGAGGTGCACGCCGACGACGGCGAGGGTGTGTGAGACCACGTCGTGCAGGTCACGGGCGATCGCCACCCGTTCCTCGGCCCGCCGGCGGCCGGCCTCGAGTTCCCGCTGCTCCTCGTCGCGGGCCAGCCGGTGCGCGACCTCGGCACGCCAGCGCAGCGTGTTGCGGTACGCCGTGGCGGCGGCCAGCACGGCGGCCACCCACAGCGCCTCCCCGCCGACGTGGATGAGGACCCAGTCCGGCCCGTGCGGTTCGGCGAACGCGTCCCAGGTGAACCCGCAGAGCAAGAAGAACATCGCGATACCGAGCGCGACCCGGAGCCGGCCGTCCAGCACCAGAGCCACCAGGGCAGCGGTCGCCGGCCACACCCAGCCCGACTCGATCAGGTGCGCGACCCGCCAGGCGTACACGGTGAGCGCGGTGAACAGCAGAACACCGAGCGGCCATCGGCGGGTCAGCAGGACCAGCCCGCTCAGGGCCGTGGCGAGCGCCGTGGTCATCACGGTCTGGACGTTGCCGCCGGTGAGTGCGAGCCCGGCCGGCACACCGACGAGGGTGAGCGCCGCGGCTGCCCGGGTGGAGTTCTTCGTCATGCCGGGGACGCTAGGTCCGGCGGGCGGGGCGGCGCGTCGTCCCGCCGCTGTCACCCGCATCGACGCCTCCCGTGTAGGCCGTACACCGTTCGAGGTAGTTCCTCAGGCCTCTCCGGCCGCCTCGCGGCGGGCCCGCGCCCGCCGTTTGCCCTCGTGCATGGCCTGAACCCGGGCGACCGGAATGGTGTGGCCCTCGGCCACCAGCCCGGCGTCCAGTTTCTGCGGAGCGGGCATCGTCTCGGCCCACGGGTCCCGCTCGCCGAGCAGCCCCGGAGCGGTACGCACGGTGAAGTCGGCTGGTACGACCTGATCGAGATCGGACCAGTCGACAGGGAACGACACGGGTACGCCCGGCCGGGCCCGCGGGCTGTACACGGCCGCCACGGTGGCGCCGCCGGCCCGGGTGGCGTCCAGGAACACCTTGCCGTGGCGGTCCTCGCGGATGAAGGCGGTGGTGGCCAGTTCCGGATCGATCCGCTCGGCCCGGGCCGCCACCGCGCGCTGTGCGGCCGCCACGTCCTCAGGCAGCGGATCGCCGGTGAGCGGCACGAAGACGTGCACGCCCTTGGCGCCGCTGGTCTTGACCGCGCCGGACATGCCGGCGTCGGCGAGGGCCTGCCGGACCAGCCGGGCGGCGGCCACGGCGAGACCGAAGCCGCCGTCCTCCGGCGGGTCCAGGTCCATGATCAGGTGGGTGGGATGCGGCGACCCGGCGAGCATCAGCGCCGGGTGCAGCTCCACGGCCCGCTGGTTACCCAGCCAGAACAGCGTCCGGCGGTCGTTGGCCAGGGCGTACGTGACCTCGCGGTGCGACGCCTCGGCCCAGACGGAGGCCCGCGGCACCCAGTCCGGCGTGTACTTGGGCAGATTCTTCTGCATGAACCGGTCCTGGCCGCGGAGCACCCGGATGACCGACAGCGGCCGGTCCCGCAGAACCGGCAGCAGCCGGTCCGCCATCGCGTCCAGATAGTCGACCAGGTCGCGCTTGGTGGCACCGGCTCCGGGGAACAGCTCCTGATCCAGATTGGTCAGTGGTACACCGTCGCGTTCCTCACCCATGCGCCCATCGTGCCGGAAGAACCGGCCACGCGCCCGCCCCGGCCGCGACATCCGCCGCGATCGGGCCCGGGGCCCGCAGTGCCGCGATCAGACCTGGCGGATGAACTGCTTCGCGGCCGCGGCCAGCGCGGTCTGCAGGGCGGCGGTGTCACCGGAGGTGGAGAAGGCGCCGATCGCGGCGTTGGCCGCGTTCTGCCAGGGCTGGGAACATCCCGAGCCGTGCGCGCAGGACGGCACCGCGACACCCGACTTCCAGTCCGCGGCGGCCTCCAGCTGGTAGTCGGAGAAACCGGTGGTCGGTGCGTCGGTGCGGGCCGGGATGGAGCCCTTCTTCGCGCTGAACGCCTGCTGTCCCTCCGGCGACGCGACGGTCTGCAGCCAGCATGTCCCGCCGGCCGGGTTGGCGGCGCGGGCCGGGAGCACGAAGGAGTCGGCGAGCCACTGGAAGGCCTTGCCGTTGCCGGGGAACGGGAACGCGTCGTACCCGCTGAAGTTGTTGGCCTCGAGATCCGCCGCGACCCAGTCGCCCATCAGCTGGTATCCGGCCTTGCCGTCGATCAGCAGCCGCTCCGCCCCGGGCCAGTCCAGCGAGTCGCGGTCGGCGTTGCTGAAGTCGAGGATCGTCTGGTAGTCCTGGATCGCGGCGCGGACGGCCTTGCTCTCCCACTTGGTGGCGCCGGTGAACAGCCCGGTGAACCGTTTCGGCCCGAGAGCGCTGATCAGCACCGCCTCGAGCAGCATCAGCTGGGTCCAGTCACGGCCCAGCGCCAGCGGGGACTCGACGCCGCCGCGGCGCAGCCTGGCCAGGTTGCCGATGAACTCCTTGAGGTTCTTCGGCGCGGTGAGGATGCCGGCGTCGGCGAGCACCTGGTCGTTGGTCCACACCACGTTCGCGCGGTGCACACCGGCCGGCACCGACCAGAGCTTGCCGTTCACCGTGAGGGTCTCGACCAGGCCCTCCGGCAGCGTGCCGGTGAGGCCCCACGACGAGAACTCCGCGGTCAGATCGCGGATCTGGCCCGCGTCGATGTGATCGAGCAGCTCGGCACCCGCGTGCACCTGGAAGACGTCCGGCGGGTCGTTCTGCGCCAGACGCGCGTTGAGGACCTGCTTGGCGTTGATCCCGGCGCCGCCGGCGACCGTGCCGCTGGTGAACTCCTGTCCGGGACAGGCGGTGGCGAACCGGCTGACGAGGGCGTCCAGGCCCGCCTTCTCCTCGCCTTCGGCCCACCAGGTGAAGACCTCCACCCGCGAGGCGGCGGCGTCGTCCTCCCCGGCCCCGCAGGCAGACGCCACCAGCAGTGCGGCGGCGCTGACGACGGCCGCCAGGGCGCGTCGTGTGGTGCGCATGCCTTCCCCAATCATCGGCGAGCCCGTCGGTGTCGCGTGGACAATAGGAAGTAACCGTGCCGCCGCGCGCTCAAAGGTGTCAACTCGTGACCTATCACCGCTTCAGCGTCATTTCGATCTTGACCTGGGCGGATGCCGCGCGGGAGTCTGGGGGCTGTGCTGAATGTAACTCACCGTTAGTGCGAGCGTGGCGGGTGACCCAGTTCAGGCACGGGAGAGAAGCATTCGCGGCCACCGAATGATTACATAAAGTGAGTTGAGCCTTCGACCTAATTCCTCCGGGGTAGGTCAAACGGGCCATAGCTACCGGTCTATCCCGTTCGTCACAATCGGAACATGACCGCACCGGGCGACATCGTTCTTCTCATCGTTCTGGCCGCCGTCCTGACGGCTTGCGCCGGGTACGCCGCCGGTCGGCTCCACCAGCGCCGGCAGAGCGGGCCAGACATGCGCGAGGCCTACAAGAGCGGCTACGAGGCGGCGACCCGGAACGTCTTCAGCATGGCGGCCCGCGCGGCCGGGCGCCGTCCGGTGGCCCCCGAGGTCGTCACCGACGTGGCCGACGTTCCCAAGGCCCCCGAGCTCGTCACCGACGCGGCCGACGTTCCGGAGGTGGCCGCTGTTCCGGAGGTGGCCGGCGTGCCTGCCCAGCGTGAGGGCCGGCACACCGTGCCGGACGAACTGGTACGCGCCGCGACGTACCGGCTCCCCGCCGACCGCGTGGCCCGCGCCAAGGTGCCCCGCCCGCGCGACTGAGCTCAGGCCACCGGAAGCCTCAACCCCGCTGGGCCGCCTCGACCGCCTCGCGCAGGCCCCGGGCGGCCAGCCGGTCGGCCCGCTCGTTCTCCGGGTGTCCCGCGTGACCCTTCACCCAGTGCCAGGTCACCTCGTGACGGCGGACCGCCTCGTCGAGCCGTTTCCACAGGTCGACGTTCTTCACCGGCTGCCGGGCCGCGGTCATCCAGCCGTTGCGCTTCCAGTTGTGCATGTACTGCGTGATGCCGTTACGGACATAGACGCTGTCGGTGTAGATCTCCACGGTCAGCGGAGCCCGGTTGAGCGCCTCCAGCGCCCGGATCGGGGCCATCAGCTCCATCCGGTTGTTCGTGGTCGGGTCGGCCTCACCACCGCAGAGGTCCTTCTCCGCGCTGCCCCAGCGCAGCACCGCCCCCCAGCCACCCGGTCCGGGATTGGGCGCACAAGCCCCGTCGGTGTAGATCTGCACGACACCCATACCCGGGGACCCTACGGCCTGGCCCCGAGTACGAGCGGGAGCGGCCCGCGGGAGGAGGCGGGCGCCATGTGCGCGGGGGAGGCTGGCCGAGGACTCCGATCGGCCACCGTATGGTGGCGTTGGCGGACGTAATGGCGAATGGGCGGACTCATGGTGGGTGGCGACGCGGCCGCGGTCGAGGTCAGAGATGTCGTGGTGCGCTACGGCGACACGACGGCCGTCGGCGGGGTCTCGCTGACCCTGCCACGCGGGCGGGTCCTGGCCCTGCTCGGGCACAACGGCGCGGGCAAGACCAGTCTGCTGCAGGTCTGTGAGGGCTTCCGCCGGCCGGACGACGGCGTGGCGCGGGTGCTCGGGCTGGACCCGGTCGGCGACCACGACGCGCTGATGCCCCGGCTCGGCATCATGCTGCAGTCCGGTGGCGTCTACCCGTGGGCCACGGCCGGCGAGATCCTGCGGCTGTTCGCGTCGTTCGCGGCGAACCCCCTCGACACCGACATGCTGCTCGACCGGCTCGGACTGCGGAAGTTCGAACGGACCCGGTTCCGCCGGCTGTCCGGCGGCGAGCAGCAGCGGCTCAGCCTGGCGGTGGCCCTGGTCGGCCGCCCCGAGCTGGTCTTCCTCGACGAGCCGACAGCCGGCATGGACACCGAGGCCCGGCACACCACCTGGCAGCTGATCGAGGAGCTGCGCACCGACGGCGTGTCCGTGCTGCTCACCACCCATCTGCTGGACGAGGCGGAGCGGCTCGCCGACGATGTGGTGATCATGCGCGCCGGGCAGGTCGCGGCGACCGGCACCCCGGCCGAGCTGACCTCGGCGGCCGCCATCGAGGTCCTGGAACTGCGGGCCGATCCAGGCCTGGACACGACCGGACTGGGCGCCCGCTGGACGGCGACCGAGCCCGCACCCGGGCAGTATGCGATCTCCGGCGCCCTGGACACCGCCGGGCTGGCCGACGTGCTGGCCTGGTTCGCGAGGGTGGGCGCCGACGTGACCGCGGTGAACACCCGCCGCCGCACGCTCGAGGACGTCTACCTGTCCCTGACCACGCAGACCCCGGTGGGAGCAGCCAAGTGAACACCTTCGCCCCCGCGCCGGGCCGGGCCCCCATGCGTACGATCCTGGCCTCCCAGATCCGGATGGAGCTGCTGCTGACCGCCCGGCGCGGCGAGGCCGTGGTGCTCACCATGGGTGTGCCGCTGCTGGTGCTGCTCGGTGCCGGGCTCTTCGACGTGACGAACCTGCCGACCGCCGATCGTCTCGGGTACGTGGTGCCCGGTGTCCTGGCGCTGACCGTCATGTCGGTCGCGTTCACCGGACAGGCCATCACCACCGGGTACGAGCGCAGTTACGGCGTACTGAAAAGGCTCGGTGCCTCGCCGCTGACCCGGCCCGGCCTGCTGCTCGCGAAGACCGCCGCCGTGCTGGTCCAGATCGTCGCGCAGGTGCTGGTGCTGGCCCTGGTCGGCCTGGCCGTCGGCTGGCGCCCGGAGGCCGGCGCCCTGCTTCCCGCGTTCGGCGTGACCGTGCTGGCCACCGCCGGCTACAGCGGCCTGGCCCTGCTGCTGGCGAGCATGCTGAAGCCGGAGACGACGACCGGCGCGGCCACCCTGATCTACGTGGTGATGCTGTCCGTCGGCGGGATCATGTTCAGCGCCCCCGACCTGGGCACGGCCGGCTGGTTCCTGCTGCCGCTCGCGGCACACGCGGAGGCTCTGCGTGAGACGCTGATGCACGGCGGCCCGGTCCCGGCCGGTGTGTGGCTCGCCCTCGCCGCCTGGGCGGTCGTCTGGCCGGCTCTGGCCGCCCGCAAGTTCCGCTGGGAATGAGGTCTGTCCATCGATCGGTGGACAGCCGATGACAGCCGCGTGGTCGTCGTTTTCCTGATCGGACAACGGCACGATCAAACGCATGGAAGCCATCGAGGTAACCGGACTTTGTAAGACATACGGCGGACGGGACGCGGTCGCGGGTATCGACCTCGTCGTCGCCCGCGGCGAGATCTTCTCCCTGCTCGGCCCGAACGGCGCCGGTAAGACGACCACCGTCGAGATCCTGGAGGGCCACCGCAAGCGGACCGCCGGCGACGTGCGGGTGCTGGGCGAGGACCCGGGCCGGGCGGGATCGGCCTGGCGGCAGCGGATCGGCATCGTGCTGCAGGACGCCGACGACGCTGCCGACCTCACCGTGCGCGAGATGGTCCGGCACATCGCCGGGTTCTACCCCGATGGGCGTACGGCCGACGAGGTGATCGAGCTGGTCGGCCTCACCGGCAAACGCAACAGCAAGATCCGTACGCTCTCCGGCGGCCAGCGCCGCCGGGTCGACGTGGCCCTGGGCATCGTCGGCCGTCCCGAACTGCTGTTCCTCGACGAGCCGACCACCGGGTTCGACCCGGAGGCCCGCCGCCAGTTCTGGGACCTGATCCGCACCCTCGCCGCCGACGGCACCACGATCGTGCTGACCACCCACTACCTGGACGAGGCGGAGGCGCTCGCCGACCGGCTCGCCGTGGTGGCGGCCGGCCGGATCGTCGCCGAGGGCACCCCGGCCACGCTCGGCGGCCGGGCCGCGGCCGAGGCCCGGGTGAGCTGGACCGAGAACGGGACCGCCCGTACCGAGCAGGTCCCCGACCCGGCCGATCTCATCCGGCGCCTGCTCCGGGACGGTGTCGACCTCACCACCCTGACCATCACCCGCCCGACTCTCGAAGAGACCTACCTGAGCCTGATCGGAGCCACCCGATGATCGCCGTCAGCCTGAGCCGCGGCCACGTGGAGCTGCTCCAGTTCCTGCGCGACCGGACCGCGGTGATCTTCACGTTCTTCTTCCCGGCACTGCTCCTGCTGCTGTTCGGCACCATCTTCGGCAGCGAGTCCACCGACGGCGGTGTGGCGGTGAGCCGGGTCTTCACGGCCAGCATGATCGCTTACGGCATCCTGAACACGGCTTTCGTGACGATGGGGGCCGGACTCGCGATGGATCGTGAGGACGGGACCCTCAAGCGGCTCCGCGGAACGCCGATGCCCGCGTCGGCGTACCTGATCGGAAAAGGTCTTCTCGTCCTTGCCCTGAGCGTCGCCGAGGTGGCCGTGCTGATCCTCGTCGGGGTGCTGGTCTTCGACATGCCGTTGCCGGACGCCGCGCACTGGCTGACCTTCGGCTGGATCTTCCTGCTCTCGGTGTTCGCCTGCTCGACGCTCGGCATCGCGGTGAGCGCCCTGGTGAAGAGCGCCCGCAACGCGGGCGCCGTCCTGAACGTGCCGGTGGTGGCGCTGCAGTTCGTCTCCGGCGTGTTCATCCACCCGATGAGCCAGCTGCCGGACTGGCTGGAGAACCTCGCCTCGATCTTCCCGGTCCGCTGGATGGCGCAGGGTTTCCGGTACGTCTTCCTGCCCGACGAGGCGAAGGCGCAGGAGATCGGCGGCGCCTGGAACCTCGGCACGGTGGCGATGGTGCTCGGCGTGTGGTGTGTGATCGGATTGATCCTGTGCATGGTGACGTTCCGGTGGAGCGGTCGCGACAAGTGAGCGAGTCACAGTCCTCCTACTGGCTGTGGGAGCTGTTCTTCGCGGTGACTGTGGTCGCGGTCGGCGCCTCGATGGTGATCGTGGACGGTTACGACCTGTGGCGGCGGGCGATCGCGCTCGCCGCCATCGGCACGATGCTCCTGCTGCACGTGTTCGTGGGCCGGCCGCTGATCCACCGCAACGCCGAGAACACCGCGGCACTGCTGACCATTCTCGGCCAGCTCTGCCTCTTCGGCGTCGCGGTGTGGTCCGTGCCGCTGGCCACCTGGCTGATGTTCGCGGTCATCCCGGTGATCTTCCAGATGGTGCCGGTACGCGTCGCGATCGGTCTCGTGGTGGTTGCCAACCTGATCCCGGTCGGGGTCGAGTACTCGTACGATCCGGCCGGCATCGGTATGGACCTGGTAATCGCCGTCATCTCCATCGGCGCCGGGATCTGCATCGGACTCTGGATCCTCAAGACCCTGGCGGAGAGCGAGCAGCGGGCCACGCTCATCACCGAGCTGGAGGAGAGCCGCGCCGAGGTGGTCCGGCTCTCCCACGAGGCGGGCGTCGCGGCCGAGCGGGCCCGGCTGGCCGGCGAGATCCACGACACCCTCGCACAGGGCTTCACCAGCATCATCACGCTGGTCCAGGCCGCGGACCCGTCGCTTCGCGACGAACGTCTGGCACTTGCCGTGCGTACCGCCCGGGAGAATCTCGCGGAATCCCGGGCCATGGTGGCGGCCCTCTCACCCACCGCGCTTGCTTCGGCGTCACTACCCGATGCGGTACGCCGGAGCGCCGCACGTTTCACCGAGGAGTCCGGTGTGCCCGCTTCCGTCCGCGTCACCGGCGACTACCGGGACCTGCCGACCCGGCTCGAGGTGGTGCTGCTGCGTGCCGCCCAGGAGTCGCTCACGAACATCCGCCGGCACGCTCACGCCAACGAGGCCGGCGTCCTGCTCTCCTACGCGCCGTCGTCGGTGCGCCTCGTGGTCCGCGACGACGGATGCGGGTTCGACCCCGGCAGCCCCGGCGGGTTCGGGCTCCCCGGCATGCGGGCTCGCGCCGAGCAGGTCGGCGGCCGCCTGACCATCCGCAGCGACGCCGACACCGGCACCACCGTCGAACTGGAGATTCCCGAGTGATCCGCATCCTGCTCGTCGATGATCACCCCGTCGTGCGGATGGGGCTGCGGGGGATGCTCGACGCCGAGTCGGACCTGACCGTCGTCGGTGAGGCCTCCTCCGGTGCCGAGGGTTTCGAGCAGGCCCGCGCCCTGACGCCGGACATCGTGCTGATGGATCTCCGGATGCCGGGCGGCGACGGGGTGGAGGCCACCGGGCGCATCCTCTCGGCCGTACCCGGGACGCGGGTCATGGTGCTGACCACCTACGAGTCCGACCGTGACATCCTGCGCGCCATCGAGGCCGGAGCCTCCGGCTACCTGTTGAAGGACGCCTCTCCGGCAGAGCTCGCGGACGCGGTCCGGGCCGCGTCCCGCGGCGAGACGGTGCTGGCACCGAGCGTGGCGTCGACCCTGGTCCGCCAGGTGCGCAGCCCCGCCCCACCGGCCCTGTCGGCCCGGGAGACCGAGGTGCTGAAACTGGTGGCCGGTGGCCTGACCAACGCCGAGATCGGCAGACGGTTGTTCATCAGCGAGGCCACCGTGAAGACCCACCTGCTGAGGGTCTTCAACAAGCTCGACGTCGCGGACCGTACGGCTGCGGTGACCACCGCGATGCGGCATGGCCTTCTGGGTCCCTGACCGCAGATACGCGAAATCCTGTCATAAGCCGCTATCCGGGCGGATACATTACCGACGGCGCAGCCTGTTCCGGCAGCTCAAAGCGCCTCTCGCCACCGGTAGTCGCTGAAGGAGACAGGACGCCATGCCCGCACGCTCGGCCCACCAGGCACCCTTCCGGTTGTGGGCACCTGCCCGGTTCCGGGCGCTCGTCTCCGTCGTCGCCGCGGCCGCGGCCGGTCTCACCCCGGCGGCGGCCGTCCTGCTTCCGGCCACCCCCGCATACGCCGACGCCGGCGACATCATCATCGAGGCCGACATCGAGGACGCCGAAGCCGGCACCTTCACCTTCGAGATCCGCCGGGTCGGTCCTACGACTACCCCCTTCACGCTGACTTACACGACCGCGGCGGTTCCGGGCGCCGCGCACCCGGCGACCGCGGGGGAGGACTTCACCGCGATCTCCGGCAGTACCACGTTCACCGCCAGCAGCCGGGACTCGATCAAGCGAATCACCGTCACCGGCCTGACCGACACCAAGGACGAGAACGACGAGGTGTTCGGGCTGTCCCTGACCAACGTCACGGACCCGCTCAACAACCTGGCGATCGGCACCCTCAGCGACGACGACCTGCCGCCGACCTACTCCTTCAGCGCGAACGAGGCGGTGGACGAGAGCGTCGGCACCGTGACGACCACGGCGACGCTCGGCTCGCTCTCCGACTTCCCGATCACGATCCCCTGGGAGACCGCGAACGGCAGCGCCGTCACACCGGGCGACTACACGAGTGGCTCGGGGACGCTGGCGTTCGCGCCGGGCGAGAGCACCAAGAACATCACCACGGCGGTCACCGACGACGTCCTGGACGAGTCGAACGAGACCTTCACGGTCGCCGCCACCGGGTCACCGACCGGCGTCACCACGTCGGTGGCGTCCCGGACCGTGACGATCAACGACAACGACGCCACACCGGCCGTGTCGATCGCGAACGCCACCTCGGTCCGCGAGGGCGACACCTTGAACTTCCCAGTCTCCCTCGACGCCGTGTCCGGCCAGGCCGTCACTGTCGTCGCCGACACCGCCAACGGGACGGCGAGCGCCGCGTCAGCCGACTACACCGCGGTGACCGCGCAGACAGTGACCATTCCGGCCGGGCAGACCAGCGTGAACCTGCCGGTGACGACCCTGAGCGACCAGGTCAGCGAGCTCAGCCCGGAGGACTTGACCGTCACCCTGAGCAGCCCGGCCAACGCCACCCTGGGGACGTCCTCGGCGACCGGCTCGATCGTCGACTCGGTCGCCACGATCACCCCGACGACGGTGGTCTCCGAGGACAACAGCGGAAGCCACAACCAAGTCTTCGACGTCACGCTCAGCGCCGCGGCGCAGGCTCCGATCGAGATCGGCTACTCGGTGGGCGGCGGCACCGCCACGGACGGCGCGGACTACGACGCGGTCAGCGGCACCCTCACCTACGCCGCCGGCGACACCGTCGAACAGATCACCGTGCCGATCCGGGGCGACACCCTCTACGAGGGCAACGAGGACTTCGACATCACCCTCACCAACGCCGGCGGCGAGGTGACGGGCGGGCTCGGCGCCACTGCGATCACCCTCCCGGACGACGACGCGGCGCCGACCGTCGCGTCGGTCAGCGCAGTCTCCGTGGCCGAAGGGAGCGGCAACCACACCGAGACGTTCACGGCGACTCTCAGCAATCCCAGCAAGGAGGCCGTCACCCTCGACGTGACCGCGGTGGACGGCTCGGCTGTCGACGCCGGAGCTGGGGAGGGCAGTGACGACTTCAACATCATCGACACCAGCGTCGAGGTTCCCGCCGGAGCCACGACCGTGCCCATCCAGGTGCAGGTGAACGGTGAGGCGGTCTACGAGGGCAACGAGACCGCGAACATCGTCGCGACGGTGGCCGGTGGCGAGACCGGCGCCACGGTGGGAAGCAACGCCTCCGGAACTCTGACGCTCACCAACGACGACGTGGTCCCGGTCGTGACGGTAGGCAGCACCAACGCGGGCGAGGGAACCGCAGCCCACCCCGTGACGGCCTCGATCGTCGGCACCGCCCAGGCGAGCCTTCCCTTCACGGTGGCGGTGACCGACGGCACCGCGCAGCCTGCGGACTACGACGCCGGCAACGTGTCGTTGTCCGGGAACATCACCCCGGGTGCGTCCTCACTGAACCTCGGCACGATCGAGCTGCTCGACGACACCGTGGACGACGCGGCCAACGCCGTCGACGTGACGTTCACGGCGGCCGGACTGGCGTCGAGCACCGGAACGGTGACCATCAATGACGCGAGCGACGACACCGCGCCGAACGTGGTGGGAACGGCCTCCGTGCCCGTCAACGAGAGCGCCGGACTGGTCAACGTGCCGGTCACCCTGGACTTCGCCGCCGCCGGCAGCGTGGCTACCAGTACCGAGAACCCGATCTCGGTCGACTACTCGACGGTGGCCGGTGACGCGAAGGCGACCCTCGACTACACGGCCGTCTCCAACAGCACCGTGACCTTCGCACCGGGACAGACGTCGAAGAACGCCGCCGTGACCCTCACCGACGACAACTACTTCGAGGTTCCCGAGGACTTCACGGTCGTCCTCTCCAACCCGGTCGGTGCCGCCGCTCTGCAAGCGGACACCGCAACCGTGACGGTGTCCGACAACGACGGGTCGCCGCCTCTCTTCACGGTCGCGCAGACCGGGACCGCCACCGAAGCGGGTACGGCCACCTTCACGGTCACGATGGCCGCGCCCGCCGCTGTCAATACGGTCTTCGACATCACCGCGTCCGGCCTGACGGCGGAGAGCGACGACTACACCGATCCGGCCGGAAGCACGGTGACCGTGCCGAAGGATCAGACCACCGCGACGTTCACCGTGCAGACCGCGACCGACACCGTCCACGAGGGAAGTGAGACGGCGACCATCACGGTCACGCCGGTTTCCGGAGTCAGTGTTGATCCGGGTGCTGTCGGAGCGACGCTGACGATCACCGACGACGACCCGGTCCCGACCCTCGTGCTCACCACCAGCGATCACAACGAGAGCGACGGCGCGTTCAACATCACGGCCACGAGTACCGGGGTGGCCGAGGCCGACATGGAGTACACGGTGACGGTGGCGGGGTACGGTGCCGACCCCGCGGAAGGCGGCGACTTCACCGGTACCTCGGCGACGGTCACCAGGAGCGGTGGTACACCGGCCGGCACATCGACGACGCTGATAGCCGTCACCCCCGTCGGCGACACCATCGACGAGAACACCGAGACGATCCGGGCGAGCGTCAACAACGACACCCTGGGCACCCCGGACGCGCAGGAGACCTACGGGATCACCGACGCCGCCACGAACCTGTCGCCGAAGTTCGAGTTCGGGGCACCCGTCACGGTGGCGGAGAACGCCGGTCCGGCCGTCGTCCCGGTCACGAAGACCTGGACGGGAGTCGGCGGTGACGCTGTCTCCACTGAGAAGACGATCACCGTGCAGTACGACACGGTGGACGGCACGGCTACGGCGTCGAACGACTTCACGGCCCTCAGTGGTCAGACGCTGTCCTTCGCGGGCGGCGAGACGAGCAAGGACATCTCGGTCGTCCTCACCGACGACAGCGTGTACGAGCTGAACCAGGACTTCACGGTCCGGCTCTCCTCGCCCAGCGGTGATGCCACCGTACCGTCGCCCGATCAGACCGTCACCGTCACCGACGACGACAACACCGCGCGGCCGACCTTCTCGGTGGTTCCGGTGGACACCGACACGGTGGCCGAGGGCGACAGCATCGATTACCAGGTGGTGCTGAGTGCCGCCGCGGTGTCCGACACGACGTTCGATGTCTCGTTGTCCGGTGGTACCGCGCAGACCGGTGGCATGAATCCGGGCCAGAACGACTACACCGCGCCGGCTGGGACGGTCACGATCACGGCGGGTCTGACCGAGGGGACGATCTCGATCCCGGTCGCGGCGGACAACGTCTACGAGGGCGCGGAGACGCGTGTTCTGAATGTGGCGCTCGCGGGCGGTGAGTCCGATGTGACCGGGTCCACGGCGACTCCGACGATCAACATCACCGACGGTGACTCGATCCCGACGATCGCGCTGAACGGCGGGACCGCCGCGGAGGGCGGATCGGTGTCGGTCGAGGCAACCCCGACCGGGGTCGCCCAGAACACCATGACGTACACGCTGACGGTTGCCGGAGATGCCACCAACAGCGCCGACCCGGCCGAGAGCGGCGACTACAACCACGCGCTCACGACGGTCACCGTGCCCGGTGGATCCACCTCGGGCGTGGCGGTGCCGTGGGGGTCGATCTCGCTCACCGGCGACACGATCGACGAGAACACCGAAACCTTCAAGATCACCGCCCGTAACGACACCTACACCACCACTCCCGACGTGTCCGGGCTCTACACGGGCACCGACGACGCGGCCGACACGGCTCCGGCGGTGACCTTCGGCTCCGGGATCCCGGTGGCCGAGGCCGGCACGGATGTGACGGTTCCGGTGACGCTCGACTTCTCCGGCAGTTCGGCGCAGACCACGGAGAAGACGGTCACCGCCACGTACACGACCCAGCCGGGCACCGCCACCGCCGGCGTCGACTACACCACCACCACGGACACCGTGTCGTTCACGCCCGGTGACAACGCGGCGAGCTTCATGGTGCCGATCACCTCCGACGAGGTGTACGAGACGGACGAGACCTTCACCGTCGCTCTCTCGAACCCGTCGGACGCCACCCTGGGCACCTCGACGAACACGGTCACGATCACCGACGACGATTCGGGCGCGATCCCCTCGTACACCGTCTCCCAGGCCGTGACCGTGACCGAGAACGGCGGTCTGGCCGCCGAGTTCACGGTGACGCTGGGCAGTGCGGCAGCGGAGGCCATCGACTTCGACGCCACGATCACCGACGGCGAGACCACCGACGGCGGCACCGCGAACCTCGGCAAGGACGACTACACGGCCCCGGGTGCCGACTTCCAGATCGCGAAGGACGCGACCGAGGCGACCGTCAGCATCCCGATCACGAACGACACGGCCTACGAAGGCACCGAGACGTTCAGTCTGCAGATCGCGCTGGACTCGGGGGAGAACCGTGCCACCGGGGGACCGGTCACCCGTACCGTCACCATCACCGACGACGAGAACGTGCCCACCCTGACGCTGGCCGGCGCGGCAGCGGCGGAGAACGCGGCGGTGGACGTGGTCGCCACCACCGACGGGCTCGCCGAGCGGGCCATGGACTACTCGCTCACCCTGGCCGGCGACTCCGCGAACAGCGCGAACCCGGCCGAGTCCGCCGACTTCACCGACAGCGGACTGACCGCACAGGTCGCCGCCGGCACCGCCTCGGGCTCCACGGTCACCCTGCGTTCCGTTCCGCTGCTGGCGGACACCGTCGACGAGCCGGCCGAGACGTTCAAGGTGACCGCCACCAACGACACCTACACCACCACTCCGACGGTGTCGGGGCTCTACACGATCACCGACGACGCGCAGGACACCGAGCCCGCGGTGACGTTCGGGTCCGCTGTCACGGTGGCCGAGGGCGGCACGAACGCGACGGTACCGGTGACCCTCGACTTCACCGGTAGTCAGGCGACCACCACGGAGTGGCCGGTCACCGCCCAGTACGCGACGAGCTCCGGCACGGCCTCGACCGGCACCGACTTCACTGCCGCAACCGGCACCGTGTCGTTCACACCGGGCGACAACGCGTCGAGCTTCACCGTCCCGATCGAGTCCGACGCACTGTACGAGACCGACGAGACGTTCACCGTGAACCTGTCGAGCCCGGCGAACGCGACGCTGGGCACGGCATCGAACACCGTTGAGATCACCGACGACGACTCCAGCGTCATTCCCGGCTTCACGGTGACACCGGCGGTGCCGGCGACCGAGGGCGACGGTGCCACAGCCGAATTCACGGTCACGCTGGGCAGCCCGGCGGCGGAGACGATCGACTTCGACGCGACGATCGTCGATGGTGGGACCACCGATGCCGGGACGGCGGATCTGGGCAAGGACGACTACACGGCGCCGCCGGTGAACTTCACCATCGCCAAGGACGCGACCACCGCGACGGTCACCGTCCCGATCACGAACGACCCGGCCTACGAGGGCACCGAGACCTTCGACCTGGAGGTCTCGCTCGATCCGGGAGAGACCCGCGCCATCGGCGCGCCGACCACCGGCACCGCCACGATCGCAGACGACGAGTCCGTGCCCACCTTGACGATGGTCACCGCGCAAGGGGCCGAGAACGCGTCGGTGGGGGTCACCGCCACCGTCGACGGGGTCGCCGAGCGGGACATGGTCTACTCGCTGTCCCTGGCCGGTGACGCTGCCGGTGGCAACGCCGCCGAAGCCCCGGACTTCACCAACAGCCCCTCCCCGACGACGGTGCCCGGCGGTACCGCCGACGGGAGCACGGTCAACCTGGGATCGATCCCGCTGCTGGCGGACAAGGTCGACGAGCCGGTCGAGACCATCAAGGCAACTGCCGCCAACACGACCTACCCCAGCACTCCGGCGGCCTCGGGCCTCTACACGATCACCGATGACGCGGCCGACAAGCCGCCGTCGGTGTCGCTGGGCGCGGCGAACGTCGCGGAGGACGCCGGTAACGCCGCGGTGCCGGTCACTCTGACCTTCCTGCCCGGTAACGACGCCACCTCCTCCGAGCAGGCGGTCTCGATCACGCCGCAGGCCCTTCCGGGTACGGCCGGCATCGACGACTACGGCCAGCCGGCTACCCAGTCGATCGCGGCCGGGGCGGCGACCGGCTCGATCACGGTGCCGATCCTCGACGACACGACACCGGAGAGCGAGGAGACGTTCCAGGTCCGGGCCGCCTCGGTGGGTCCGGCGGGCGCGACGACCGGTACCGACACGGCCGTCGTCACGATCACCGACGACGACCGGAACGCCGTCAAGCCGTCCTTCAGCGTCGATGCGGTGCCGGTCAGCGAGGGCGCCGGCTCGGCCACCTTCACCGTCACTCTGAGCGAGGCCGCCAGGGCCGACGTCGACCTCACCGTGAGCAGCGACGACGGCACCGCGAAGGAGGCCGCCGGCGGGGTCGGCGGCGACGACTACGACCGTCCGTCCGGCACACTGCGGATCGGGTCGGGCAGCCGGACCGGCACGTTCACCGTCCCGGTCAAGCAGGACTCCGTCTTCGAGAACGATGAGACGGCCCGTTTCACGGTCGCCCTCGCCACCGGCGAGACCGATGCGACCGGCCCCGCCAAGGACGCCACGCTGACGATCACCAACGACGACACCCGTCCGGCCCTGGCCCTGTCCCCGTCGGCGAGCGGGACCGAGGGTGAGGTCACCTTCCTGACGGGGAGCATCGACGGGATCACCCAGGTCGACGTCAACTACGGAAGCCTCGAGGTCAGCGGTACGACCAGCGGCGACCCGGCGGAGACGGCCGACTACAAGCTTCTCGGCGGCGGTGTCGTGGTGCCCGGCGGTACCACGGCCGGCATCCGGGTCGACGTCGCCTCGATCGACCTCCTCGGTGACACCGTCGACGAGCCGGTCGAGACGTTCGACCTCGCTCTCGGCGCCGCACGGGCGACCGTGCGGATCAACGACGATCCGGCCGACGCCCCGCCGACGGTGTCGGTGAGTGACGAGTCGATCCGGGAGAACGAACAGAGCGTCGACGTGCGGGTGGCGCTGGACTTCGCCGCCGGGACCACCGGCACCGAGCGGAAGATCTCGGTGCCCTGGCGCACGGTCGCCGGCACGGCCGAGGCCGGCGGAGACTTCACGAACTCCAGCGGTACGGCCACGTTCGACCCGGGAACGGACTCCGTCACCGTGAACGTGCCGCTCGTCGGCGACTCGGTGCGTGAGGGCGACCAGAGGTTCGTGGTGCGCCTGGAGACCCCGGCCCCGAACGACGTCAAGGTCGAGAAGGCGGACGGCACCGTCACGATCGAGGACGACGACACCGCGGTACGGCCCACACTCACCATCGCCTCGGCGATCGTCACCGGCGAGCAGCGGGTCCGCCTCAGCGGCACGGCCGCGCCCGGCACCGATGTGGAACTGCTGACGGCGGCCAACTACTCCGGCAGCGGCGGCTACCGGGTGGTCCTCACCACCGAGACGGGCGACGACGGCAAATTCAGCTTCAACCCCAACTTCACCCAGGGCTACCGGCTGTACGTACGGGCGAGCGGCCTCGTCTCGCCGGTGCGCACGGTGCAGGTGCGGCAGGAGCCCGCGATCAGGACGGTCTCCAATGCCGCCGGAGCGGCGACGATCACCGTGACCGGCGACCCGGACAAGGCCGGGCAGACGGTCCGGGTGCAGCGGCTGGTGGGTGGCGAGTGGGACACGGTCGCGACCGGCAAGCTCACCGCGGCGGGCACCTACACCACCACCGAGCGCAGGCTGCGGTCGGGACGGTCGGCCACCTACCGGGCGGTGATCTCGGCGACGCCGTCGCTGGGCATCCTCGCCGGAACGTCGCCGGCCCGCTCGGTGCGGGTCCGCTGACCGGCCGTCTCCGTTCGCAGGTCCAGGTCCGCTGATCAACACAAAGGAACGAACCGATGCGTAATCGACGGACCGAACGCTCGTCCGGAGACGTCCCGTTCCGGTTGTGGGCACCGGCCCGCTTCCGCGCCGCCGTGTCGATTGCGGCCGCCACCGCCGCCGGCCTGGTCCCGACGGTGGCGGTCCTGCCGGGCCCAGCCCACGCGGCCGTCGTGCCCTCGGTCAGTGTCAGCGGCGCCGGGGACACCGCCGAGGGGGAGGCGGTCCGGTTCGAGTTGACCCTCAGCGAACCCGCCGACACCGACGTCACGGTGCAGGTGAGCACGACGGGCGGGAACGGTGCCGCGACGGAGGGGGCCGACTACGCCGGGCTCTCGGCTGTCGACGTCACCATCCCGCAGGGACAGACCAGCAAGATCGTCGAGGTTATGACGCTGGCTGATGGGGTCGACGACAGCATGGAGGTGGTCTATCTGGAGATCGTCGATCCCGGTACCGCGACGTTGGGGACCGGGACTGCTTCGGGCATGATCGTCGAGCCGGTCTTCACGGTTACCCCGGTCGGCGACATCGTCGAGGGGGACGCCGATCGCACCCAATACTTCGACATCTCTCTCAACTTCACCTTTCGGTCCGCGATCACCCTTGATTACTCGATCACCGCGGGCGCGGGCACTGCCACCGAGGGTGAGGACTTCGAGCCCGTAGTGGACGAGCGGCTCTACTTCGGGCCACAGGAGCCGTCGAAACGGGTCGCGATGACGATCCACGGCAATGAGGTGTATCGGGGCGCCGATCGAAGCTTCGCCTTCAGCCTGACCAACCTGGTCGGCGGGACCGCCCGGGGGATGCAGACCCGTACCTTCGACATCATCGACGACGAGGGTGTCCCGGAGATCGCGTCCGTGACGAGCGCGGCAGTCACTGAGGGCGCCAGCGGGTCCAAGACGGCCACCTTCACGGTGGCGCTGACGAATGCGACGCTGGACCCGGTCATTCTGAACGTCTCGGCGACCGGCGGTACCGCGACGAACTCGCCGGACACCGTGGGCGGCCTCGACTTCGGCGCCCCTGCGACGGTAACGGTCCCTCCCGGGGCGGAGACCGCCACCTTCGACGTGACCGTCCACGGTGACGACGTCTTCGAAGTGGACGAGACCGTCCCGATCGTCGTGAGCCCACCCTCGGGCAGCCAGGTCGTGACCGGCGCGGCCAAGTCGGGGACGCTGACGATCGCCAACGACGACGATATGCCGACTGTTGCCTTCGACGGGTTCGACCTTCCCGAGAGTTCCGGCAACGTCGGAGTCTGGTTCACCGTGACCGGCGACGCGCAGGCTCCCCTCCCGTGGACCGGCACACTCACCGGTGCCGCCGACGGCGGCAGCGACCCGGCCGAGAACGACGACTTCGCCGACGGCGATCTGGTGCGGTCCGGCACGCTCGCGCCCGGTGCCGACCGGATCGACATGGGCACCGTCAACCTGGACCACGGCAGTACCGATGAGTTCGACGAAACGGTCAAGGCCACCGTCGAACTGGGCGATGCCGCTCCGGTCAGCGGTTTCGCCACCATCCGGGACTTCCCCAGCCAGCAGGAGCCCAAGCTCATGGTCCCCCCGGCGGTGACCGTGCAGGAGGGATCCCCGGTTTGGATCCCGGTGAGCCTGGATTTCGCCGCCAACCCCAACAACACCGCGACCACGACCGAGAAACCCATCACGGTCCGATACACCGTGACTCCCGAAAGTGCGGCCCAGGAAACGGACTACGCCGCGGCGAGCGGCACGCTGACCATCAACCCGCCGGCCGGCTCCGCGAACATCGTGATCAACACGCTGCAGGACGTGATCGCCGAGGCAAACGAGACCTTCACCGTCACGCTGAGCAGTGCCGACAACGCCGTAGCCGACGGATCCCAGACGACCACGGTCACTGTCTCGGACGTCGACACCCAGCCCACGCCGACGGTCAGCATCGGGGATGCCGCGCCCGTTCCGGAGGGCAGGCCGCTCGTCTTCCCGTTGACCCTCAGCAATCCGAAGAGCACGCCGATCACGGTCCGGATCTCCACCACGGGCGGCACGGCCACGCCCAACGCCGACTATGGACCGCTCTCGGAGGTGGAGGTCACCTTCGCGGCCGGCCAGACCACAGCGACGGTCGAAGTCCCGACGAACCCGGACAACCTCTTCGAGCACGAGAACGAGACGGTCACCGCGCGGATCACCGACCCGGGCACCGCCAATCTCGGGGTGAAGGCGAACGCCCAAGGCGACATCGCCGACCCGGGGTTGCGGATCGGCACCATGACGATCGACGAGAACGCGAACCGTACCGCGGCCGTCGACATGGTCCTGAGCGTTCCGCTGGACACGCGGTTGCAGGCCTGGTTCGAGTTGCTGGTGGGCTCCGCGACCACGGGCGCGTTCACCCCGATCTCGTCCGGGCCGCTCACCTACGAACCCGGTCAGACGAGCCGGCAGATCTCCGGGACACTGCCCGCCGGCTTCGACGTCACCGCACCCGGCAGCATGCTGAAGGTCCGCCTCAACAACGTGTACACGGACTCCGGGCTGCCGGTCGTGGGTACCGGTGAGCACTCGACCATGCTCGGTGCACCGGTCGATCCCGGGGCTGTCCCGACGGTCGGCATCGGGAGCGCCGGGACTGTCGCGGAGGGCCGTCCGCTCCGGTTCCCGCTGACCCTCGACCGCCCGAGCAGCAGTCCCGTCACGGTTCTGGTCTCCACCGAGCCGGGGACGGCCACCCCCGGCGCCGACCATGCCGAGGCCTTCGGTATCCCCGTCACGTTCCAGCCGGGTCAGGTCACGGCCACCGCTGAGATCATGACGAACCAGGACGGCATCTTCGAGCACGACAGCGAGACGGTGCACGTACGGATCACGAATCCGGGCTCGGCAGTTCTGGGATCGGCGAGCTCGTACGGCAAGATCATCGATCCGGCGTTGAAGATCGGCACCATGTCGGTCGACGAGAACGCGAGTCGTGAAGCGGTCGTCGACATGGTTCTCAACGTCCCGCTGGACACGCGCCTGCAGGCCGGCTACGAGCTGTTGCTGGGATCCGCGAGCACCAACGTGTTCACGCCGATCTCGTCCGGCACGCTGACCTACGAGCCCGGCCAGACGAACCGGCAGATCTCCGGGCCGCTGCCCGGTGACTACAACGCCGGCGCACCCGACCGGATGCTGAAGGTCCGGTTGTACAACCTGTTCACCGACTCGGGACTGCCGGTCATGGGTACCGGCGAGCACTCGTCCGTGCTCGGTGGGTCCGGCGATCCGGGCTCCGTGCCCACGGTCCGGATCTCCGAACCCGGCACCGCCCTGGAAGGGCGCCCGCTCCGGTTCCCGCTGACCCTCGACCGCCCGAGCAGCAGTCCGATCACCGTGCGGATCTCCACCGGCGCGGGTACGGCCACTCCCGGCGCCGACTATGCCGAGGCCTTCGACATGCCCGTCACGTTCCAGCCGGGTCAGGTCACGGCCACCGCCGACATCATGACGAACCAGGACGGCTTCTTCGAGCACGACAGCGAGACCGTCAACGCGCGGATCACGGATCCGGGATCCGCCGCCCTGGGTTCGCCGCCCAGCTCGTACGGCCGGATCGTCGATCCGGTGTTGAAGATCGGCACCATGTCGATCGACGAGAACGCGAGCCGCGACGCCGTCGTCGACTTGGCCCTCAACGTCGCTCTGGACACGCGGCTGCAGGCCGGCTACGAACTGTCGCTGGGTTCCGCGAGCACGGGCGTGTTCACCCCGCTCTCGTCCGGAGTGCTGTTCTACGAGCCCGGGCAGACCAGCCTGCAGATCTCGGCGCCGCTGCCCTTCGACTTCAACGCCGCCGCCCCAGGCAAGATGCTCAAAGTGCGGCTGTACAACCTGTACACCGACAACGGGCTGCAGGTCATGGGCACCGGCGAGCACTCCGCCATGATCGGCGGAACCGGTGGTACGCCGACGATCGCGTCGGTCACCTCCCTGCCGCAGAGCGAGGGCGACGGCTCGGCGCAGGTCACGTTCACGGTGCAGCTGAGCGGTCCGGCGGCCGGGCCGGTCACGCTTGACGTGTCCGCTCTGGACGACAGTGCGGTCCGCTGGGGTTCGGGTCCCGGCAGCAACGACTTCTCCGTACCCGCCGAGGTCTTCATCCCGGAAGGCCAGACCCAGGGAAACTTCACGGTGACCGTCAACGGTGACGGGGTCTTCGAACCGGACGAGCAGGCGTGGATCACCGTGACGCCGCGGCCGGGCGACCCGAACGTGACCGGCCCGATGCAGCAGTCGATGCTGAAGATCTACAACGACGACGCCGCTCCGGCGCTGACCTTCGGCGGCTTCGACCTGACCGAGGGCGCCGGCGGAGGGCTCTGGTTCGACGTCGCCGGCGTGACCCAGAATCCGCTGCCCTGGACGGCCACGGTCCGCGGCGCCTCGGACGGCAGCTCCGACCCGGCCGAGCCGAACGACTTCGAGGGCGGCGCTCTCGTGCTGTCGGGCACCCTGCAGCCCTACGCGACCCGCATCGATCTGGGCTCGGCCGGCATTCCGGCGGACTCCGCCGACGAGTACGACGAGACGATCGAGGCGTCCGTCGAGGTCGGCGGGCAAGCGCCGGTCACCGGCTACGGCCTCATCCGTGACTCGTACTCGAACATGCCGCCCCGCCTGCGGGTGCCGGACCAGACGACGGTGATCGAGGGGGAGGTGGCGGACCTGCCGGTCGAGCTGGACTTCAGCTCGGTGCCCGGCAACACCGCCACCAGCACCGAGAAGCTGGTCACCGTCGACCACACCACCACCGGCGGTACGGCCACCGCCGGCACCGACTTCACCGGAGCGTCCGGCACGCTCGTCTTCACGCCACCGTCCACCAGCCAGGCCGTCACCGTCGCGACGCTTGCCGACACGACGGCCGAGAACGACGAGACGCTGTCGGTCAACCTGTCGAACCCGTCGAACGCGGAGCTCGGCGGATCGCCGGCCACCGTGACCATCAAGGGTGACAACGCCGCGGACTTTCAGGTGCAGCCGGACGTCACGGCGACTGAGGGACAGGGTTCCGTCGCGGTCACCGTCTCGCTGGCCCGGGTCGCGGCCGGCCCGGTCGACTTCACGATCAGCACCGGCGACGACACCGCCCGGCGCGGGCAGACCGGTCCGGGCGGCGACGACTACGGGTCGCCGCCGCCGACCCTCACCATCCCGCAGGGGCAGACGTCCGCCACCGTCACGGTGCCGATCGTCGACGACCAGGTCTACGAGGAGACGGAGTCCGCGAAGATCACGGTGGCCCTGGCCTCCGGCGAGACGGATGCCACCGGGCCGGCCCAGTCCGGCGTGCTGACGATCACCGACGACGACCCGGCTCCCACCATCACCCTGAACTCGGTGAACGCCACCGAGGGCGGCACCGTCGACGTGATGGCGACCCCGTCCGGAGTGGCCGAGGACCCGGTCGGCTTCCAGCTCGGCCTCACCACCGGTGGCCCTCGCAACGACCCGGCCGAGAGCGAGGACTACATCGACAGCGGCGCGCCGGCCGTCCTGCCCGGCGGCAGCACCGGCCCGGTCCTGCTGCGGTCGATCCCGCTGGCCGCCGACACCGCCGACGAACTGACCGAGTCGTTCACGGTGACCGCCACCAGTCAGGGGACACCCGCCGCGACGTCAGTCTCGGCCGTCTACGGCATCCTCGACGATCCGAACGACCTGCCGCCGTCCGCTGTCGTCCTTCCCGCGAACGTACGCGAGGAACTGGGCTACGCCGAGGTGCCGGTGGCGCTCGAGTTCACCGGAGGCAACGGCGCCACCCGTACCGACCAGCCCGTCACGGTCTACTTCGAGGTGGTGCCCGGCACCGCCACCAGCGCCGACATCGGCACACCGGCCGGCAACCAGCTGTTCTTCCCGCCCGGCCAGAACTACGCCGTCATCCGGGTGCCGATCGAGAACGACCGGCGCCGGGAGCCCGACGAGGCCTTCGAGGTCCGGCTCGTCGCTGTCGAGCCGTTCGGCAGCAGCATCGCCCGTGCCAGCAGCGACGTCGTCATCGTCGACGACGACCAGAACCTGCCGGTGCCGTCGTTCACCGTCAGCGGTGACGTCACCGCCCGGGAGGGCGACAGCTCGGCGACGCTGACGGTCACCCTGAGCGAACCGGCGCAGGGCGACGTCGACCTGGTCGTCGAGGCGCAGCCGGGCACCGCCACGCCGGACGACTACGGGCCGCCGGCCGCGAGTCTGCGGATCCCCGAGGGCAGTGTGAGCGGTTCGATCACCGTTCCGATCCAGCAGGACACGGTGTACGAGGGCGACGAGACCGCCCGCATCGCGGTGTCACTGGCCGCCGGCGAACTGGACGCGGCCGGCAAGGTCCAGGAGGGGCGGCTGTTCATCACCGACGACGACCGGGCGCCCACCATCACCCTCGACCCGACCGCGGGCACCGTCGACGAGGGCGACACGATCGAACTGTCCGGCACCGTGACCGGAACCGCCCAGCGCGACTTCGAGATCAGTACCGCGGCCGCCGCCGGGATCGCCGCCGACGGCGAGGACGCCGGTCCCGACGACTTCGAACTGGACCGGGTCACGGTCACCGTGCCCGGTGGTACTCCGGCCGGCGCCAGGTTCCGCGTCGGCACGATCGAGTTCCTCGACGACGCCGTCGACGAGAACACCGAGACGGCGACCGTGTCACTGGCCGGCGGGAGCCGTACCTTCCGCATCAACGACGACCCGGACGACACGCCGCCGGCCGTCTCGATCACCGACGCGTCCGTCGGCGAGAGCGCGGGCACCGTCCGGCTCAACGTGTCGCTGCAGTTCACCGGGGGTGCCGTCAGCACTTCGCGCACCGTCACCGTGCCCTGGTCGACGGTGGACGGCACGGCCGACGCGGGCAAGGACTACACCAGATCAGCCGGTACGGTGACGTTCACACCGCAGTCGGAGACGGCCACCATCAGCGTCCCGATCCTGCCGGACACCAAGGACGAGGCCGACCAGACCTTCACCGTGCGACTCGGCACCCCGTCGCCGGCCGACGCCAGACTGGCCGCCGCCGAGGCCGAGGTCGTCCTCGAGGACGACGACAAGCCCAAGCCGCCGACCGTGACCGCGCCCGCCACCAGCACCGGCGAGGGACGGATCACGATCACCGGCACCGCGGCCCCCGGTACCAGGGTGGAGCTGCTCACCGCTCAGGGCGTCTCTGGCGGGACGTTCAAGGTGGCCGCCACCACCACGGCCGACGACGACGGCGCCTACTCGTTCAGGCCCAACTTCACCAAGGGCTACCGGGTGCAGGTCCGGGCCGCCGGACTGACGTCGCCGGTCCGCACCATCCAGGTCCGCCAGGACGTGGAGCTGGCGGTGGCCTCCAACGCCAAGGGCGCCGCGACCCTCACGGTCACCGGCGATCCCGGCGAACCGGGGCAGAAGGTCACAATCCAGCGTCAGGTCAAGGGCGGCTGGGACGAGATCGAGGACGGCAAGCTGGGTACGAACGGCAAGTTCACCACCACGGTGCGTTCCCTGAAAGCCGGCAACCATGTGTTCCGGGCCGTGATCTCCGCGACACCGGCACTGGGCATCACCGCCGGGACCTCACCGGCCCGATCGGTGCGGGTGAAATAGCACCGAACAGCCAGGGAAGGGCGGTCCGATGGGGCCGCCCTTCCGCCGTTTCCCGGGACGGGACGTTTCGCCGCGGGTACAGTTCGCCGCTGGTCAGGGTGCTTTCGCGGGGTTGCCAGCCTTCGCGTCAAGGCGGAATCCCGGCTATGTGAAGGACTTTCTACCGAAAAACCCGTTCCGCCGCTAACAGGGCGATACGCCGGTTAGATTGCAGTTGGCGCCGCCCCACGCGGATCTTCGCATCCGGTGTTTGCGCTGCTGAGGGCCGGTCAAGACCGGCACCCCCAACCGCCCTAGGTGCGGTACCCGAACAGGCAAACCCGTCGCGAGACGGGGACGCAAAGCCAGGGGCCTCCCCGCTGGAGGTAGCCCAGCCGCCGAAGGAGACAGGAAGAGAATGCGTCATCGACCCATCCAAGCGGCGCCGCGAGAGCGGGTGCCGTTCACGCTCTGGGGACCAAAGCGAATCCGGCATGCCCTGGCCACCGCCACCGCCGCCGCCATCGGCCTGGTCCCCGCAGTTTTCGTCGCCTCACCCGCCTACGCGGCGGCCAACGATTACCTGACCATCACGGCGACCTCCAACTGGGAGGGCGGTCCGCTCTCCTACAAGTTGAGCTACACCGGAACCGTCGAAGCGAAGTTCGAGATCACCTTCGCCGGGACCGCGACAGGTGCTGTCGTCCCGGACGCGTCTGTCACGAACAAGGACTTCGGCAACCTTTACGGTCCCAGGGATCTCAACGCGGACAACGACACCGCCGACGCCGGAGAAGCTGAGGCGCCCTCCGTGGTTACCTTCCCGGCGTCCAGCACGTCATCGCCGACCACCATTACGGTCTCCGTGCCAACGGTCGCTGACGGCGACACCAGCGATGAGACCGTCATCCTTCGGGCGACGAACATCGACTTCGGTGCTGACGATGATGGTGACGCCACCTACAAGGAAGCCACCGCCACGATTTGGGGCGCGCCTGCCAACCAGCCGACGCTGACCCTGTCCGTTCCCGCGACGGTTCCGGAGAGCCAGGGCACGGTTCCGATCGTCGCGAGCCTGTCGGGCATCCTCCAGAACGACATCACGGTTCCCATCGCAGCCGCGGGTACTTCGACCACGCTGCTCGGCGCGACCGTCTCGGGGGCTGTCACCACCGGTGGTGTCACCCGGGACTTCACTGCTCTGGCAGCGGACGCGACGATCACCATCCCGGCCGGTCAGCTCACCGCGGCGGTCAATCTCGCTATCAACGACGACATCGTCGATGAACCGGACCTTCAGTACATCCGGCTGACCACCACGGGCCCGGCGGTGTCCGGTGTCGTCGCCGGCGCACCCGCCACGGCGGACCTGGCCATCGAGGACAACGACGCCGCGCCGACGGTCAGCATCGACAACGCGCCGGCCGTCAACGAAGGTGGCAACGCCAGCTTCCCGATCAGGCTCTCCGGCCTCTCGGAGAAGACCCTCAAGGTCGACTTCACCGCCTCGGCGGGTACCGACACCGCCACCGCCCGAGGCGCCGCGACCACGGACTTCACCGCGGGCACCTCGACGGTCACGTTCGACCCGCTGAGCCAGACGGTCTACAAGACCGTGGCGGTCGGCGGCGACTCGATCGTGGAGGGTACCGAGACCTTCAAAGCGGCTCTGAGCGTCACGCCGTCGGTGACAGGACCCGCGGTCGCGGCAGCGCTGGGCACGACGACAACGGCGATCGGCACGATCAGGGATGTCGAGACGCTACCGACCCTCGAGGTCACCGACCTCACCTCCGCTACGCCGGGCACCGTCGATGTCTTCTACGACGAGGGTGCCTCCGGGGACTCCGCGAAGTTGGTCCAGGTCAAGGTCGACGTCAGCGGCACCACAAGGGAGACTCCGCTCAAGCTCGACTACGCGTTCACCGGCGGTACCGCCACGAACGGCACCGACTACCGGGGCACGAACGGCACCATCACCATCCCGACCACCGAGACCGGCACGGCGGGCATCGTCACCGTCAACATCCCGGTGACGATCGTCGGTGACACGACCTACGAGGGGACCACGTACGGATCCGGCCGGGCCGAGTCCTTCGATCTGGTTCTGAGCAGCTCGAACGCGACCATCGACCCCGCGGATCTCGGTACGCAGACGGTCTACATCGTCGAGGGCGCGGACGACTCGAAGGCGACGTGGACCACCTCGGACGTCGCGGTGGTCGAGGGTAACGAGGGCGTCACGACGGTCAAGGTGCCGGTCGCGCTGAGCGCGCCGGTCGGCACGGACACCGTCCTCACCCCCGTTTTCGGTCAGACGCCGGGCAGCGCCACCGAGACCGGTGTCAACGCCGGCGCCACGGTCGGAGACAACGACTTCGACCTGCCGACCGCCAACACGGTGACCATCAAGGCCGGTCAGACGACCGGAACGGTCGAGATCCCCATCAACGGGGACGCCGTCTACGAACGTGACGAAGCGTTCGTCGTCGACTTCACGGTCGCCGGCACCTCGGTAGAGGCGGGGCTGACCGCGGACGTCCAGCACAGCGCGCGCGTCACCATCTCCAACGACGACGCGAAGCCGACGGTGAAGATCAACGAGATCGCCGGCGCTGAGGGCACGACCGTCCGGGTCGTGGGAACACTCACCGGAGTCTCCGCATACCCCTATTCGCTGGGCCTCACGGTTGCCGGCACCGGGGACAACCCCGCGACCCCGGGGAAGGACTTCGAGGTTCCGGCGACGCTCGCCACCACCAGGATCGACATCGCCAAGGGGCAGACCGCGTTCGCCGACTCGAGGCTGGCAGAGTTCTACCTGCTGCCGGACGATGTCGACGAGCCCACCGAGACCTTCGGTGTCACCGTCTCTGAGACGAGTGCCGCGCCGCAGGGCTTCGCCTCGACGACCGGCAACTTCCGGATCACGGACGACCCGGCGGACCTGCCGCCGGCGGCCTCGGTCCAGGACGAGTCGATCGGTGAGTGGGAGCAGTCGGTCGACGTCGACGTCACGTTCGCCTTCGACGAGAACACCAAGGAGACCTCGCAGACTGTCACCATCCCGTGGCAGACCTCCGACGGCTCCGCCAAGGCGGGCGAGGACTACCAGTTCACCAAGGGTGTCATCACCCTCAAGCCGGGCGACCTGACCGCCAAGGTCAACATCCCGGTGATCAACGACAAGATGAAGGAGGGCGACGAGAACTTCTACGTCAAGCTCCTCAGCGCGTCGCCGACCGGTGCCTCGATCGCCCGGGGTGTCGGCGAGGTCATCATCAAGTCGGAGGACAAGGCCGACGCGGTCACGCCGACGCTGACCGTCTCCGGTCCGGCCAAGGGTGTCGGCCTGGCGACCTTCCGCGGCACCGCGGCTCCGAACACGACGGTCGAGCTGTGGGGCGCTCCGCTCCCGGAGACCAACCCGGCGAACTTCAAGTACCTGTCCGAGACCGACGCTGACGACGACGGCTACTTCCAGCTGAACTCGCGGTCCCTCTCGACCGGCTGGTCGTTCGTGGCCCGGTCGCAGGAGATCAACTCCGCGGTCAAGACCGTCAAGGTCACGCAGCTGCCGTCCTTCTCGGCGAGCTCGCCCTCGAGGGGCAGGCTGAGCGTCTCGGTGGCGGGCAACCCGCGGGCGGCCGGCCAGGCGGTCACGGTGCAGCGCTGGTCCGGCGGCAAGTGGGTGAACGTCGGTAAGGGCACCACCACCGCGACCGGTTGGAAGGGCACCTTCAGCTTCAAGTCGAAGACCAAGCTGACGCTGCGCGCCACAGTCGGCGGCAACGCGGCCGCCGGCATCAACACCGGCTACTCCGGCAACAAGACGGTGACCATCAAGTAGCGGTCATCAGTTCGACGAGACGGGGGCGGCCTGACGGCCGCCCCCGTTCCGCGTATCCGCGGCATCTTCGTGGCCGCCGCAAGCAGCGGTCCCACGGCAAGCGTCAATCGCGCCGCAAGCAGCAGTCCCACTGCGGGCATCAATCCCGCCGCAAGCAGCCCCGTCCCGCACGTTGCAGGACGCCGGTACGGTCAGTCGACCTCGACGACTGCCTGGGCGAACTGGGCGGAGTACAACCGCGCGTAGGCCCCACCCGCCGCCAGCAGCGACTCGTGAGTCCCCTGCTCGACGATCGAGCCGTTCTCCATCACCAGGATCACGTCGGCGTCGCGGATGGTGGAGAGGCGGTGGGCGATGACGAAGCTGGTCCGGCCGGTGCGCAGGGTGGCCATCGCGCGTTGGATGAGCACCTCGGTACGTGTGTCGACGGAGCTGGTGGCCTCGTCGAGGATCAGGATGCTCGGCTCGGCGAGGAACGCCCGCGCGATGGTGACCAGCTGTTTCTGGCCGGCGCTGACGTTGGACCCCTCCTCGTCGATCTTCGTGTCGTAGCCGTCGGGCAGCATCCGCACGAACCCGTCGACGTGGGCGGCCTCCGCCGCCGCGTGGATGGCCGGGAGGTCGGGTGACGAGGCCCCGTATCCGATGTTGTCGGCGATGCTGCCGCCGAACAGCCATGTGTCCTGCAGGACCATGCCGATCTGCGAGCGCAGCTGTTCACGCGGCATGGTGGCGATGTCGACCCCGTCGAGGGTGATCCGGCCGCCGGTCACGTCGTAGAACCGCATCAGCAGGTTGACCAGGGTGGTCTTGCCGGCGCCGGTGGGTCCGACGATGGCCACGGTCTGTCCGGGTTCGACGCTCAGGTTCAGGTTCTCGATGAGCGGCTTGTCCGGCAGGTAGCGGAACGACACGTTCTCGAACGCGATCCGCCCGCGGACAGTGCCGAGGTCCACCGGCGGCGGCTCCTCCGAAAGAGAAGAAGCGTCGAGCAGGGCGAACACCCGTTCGGCGGAGGCCACCCCGGACTGGACGAGGTTCGCCATGCTGGCCACCTGGGTGAGCGGCTGGCTGAACTGGCGGGAGTACTGGATGAACGCCTGCACCTCGCCGAGGGTCAGGGTGCCGGACGCGACCCGGAGTCCGCCGATGACGGCCACCAGGACGTAGTTGAAGTTGGAGATGAACATCATCGCGGGCTGGATCAGGCCGGAGATGAACTGGGCCCGGAAGCTCGACGCGTACAACTTGTCGTTGTGCCCGGCGAAGGTGGATGCGGCCTCGTCCTGCCGGCCGAAGACCTTGACCAGCGTGTGGCCGGTGAACATCTCCTCGATGTGCCCGTTGAGGTGGCCGGTCGTCTTCCACTGCGCGACGAACTGCGGCTGGGACCGCTTGCCGATCACGGTCGTCAGCCAGATCGACACCGGCACCGTGATCAGGGCGATCAGGGCGAGCAGGGGCGAGATCCAGAACATCATCCCGAGTACGCCGACGATCGTCAGCAGCGCCGTGACGAGCTGTGCGAACGTCTGCTGAAGCGTCTGCGCGATGTTGTCGGTGTCGTTGGTCGCGCGGCTCAGTACTTCACCGCGCGGCTGCTTGTCGAAGTAGGCCAGTGGCAGCCGGGCCAGTTTGTCCTCCACCTGCTGGCGCAGGTCGTAGACGGCGGCCTGCACCGCTCGGGTGGTGAGCCGGCCCTGCAGTACGCCGAAGACCCACGCGAAGACGTAGATGATCGCCACCCACATCAGGACCTCGGCCAGCCGGTCGAAGTCGATGCCCCGGCCGGGTACGGCGTCGACGCCGGAGAGCAGGTCGGCCTGCGCGTTCTGCCCGGTGGCGCGCAACTGTTCGATGGCCTGCTCCCGGGTGACCCCGGCCGGCAGGTCCCGGCCGAGCATCTTGCCGATCACGCCTTCGAAGATCACGTCGGTGGCGTGCCCGAGCAGATAGGGGCCGAGCACCGACAGGAAGACGCCGACCACGCCGAATGCCAGCGCACCGGCGACGAACAGCCGTTGTGGCTTGAGCAGGCGGAGCAGGCGTTTGGTTGACCCTTTGAAGTCCTCGAGCTTCTCCGGCGGCCCACCGGCCATCATCATCCGGGCGGCCGGCGGCCCGGCGGGAATGGGCCCGCGGCGCTGAGGAGCGGGAGTGGTCATCTGGTGCTCGCCTCCTCCACGGTCAACTGCGAGAGAACGATCTCGCGGTACGTGGGGCTGGTGTCCATGAGTTCCTCGTGTGTGCCGGTGCCGACCACCTTGCCGTCGTCGAGCACGATGATTCGGTCGGCGTCGCGGATCGTGCTGACCCGCTGCGCCACGATGATCACGGTGGCGTCCGTCATGTGTTCGGTGAGCGCCGACCGCAGGGCCGCGTCGGTGGCGTAGTCGAGTGCCGAGAACGAGTCGTCGAACAGGTAGATCTCCGGCCGGTGCACGAGCGTACGGGCGATGGCGAGCCGTTGCCGCTGGCCGCCGGAGACGTTGGTGCCGCCCTGCGCGATCGGGGCGTCCAGCTGTCCTTCCATCGACTCGACGAACGGCCGGGCCTGGGCGATCTCGAGGGCCTGCCAGAGCTGGTCGTCGGTGGCGGCCGGATTGCCGTAGCGCAGGTTGGACGCGATGGTGCCGGTGAACAGGTAGGGCCGCTGCGGGACCAGGCCGATCACCGACGACAGCAGTGCCGGGTCGATCTCGCGTACGTCCACCCCGTCGACCAGGACCTGGCCCTCGGTGGCGTCGAACAGCCGGGGGACCAGGTTGAGCAGGGTGGTCTTGCCACTGCCGGTGCTGCCGATGATCGCGGTGACCTCGCCGGGGCGCGCGGTCAGCCGTACGCCGGAAAGCACTCCTGCCTCGGCTCCCGGATAGCGGAAGCCGACGTCGCGCAGCTCCAGATGGCCGTGCCGGGAAAGCGTGGTGATCGGCGCCGGAGGCGGCACCACGCTGGACTCGGTGTCGAGGATCTCCTCGATCCGCTCAGCGCAGACCTCGGCGCGCGGCACCATCATGAACATGAAGGTCGCCATCATGATGGAGAAGAGGATCTGCATCAGATAGCTGATGAACGCGGTCAGCTGGCCGATCTGCATGCCGCCCGAGTCGATGCGGTGGCCGCCGTACCAGAGGACCGCGACGCTGGAGATGTTCACGACCAGCAGCACGGTCGGGAACATCAGCGCCATGATCCGGCCGACCCGTAGCGACACGTCGGTCAGTTCGTCGTTGGCGACGCTGTACCGCTGCCGCTCGTGATCGTCGCGGACGAACGCGCGGATCACCCGGATGCCGGTGATCTGCTCCCGCATCACCTGGTTGATCCGGTCGAGGCGCTCCTGCATGGTCCGGAACAGCGGCCGCATCCGGGTGATGATCAAGCCGATGACGGTGATCAGCACCGGCACGATGACCAGCAGCAGGCCGGACAGCGGCACGTCCTCGCGCAGGGCCAGCACGACGCCGCCGACCAGCATGATCGGTGCCGACACCATCAGCGTGAAGGTGAGCAGCACCAGCATCTGGATCTGCTGGACGTCGTTGGTGGTCCGGGTGATCAGGGACGGCGCGCCGAACTGGCCGACCTCGCGGGCGGAGAAGCTCTGCACCCGGTCGAAGATGGAGGCGCGCAGGTCACGGCCGACGGCCATGGCGGTGCGGGCACCGAAGTACACGGCCACGACCTGCGCGGCGATCTGCAGCACCGTGATGCCGAGCATGGCGGCGCCGATCCGCATCACGTAACCGGTGTCGCCCTTGATGACGCCGTTGTCGATGATGTCGGCGTTGAGCGCGGGCAGGTAGAGCGTCGCGATGGTCTGCAGGAACTGGAAGAGGACCACCAGGGTGATCTCTCTGCGGTACGGCCGTAGATGGACCTTCAGCAATCTGATCAGCAAGACGGAGTCTCCTTGATGTGGATGCCGTCGAGCAGCAGGGCCGCAAGATCCGCACCACTGAACGAGTCGGGCTGCCCGTAAGGCCCGAAGGTGTTGGCGCCGCAGAACATCAGCAGCAGATGGGCGGCGCGGGCCGGTGTGACCCGGAGACTTGCGGCGTCGGGGGCGAAGACGTCAGCGAGCGCGGCGCCGATCTTCTCCCGGTTGGCGGTCATCCGGGCGACGGTTGCCGGATCCTGTTCGCCGACCATGATGAGCTTGCGGGCCGCGTGCATCAGGTGGGCGCGCTCGACGAATCGCTGGTGCACCAGTTCGGCGGCGGCGATCACCCGCTCGCGCAGCGGTGCGGAGCGGTCGATCGCGGCCAGTGCGTCGAGGTCGGCCTGCGGGTCGAGCGCCTTGATCACGGAGCAGGTCACCAGCTGGCTCTTGCTCTCGAAGACGCCGAAGATCGTGCCCTCGGCGACTCCGGCGGCGCTGGCGATCTGCCGGGTGCTCACCTCCAGACCGTGTTCGTGCAGCAGCGGGATGGTCGCCTCGATGAGGGCCGCCCGCCGTTCCTCCGGCGCCATCGCCGGGACGCGTCTGCGCCGGTTCTCCATGCCGGCCACTCTAATGAGCGAGTGCTCACTCAGACAAATGAAATACCGCGGTCGAACCGGGCACAGCTGACTGGCGTATGAAGGAAGCGTGAGCGAAAAGAAGCCGTACCGCCGGGTCATCCGACACATGACCACGGGATTTGCCGCAGTTCTGGTGTTCCTGGCCCTGATCGTCCCGGACCAGATCTTCCGCCTGCCCCCCGGTAACTCGGTCGTCACCGCGCTCCTGCGGATCCCCGTCGAGGCGCTCGTCGCCGGCGCGCTGCTGCTCCTGCTGCCCCGGCGAGGGCGGTTCGGCCGGGCCCGCCGGCCGATCGCGCTCGGCCTCGGTGTGCTGCTCGGGCTGCTCACCGTGATCAAGATGATCGACATCGGCTTCTTCGCCGTACTGGCCCGCCGATTCGACCCGGTGCTGGACTGGATCCTGGTCGACGACGCGTTCAACTTCATGGCCGACTCGATCGGGAAAGCCGCCACCATCGGTGTCGCCGCCGCCGTGGTGCTCGGTGCGATCGGCCTGGTCGTCCTGATGACCTGGGCGGTCCAGCGGCTCAGTGGCATCATGCTCGAGCACCGGGCCGGCTCGTGGCGGGGACTCGGCGCGGTCGCGGCGGCCTGGATCGCCCTGACGGCGATGAGTTTCCAGCTGATCGGCGGCATCCCGGTGGCCTCGCACACCGCCGCAGACCTGGCCGCGCACACCGCCCTTGCGCTGCCCAACGACCTCGCCGACCGGAAACGGTTCGCCGCCGAGGTGCGGGTCGACGCGTACCGGGACCGGCCGGCCGACCAGATGCTCACCGCTCTGCGGAACTCCGACGTCATCGTGTCGTTCATCGAGAGTTACGGCCGGGACGCGATCGAGGACCCGGCCCTCAACGGCCCGGTGCTGTCGAGCATCGCCGCCAACCAGGAGAAACTGGCCGCCAAGGGTTACTCGGCGCGCAGCGGCTGGCTGACCTCCTCCACAGCCGGTGGCGGCAGCTGGCTGGCCCACTCCACGTTGCTGTCCGGTCTCTGGATCGACAACGAGCAGCGTTACCGCAGTGTCGTCTCCTCCGACCGGCTGACCCTCACCAGGGCATTCAAGAACAGTGGCCATCGTACGGTCGGAGTCGAGCCCGGCATCACCTTCGCGTGGCCCGAGGGCGAGTTCTACGGGTACGACCACATCTACGACTCGCACACACTCGGCTACAACGGACCCCGGTTCAGCTGGTCGCCGATGCCGGACCAGTACGTGATGTCCGCCTTCCAGAAACTGGAGTACGGCGTCGCCGACCGCGGCCGGCTGCTCGCCGAGATCACCCTGACCTCCAGCCACACCCCGTGGGCCCCGGTGCCCAGCATGGTCGACTGGAACACGATCGGCGACGGCAGCCTCTACGGCCCGATGGTCGCCGGAGCCGAGGCGCCGACGACCGTGTGGAAGGACGAGAAGCGGATGCGCACCGAGTACGCCCGCTCGGTCGCCTACTCGATGGACAGCCTGCTCGGGCACATGGCGGAGTACGGCCGCGACGACCTGGTGATGGTGTTCCTCGGCGACCACCAGCCGGCCTCCGCCGTGGTCGGGCACGACGCCACCCGCGACGTGCCGATCACGATCGTCGCCAAGGACCCCAAGGTGCTCGACCGGATCGCCGGCTGGGGCTGGACCGACGGCCTCAAGCCCGACCCGGCCGCGCCGGTCTGGCGGATGGACTCCTTCCGGGACCGTTTCCTCGCGGCATACGGCCCGGAAGGCGACCCGCACTGATCACCCGGGGACGATGTCGATGACCTGCCCGGCCGGGAGCCGTGGGGTCTTCGGCGGTGCCGATTGCGCCGGGTCGAGCGTGCCCAGGCGTACCGCCAGGTAGGGGAAGCCCACGTCGCCGAGCATCCGGCGCAGCGTCTGCCGGGTGAACGGGATCTCCACCGGGCTGCTCAGCGGCAGCACGCTCACCGCCTGCTCGGTGGCGGCCAGCCACAGCCGGCTCAGCGCCTCCCCGGCACGCAGCCAGTCGTCCGCGCCGTCGCCCTCGCCGTAGAGCACCGCGTACACCGCGGCCTCGTCGTGCCCGTCCCCGGCGGCGAGTGTGCCTCTGGCCTGGAAGTCGCGTTCGGCGACCGTGGTGAGCGGCAACTCCTCGGGCAGCGCCGAGGCCGGGATGCCGGTGCCGTCGGGGCGTTCGCCACCCACCCAGGTGGCGGTCTCGGCCTTCATCCGGTCGTCGTGCGCCTCGGCGTTCTGGGCCCGGTCGACCGCCACCGCCAGCGCGATCACCTGGTCACGGCCGAGGACGTGCATCCGGGCGCCGCTCTCCTCGGTGACCTTCACCAGGTACCGCAGGGTGTCCTCGGGCACTCGCTCGTCGGTCACCGTCCGCCGGTCGGTACGCCGTACCTGCAGCATCTGGAAGTGCCGGGTCGCCTCCGGTCGTACCGGCTCCTGCTCGACCGGCCGGATCACGGCGAGCGGCTCACCCGCCGGCCGGTCCACCTCGTGCCGCCACCCCTCGGCCTCGAGGGCCACCTGGGCGTGGTGCAGGGCGGTTCCGCAGCTGAGCAGCAGCATCCGGCCTTCCGGATCCTGCTCGTGCAGCTGCCGCTCGGCCACGCCGAACAGTTCGAGGCGCCCGTCCCGGACCACCCAGCGCCACGGCTGCGTGTTGTGGATCGACGGGGCGAACCGGGCCGCATCCGCCGCCTGGACCAGTGCGCGCTTGACCTCGTCGGTGTCGTTCATGTCCCTATCGTGCGCCTTCCACCCGGCGGCGGGTACGGCCTTTGGGCCCTAGCGCCGTGTCCCGCGTGTCACCGGAACCCGGACCGTCTCGCTAGGCTGCTGCCGTGTTCGCCATCGACCTCACCGAGAATGCCCAGCTCCGCCCGCTCGAACCATGGCAGGCCGAGGAGTTCCTGGCCCACATGGACCGGGCCCGCGTGACCGTCGACCCGTGGATTCCGTGGGCCAGCGTCAGCACCGACCTGGCCAGTGCCACCGCCACGCTGCAGCGTTACGCCGACAACACGGCAAAGGACAAGCAGCGGCTCTACGGCATCTGGCTCGACGGCACACTTGTCGGCGGCACCATGTTCGTGGCCTTCGACGCAAATGCCGGCAACTGTGAGATCGGCGTCTGGCTGGAACCGGCCGCCACCGGCCGCGGCCTGGTCACCCGCGCCGCCCGGGTACTGATCGACTGGGCGTTCAACGTCCGCGGCCTGCACCGCGTCGAGTGGCACTGCAACCCGGACAACGTCAGCAGTTCCAACGTGGCCCGGCGGCTCGGCATGACGTGCGAGGGGCGGCTGCGCGAGTCGTACCCCTGGCGGGGTGTCCGCAACGACACCGAGATCTGGGCGGTCCTCGCCCCGGAATGGAAGTAGATTCACAGGCGATGTTCGCGGAACCGTCGCTGACCCATCGCCGTGAGGACGGGCTCGACGTCCCGTTGCTGCTCTGGCGCTTCCCCGAGCCGCTGCTGGCCGTCTCCAGCGCCGTGCTCGGCGGCGGCGTGGGCCCCCGTGAGTGGCTGATCAACGCGTCGGTCGCGATGTCGTACGCCCGTCCCGATCCCGACGCCCACCTGGCGTCGCTCGCCGCCGGTCTGGGCCTCACCGGCCCGGGCATCGGCCTGCTCACCGGCGTCGACGTCGCCGACGTGGTCGCCACCCGCGACGACGACGTGCAGGTCCACGCCACCGTGGGCCTCGGGGCACCGATCCAGGCCGCCTCCGCCGAGACCGGCTTCGATCATCGGCCGGACGGCACTGCGGCGGCCGCGACCGAATCCGTCGACCGGCCGGGGACGGTGAACATCGTCGTGTGGGTGCCGCAGCGGCTCTCCGGCGGCGCGCTGGTCAACGCGGTCGCCACCGCCACCGAGGCGAAGACGCAGGCCCTGGCCGAGCTGGGCCTGTCCGCCACCGGGACGGCAACCGACGCCGTCTGTGTGGTCTGCCCGCTCGACGGCCCACCGGCCGCCTACGGAGGGCCGCGATCCCGCTGGGGCGCGCCGCTCGCCCGTGCCGTGCACCGGGCCGTCCTCATCGGCGGCGCGGACAACCTGGCCACCGGCCGTTCCTGGTCCGACCGCGCGCTCGGCAGCCGGTCGGCGGGCTGATTCAACGGCTGGCTCGCACCGCTGTCTCAGCGTGCGCGAGACAGCGGTCAGAGCCAGCCGGATCTGGCCTTCAGGGGCGCTCGACGCCGGAATCGATCAGGATCCGCTGGCCCGCGCCCTCCCGCAGGAAGTCGACGAACGCCGCCGCGGCTTTCGGCTCGGCCGCCGCCGGCAGCACGATCACGGTGAGTCGCCCGCCACCGAACTCCTCCGCCGGGTCCGCGCCCTGCACCGCGTCGGTCACCGTCCGCATCGCGAAGAGATCATCGGTGGCGAAGACGTCCGCTGACTCGCCGCCGGTGATGCGCCGGGCCAGATTCCCCCCTTCCGCGTACGTCAGAACGACCTCGATGTTCGGGTGATGCGCCTCGAACCCCTGCTCCACCGTGCCGAGCACCTCGGTCAGCGACTCATCCGCCAGTACCCGGAGCTCGACCAGCCCGGCCCCTGGATCGTTCCCGGCGACAGGCCCCGTCCCGGTTCCCGGCTCCGTCCCGGGTCCGGGCCGGCTCTTCGTACCGCCCCGTGGCTCGTCGCCGGATCCGCTTCCCGCACCGGTGGCAGCCCCGGCGCCGGGCGACGGGGCGAGATCGCCCGGCGTTCCGTTTCCGGCCGGCGCCCGATCCCCGGCACACCCGCCCAGCACCAGAACGGCCGCCACGAGCGCCGCTGTCAGTCCCCTCATCGGTTCCTCCGCTCCGCCGTCTGCTTCCCGTCTCTTCGACTGCAGCCACCGCCCGGAGGTTCCCCTGCCGTGCCGTCCGACCGGGCCGGGCCGTTCCTGGACCGTCCCTGCGGCGCCGCCGGACCGGGGTGCGCCACTCCCTTCAGCTGTGGCGGATTGGTGACAAACAAGGTCCAAATGTGCGACCTTTGCGGTGTTGCGGGCCTCACAGATCCGCGGTCATGCTGGGGGCGTGCCGGAACGCATCGCCGAAGTCACCGCTCTGCTCGCCGAAGTTCTGGCGCCGCGTGCCCCGCTCACCGTGATCGTCGACGGGGGAGACCCCGGCGCCGCCGCGAAGTTCGCCTCCCGGCTGGCCGCCGCGTTCCCGCCCGCCGCACGGGCGTGGAGCGTCGACGCGGTCCTCGGCCTGATCGGTCCGGGCGGCGGCATGTTCGACTCGGCCCTCAACGTCCTCGAACCGGCCACCGACCGCATCCTGGTCTACCTGCGTGGCGGCCCGCGGCACCGGTTCGCCGAGGGCGACGGCGAGCGCCGCGCGCAGGTGGTGATCGACCACCGTGACCCGGACTGGCCGGTGATCCGCCATCTGCACCCGGACCTGGCCGACGTCGACCGGTGGTACCTCTCGGAGAGCCAGGCCTTCTTCGCCGCCCGCGCCGCCGACTGGGACGCCAAGTTCGGTGACGACATGCCGCGCTACGACGAGGCGGTCCGTCTGGCCGGCGTGCGCCCCGGCCACGTGGCGATCGACGTCGGCTGCGGCACCGGCCGGGCCCTGCCGGCCCTCGCCGCCGCTGTCGGCCCGGCCGGCCACGTCCTGGGCCTGGACTTCACGCCCGGCATGCTCGAGGCCGCTCGCCGGGCGGGCCGCGACGACCACGCCACCCTGATCCTCGCCGACGCCCGCAGACTGCCGGTGGCCGACGCCACGGCCGACGTGATCTTCGCGGCCGGCCTGGTCCACCACCTGCCCGACCCGATCGCCGGCCTCACCGAGCTGGCCCGGGTGACCCGCCCCGGCGGCACGCTGGCGATCTTCCACCCGACCGGTCGCGCCCAGCTCGCCGCCCGTCACGGCCGGTCCCTGCGCCCCGGCGAACCTTTGAGCAGGGAACGTCTGGGCCCCCTGCTCGCCGCGGCCGGCTGGCACCTGAACACCTACGAGGACGTCCCCACCCGTTTCCTGGCCCGGGCCACCCGCACCTGACCCGCCACCGGCCGGTGCGACGTGTGTGTCACCACGGTTCCGGCGGTCGCCGATCGCACCCCCGGCATGGAAGGCTGGCTGCCATGGGCATGGTCAAAGTCGTCGGGCTGGTTCTGCATCCCCGGCGGGACTGCGGCGCCGCTATCGAGGCGATCACCGGCTGGGCGACCGAGCGCGGGGTGACCGTTCTCGGACTGCCCGACGAGGTGAGCCGGATCAACGGTTGCACGGCGGAGGCGGTCGAGGCCGACGAGATGGTGGAACGGGCCGGGCTGCTGGTCAGCCTGGGCGGTGACGGCACGATGCTGCGCACGATGCGGCTGGCCGAGGGGCGGGAGACGCCGGTTCTCGGGGTGAACGTCGGCCGGCTCGGTTTCCTCGCCGAGGTCGACCTGCCGGTCCTTGACGAGGCGCTCTCCGCGATCGACGAGCACCGCTACACGGTGGAGGCGCGGACCGCGGTGCGCACGGTTCTGCCGGACGGCCGCGAGGTGTCGGCGTTCAACGACATCGCGCTGGTCCGGGTGCCGGGACACGGCATGGCGGCGGTCGGTATCCGGGTGGAGGGCCGCGGCTTCGTCAACTATTCGGCCGATGCGGTGATCGTCTCGACGCCGACCGGGTCGACGGCGTACAGCTTCTCCGCGGGTGGCCCGATCGTCTCGCCGAACGTGCAGGCCCTGATCGTGTCCTCGGCCGCCGCGCACTCGTCGTTCAACCGGTCGCTGGTGCTCGACACGTCCGAGCAGCTGGCGCTTGACGTGCTGCCGAGCAGCGGACAGCTGGCCATCGAGGTGGACGGCATCATCGAGGGCCACGCCGGACCGGGGGCGTCGCTGGAGATCCGGCCGGTGCCGGCCGCGGCGCAGGTGATCCGATTCGGACGGACGGGTTTCTACGAGCGGGCCCGGCGCAAGCTGCGGGTCGCGGGGAGCGCGCAGGCCGTCGCCCACGACCCGGCCGACGCGGTCGTCGTCGACAACTTCGAGCTGTCGCGCTACGAGGTGCTGCTCGCCGGCGAGGCGGCCGGTTCGCTGAGCTATCGCCGCGGGGACGGCCGGATCGAGCTCGTCAACACTGAGGTGGACCAGGCGTACTCCGGCCGTGGCCTGGCCGGCCGTCTGGCGTCCGCCGCGCTCGCCGATGCCCGGTCCCGGGGCCTCCCCGTCGTCGCCACCTGCCCGTTCGTGGCCGGTTACATCGAACGTCACCCCCAGAATTGAGGACAACGACACCATGGGCCAAGCCGTCATCCTCACTGTCGACGACGACCCGTCCGTCTCCCGCGCCATCGCGCGTGACCTGCGCCGCCGCTATGCCGAGGACTACCGGGTCGTCCGGGCCTCCTCGGGCGTGGAGGCGCTGGAGGTGCTGCGCGAGCTGAAACTCCGCGGCGGCCGGGTCGCGGTGATGCTCGCCGACTACCGGATGCCGCAGATGAACGGCATCGAGTTCCTGGAACAGGCGATGGACCTGTTCCCGCACGCCCGGCGGGCCCTGCTCACGGCGTACGCGGACACCGACGCCGCGATCCAGGCGATCAACGTGGTGGATGTCGACCACTACCTGCTCAAGCCGTGGGACCCGCCGGAGGAGAAGCTCTACCCGGTGCTGGACGCGCTGCTCGACGCCTGGCAGGCGACCGGCGACACGGAGCTGCCGGACATCCGGGTGGTCGGGCACCGGTGGAGCGAGCCGTCCTTCCAGATCCGTGACTTCCTGGCCCGCAACCTGGTGCCGTACCGCTACTTCGGCGCGGACGAGCCGGAGGGCCGCCGTCTGCTGGAGGTGGCCGCGGCCGGTCCGGAGGCGGTGCCACTGGTGGTGACGGCCGACGGGCGGGCGCTGTCACGGCCCAGCGTGCAGGAGGTCGCCGAGGTGGCCGGGCTGTCCACCAACCCGGGCCGCGACTTCTACGACCTGATCATCGTGGGTGGCGGCCCGGCGGGACTGGGCGCGGCCGTCTACGGCGGTTCGGAAGGACTCAAGACGCTGCTGATCGAACGTCAGGCGGTCGGCGGCCAGGCCGGGCAGAGCTCCCGCATCGAGAACTACCTCGGTTTCCCGGACGGCATCTCCGGCGCGCAGCTCACCGATCGGGCCCGCCGGCAGGCCGACAAGTTCGCGGCGGAGACGATCAGCACCCGCGAGGTGGTCGGGCTCCGGGCGGACGGTTCGGCCCGGACGCTGACGTTCGCCGACGGCGGTGAGGTGTCCGCGCACGCGGTGCTGCTCGCGACCGGGGTCTCGTACCGGCCGCTGCTGGCCGACGGGGTGGCCGAGCTCACCGGGTCCGGCGTGTTCTACGGGTCGGCCGCCACCGAAGGGCCGGCCTGCGCCGGCACCGACGTCTACATCGTCGGCGGCGCCAACTCGGCGGGGCAGGCGGCGCTCTTCTTCTCGCGGTACGCCCGGAACGTCACCCTGCTGGTCCGTGGCGATTCACTCGAGGCGTCCATGTCGTACTACCTGATCCAGCAGCTCGCCCAGGTCGACAACATCCAGGTTCGGACCCGCTGCGAGGTGATCGGCGCCCAGGGCGACGGTCACCTGCAGGCGATCACCATCTGTGACAGCAAGGCCGGCAGCAAGACGACGGTCGAGTGCGGTTACCTGTTCGTTTTCATCGGCGCCGAACCGCGCACCGACTGGCTCGGCGACACCCTGCTGCGCGACGGTAAGGGCTTCATCCGTACCGGTACGGATCTGCTGGTGAACGGGGAGCGCCCGCGGGGATGGGATCGGGACCGCGATCCGTTCTATCTGGAGAGCAGTGTCCCCGGTATCTTCGCGGCCGGCGACGTCCGAGCGAGCTCGGTGAAACGGGTGGCCTCGGCGGTCGGTGAGGGTGCGATGGCCGTCGCGCTGGTCCACCGCTACCTGGAGGCCCAATAATGACCGACATCGAGGAGATCCGCCTCGAACCGTGCGCGCCCGGCCAGCTCACCCCCGACGAGCTGCGCACCCTGTTCCTGTTCGAGAAACTCTCCGACGAGCAGCTGACCTGGCTCGCCGGGCACGGCTGCACCATGCGGGTCGCCTCCGGCGGCCTGGTGCTGCGCGAGGGCGACCCGGCCGTGTCTTTCTTCGTGCTGCTCAGCGGCACGATCGCGCTGAGCCGCCGGGTCGGTGAGGACGAGGTCGTCACCACGCGCACCGAGCAGCGCGGCGTCTACATGGGCGCGACCCAGGCGTACCTGCGCGACGACGGCGTACCCCGGAACTACGCCGCGTCGATGCGGGCGCTGTCCGACAGCGAGTTCTTCGTGCTGTCCGCCGACGACTTCGGCTCACTGATGCGCGAGTGGTTCCCGATGGCGATCCACCTGCTCGAAGGTCTGGCCCTGGGCATGGCGAACTCGCAGGCGGCGATCGGCGAGCGGCAGCGGCTGGCCGCGCTCGGCGCCCTGTCCGCCGGACTGATGCACGAACTCAACAACCCCGCCGCGGCCGCCGCCCGGGCCACCAGCGCCTTGCGCCAGCGGGTCGCCGCGATGCGCATGAAACTCGGCAAGCTGGCCGCCGGCAAGGTCGCCCCGGATCGGCTCGTCGCTCTGCTGGAGTTGCAGGAGGAGGTCATCGAGCGGGCCGCGAAGGCTCCGGCGCTGACCGCCATGCAGACCGCCGACCTGGAGGACGAGCTCGGCGACTGGATGGACGAGCGGAACATCACCAGCGGCTGGGACGTCGCGCCGGTCTTCGCGCAGGGCGGCATCGACACCGGCTGCCTGACCGACCTGGAGTCCCGGCTCGGCTCCCCGGAGCTGCTCGACCAGGCGATCCACTGGATCGGGTACGCCCTGGAGACCGAGCAGCTGATGAGCGACATCGAGGACGCCACCGGCCGGGTGTCATCGCTGGTGCACGCCGCCAAGCAGTATTCGCACGTGGACCGGGCCGCGCACCAGTGGGTCGACGTGCACGTCGGACTGGACAGCACCCTCGTGATGCTCGGCCACAAGATCGGCGACGGGGTGCGGGTGGTCAAGGAATTCGACCGGGACCTG
Organism: Actinoplanes sp. NPDC023801; assembly: GCF_040639655.1. NCBI lineage: Bacteria > Bacillati > Actinomycetota > Actinomycetes > Micromonosporales > Micromonosporaceae > Actinoplanes > Actinoplanes sp. NPDC023801. Next base: position 44,258 of record NZ_JBFAAI010000019.1, on the reverse strand, counting down.
CCCGAGATCCCGGCCCATCCGGCCGAACTCAACCAGGTGTGGACCAACCTGATCGACAACGCGGTCCAGGCCATGGAGAGCGCCGGGACACTCACCGTCCGTACGTTCCGCGAGGACGAACACCTCGTGGTGTCGGTCGGCGACACCGGTCCCGGCATCACGCCCGAGGTCCGCAAACGGATCTTCGAGCCGTTCTTCACCACCAAACCGGTCGGTCAGGGCACCGGCCTCGGCCTGGACATCTCGTACCGGATCGTGGTCAACGGCCATGGCGGCGACATCCGGGTCGAGTCGCAGCCGGGTGACACCCGTTTCCTGGTCCGGCTGCCGTTCACCGAACCGGCGTCAGCCTGAGATCAGGCCCCTGAGGTAGGCCGCCTGGCCGGCGTGCTGGATGTCGTCGTCCAGGATGCTGACCAGGCGGACACCGAGGGTCACCGGCGGGTCCCAGTCCCGGTCGACGATCCGGTCCAGGCCGGCGGGGGTCAGGGTCTCGATCAGCTCGATCGTACGATCGTGCACGGCCCCGTAGTAGCCGATCAGTGCCTCGTCGCTCTCCGGCGCCACGGCGGCGACCTGCGCCGCGGTGTGCCCGTAACCGGTGTCCGACGGATCGGTCTTGAGCCCGAACCGCGGTCCCCAGTCACCGGTCACATAGATCTGCTCGCCGCCGACGATGCCGGTGATGTGATGGTCCTGAACCCGGGTCAGGTGCCAGACCAGCCAGCCGATCGAGTTGGCGCCCGGCTTCGGCGTCCAGCGCAACTGCTCCGGGGCGAGGTCGCGGACCGCGTTCTCGATCGTCTCGGGCAGACGGCCGTACCCGTCCGCGAGGATGTCGTGCACGTCCATGCTCACTCTCCCGTCTCGCCGGTGGCCTCTTCCGGTGCGGCGCCGATGTCGCCGCTCGTGCCGGTGGGACCGGTGGTGCCGGTGTCATTCTCGTCCGGAGTGGGCGTCTCCGCCGGGGTCGTGGCCGTCGGCCCCTCGGACGTGGGAGCTGGCTCGGCCGGGGTGGTGGTGCCGGTGGCCGGTTCGGTGGGCGCCGGGGCGTCGGTGGTGGCGTCGGCCGTGGTGTCTGCCGACGGCACGACGGCCGGCTTCTTCTCGTCGCGATCGTCGCCTGCCTGGTCGAACACGATGGTGGGGCTGCCGCTGTCACGCCCGCTCGTCACATCCGCCGCCGATCGGCCGGCGAACAACTCCGCAGCGGTGAGCGTGCCCATCCCGAGCACGAAGAATGCGCCCGCAACCAGGGCCACCCGCTTCCAGTGGATCCTCCTCGCGGGCTGGTCGCCCTTCCGCAGCGCCTCCGGGTCCTCTCTCACCTGCGCCTCGGCCGGCTCGGTCCCGTCGGCCGCGGACGGCTTGGTCCCGGCGGCCTCGGCCGGCTCGGTCCCGTCGGCCGCGGACGGCTTGGTCCCAGCGGCCTCGACCGAAGGGGTGCCGACCGCTGCCGGGGCGATCACGAATGCCGACTGGAGCCGTTTGGCGCCCCGGTCGATCGACCGGTGATAGATCTCCGTCCCGATCGAGCTGATCACACTGGCCAGCGCGGCCCCGATGAGCGTGCCGGCCACCCCGAGGAACGAACCGAGCACGGCCGCGGAGACCGCCGCCAGAGTGCCGGCAATGGTTTTCGGAACGTCGATTCCGGACCAGAAACGGCCCTCAGCCTGTACGGACATGTACTCCTGATCCCCTGCGTCAGATTTGCGCGGATTAGTTGGCCTTTACCTCCACGCCCGTGGCTAAACCCGCCGCCTCGGCAGCGACCCGCCGGCGGGCCAGGCGCCGGGTCCGCAGAATGCCGGCCACACCGATCGCGGCCACCAGGAACTGCACCGACATCGCGACCCGGAAGTCATCGATGTGATAGTCGTTACTGCCGCCGGTGCGGGCGTCGAGGATCAGCCCGATCAACTCGATCGTCACGAGCGACGCCACGAACCCGCCCACGTTCACCACACCGGTAGCGGTGCCGAGACGGCTCGGCGGATTGAAACTGCGAGCGAAGTCGAAACCGATCATCGAACCCGGCCCGCCCAGACCCAGCGCGACCACCAGTGCCACCAGCAGCGGCAGCGGCGCCCGGCCCGGCCAGGCGATCACCACGGCCCAGGCCACCATGTTGATCGCCACGATGCCGAGCACCAGCCAGGACCGGCGCAGCGGGTGCCGCTGGGTCAACATGCCCAGCACCGGACCGGCCAGCATGCCGGTCACCACGAACACGGTCAGCAGCACACCGGCCGTCGACCGGCTCAGACCCTCACCGGCGACCAGGAACGGCACGCCCCACATCAGCGCGAACACCGTACCGGTGAACTGGGTGGTGAAATGCGCCCACAGGCCCAGCCGGGTCCCCGGGTGCCGCCACGAAGTGCCCAGGTCGATGCCGAGCTGCTGCCAGCTGATCGAACCGCCACTGCTGATCCGCCGCTCCGGGGTGTCCCGTAGCGTGGCGAGCACCACGATCGCCACGAACAGCCCGGCGCCGGCGGCCCCGACGAACGCGGTGCTCCAGCCGTACCCGGCCAGCACGGCAGCCAGCGGAACGGCCGACAGCACCTGCCCGAACTGGCCCATGATCCCGGTGAGCTGGGTGATGACCGGCACCCGTCGCGCCGGGAACCACTGCGGCACCAGACGCAGCACGCTGATGAACGTCATCGCGTCGCCGGCACCGACCAGCATCCGCGCCAGGATCGCCCCGCTCATCCCGTCGGTGAACGCCAGCAGCACCTGACCGGAGGCCATCACCACCGCCCCGGCCAGCACCAGCCGCAACGATCCGAACCGGTCCAGCAGCAGCCCCACCGGGATCTGCAACGCCGCGTAGACCAGCAGCTGCAGCACCGCGAAAACGGCCAGCGCGCTCGCACCGACCCCGAACCGCTCCTGCGCGTCGAGCCCGGCCACCCCGATCGAACTGCGATGCAGTACGGCAACCGTGTACGCGGCCAGGCCGGCGGCCCACACCGCCCAGGGACGCAGGGCCATGGGACGCCTCTCACCGATCCGGGTAACGTGCACTTCCACCCTCCGCCGTTACCCACACCCCCGGCAACGTGCGTCTCCTCACTGCCCGGACCCGCCACAATCCCGGCCAGAGCCCAGCGCTGTTTCAGCGGTTCGGATACAGCGCTGACTGCTGGCCGGGTGGAGACGGCCAGAGCCCAGCGCTGTTTCAGCGGTTCGGATACAGCGCTGACTGCTGGCGGGGTGGAGACGGCCAGAACCCAGCGCTGTTTCAGCGGTTCGGATACAGCGCTGGGTTCTGGCCGGGGTGAAGGGACTGGCGCTCCGGCGCGTCCTCAGCGAGTTCGACAAGGACCGGAGCGGGGATGGGCGAGGGGTTACCCGAGGTGGGTCTGGAGCCAGGCGAGGGTTTCGGTCAGGAACTCGGCCCGGGCGGCGCGGTGCAACAGCTCGTGGCCCTCGCCGGGGAAGAGCAGGTAACGGTGCGGGTGGGAGCGGGCCGCGAGCGCCTCGACGACCTGGGTGGCTTCGATCACCGGCACGTTGCTGTCGTTGGCGCCGTGCACGACCAGCAGCGGCGCCCGCAGCCGGTCGATCCGGTGGATCGGGGACAGGTCGCGCAGCAGTTCGGCGTCGTGGACCGGGTGGCCGTACTTGCTGACGGCGGCCGAGGCGATCCACGGCTCGGTGTGCTCGTAGAAGGTCGCGAAGTTGGACATACCGCAGATGTCGACGCCTACGTCGAACAGGTCGGGGAACGAGGTGAGCGCGGCAAGCGTGAGATAGCCGCCGTAGGAACGGCCCATCACCCCGACCCGTCCGGCGATCCCGCTGTCTCGCAGATGCCGCACGCAGGTCCGGACGTCTTCGATCGCGCCGTACCGCAGCCCTAGATTGTCGGCGTCGACGAACGAGCGCCCGAATCCGGAGGACCCGCGCACGTTGGCGGCGAACACGGCGATACCGCGGTCGGCGAGTGCCTGGAAGAGCGGCCCGTGCCCGGGTCGTTCCTGGGCTTCGGGGCCGCCGTGCAGCCAGATCACGGTCGGGTGCGGGCCGGGGGTGCGCGGGCTGAACAGCCAGCCGGTCAGGGTGAGACCGTCGTGCGCGGGGAAGACCCGCAGTTCGGGCCGGATCGCGTCGGGCGCGGCCGGTTCCGCCGACACCGCCTCGACCTTTCCGGACTCGCGGTGCCACACCCAGACGCCGTTGGGCTGTCCCGGTCCTTCGGCGCTGAGCCCGAGCGTCGAGCCGTCGAAGCTCCACGTCAGATCGCCGGCGACGGGGCCGGGCAGCGGGATCCGGCGGGGCACGCGATCTCCGTCGTGGTCCAGGTCGATCAGCGCGATCTCCGACTCTCCGCCCCGGACGTTCCACAACACCGCTGCGGTACGCCCGTCGGCCGTCACGATGAAGTCCTCGACCTCGGCGGCGTCGGTGGCCGAGACCGGTGAGCCGGCCGACGACACCGAGACCGGTGAGCCCGCCGACGAGGCCGAGCCAGGTGAGCCCGCCGACGAGGCGGAGTCGGGTGAGGTCGCCGACGGCGCCGACACGGGGGAGTGGGCCAGGGTTTCGACGGCGTCCCCGGCGATCCGCAGCAGGGCCGGGAACTCACCCTCCTGGCTGAGCGCGTACACGCATCCGCCGCCGGGGCTGAAGACCGCCCGCTCACCGCGGGTGACCGGCTTCTCCACGCCGTCGGCCAGGTCGCGCATCACGATGTCGCGGGCGCCGCGTGGCCCGTACCGCAGAAGCGCGAAGCGCCCGGCCGGGTCGACGTCGAGAAGCGAGACGAGATCGCCTTCGGTGACCACCGTGCGTACGCCGGTGACGACGTCGATCAGGACGGCGGAGGTCAGGTTCTCGGTGAGCGCGAGAACCGGCCGGCCGGGCAGCCATCGCATGTTGTCGGCGGTGTCGGAGCCGAAGCCGGCGACCTGGTGCAGGTCGGAGCCGTCCGGCCGGATCAGCCACACCTCGTTGCGGGGCGCCCCGCCAGGGGCGATCTGGCAGGCCAGCCACCCACCGCCGGACGACCATCGCACCGCCGAGACCGGTTCGGGTCCGGTGTCGACGCGGAAGGCCAGCACGCTCCCGACCGGTTGTACCCAGACGGCGGGCACGCCGCCGCGGTCGGAGACGTAGGCCATGTGCCGCCCGTCCGGCGAGAGCGCCGGAGACCAGTTTCCGGCGATCTCCGACTCGAGGCGCCGCCATCCGGCCGGCAGCACGGTCACGTCTACGCGCTGGAGCTGACCTTCCACCAGGAAATCCCCCTGTCTACAACTGCTGCAACCACATCTCCAGCAGCGCTAGCTGCCACAACTGGTTCGCCCCGAGCGTGGTGCGCGGGGTGTTCGGGTCGGCGAGGAGGGCCTCCACGTACTCCGGCCGGAACAGTGCCCGCTCCCGGGCGGCCGGCGTGTGGAGCACGTCACGGACCAGCTCCAGCATCGGTCCTTCCAGGTGCCGGATGCCGGGGACCGGGAAGTATCCCTTGGGCCGGTCGATGATCTCGTCGGGGACGAGACCGCGGGCCGCGTCTTTGAGGACCCCCTTGCCGTCACGGGCCAGTTTGAGTTCGGGCGGGCAGGCCGCCGCGATCTCCACCAGCTCGTGATCCAGGAACGGTACGCGGCCCTCCAGTCCGAACGCCATAGTCATGTTGTCCACCCGCTTGACCGGGTCGTCGACGAGCATCACCTGCGAGTCGAGACGCAGGGCCGCATCGACCGCGCTGGTGGCGCCGGGCCGGGCGAAGCTCGCCTCGACGAACTCGCGGCTGACGTCGGCGTCGACCAGCCACTGCGGGTTGAGTTGCCGGGTCAGGTCGCTGTGCGGCCGGTCGAAGAACTCCTTCGCGTACGCCTCGGCGGCCTTCTCGCGGGGGACACCGGCGAGCGGCGGGTACCAGCTGTAGCCGGCGAAGATCTCGTCCGCTCCCTGCCCAGATTGCACGACCTTGACATGCTTCGCAACATCTTCGCTGAGCAGGTTGAACGCGATGCAGTCGTGACTCACCATCGGCTCGCTCATCGCCGCGACGGTCCGCTGCACGGCCGGCAGGAACCGGTCCTGACCGATCCTGATCTGGTGGTGCTCGGTGCCGAACTGTTTGGCCACGATGTCGGAGTACGCGAACTCGTCCCCGCTCTCCCCGCCGCCCGACTCGAACCCGATGCTGAACGTGGTGAGACCCTGCTGCCCCTGCTCGGCCAGCAGCGCCACGATGAAACTCGAGTCCAGGCCGCCGGAGAGCAGCACCCCGACCGGGACGTCGGCGACCATCCGCCGTTCCACGGCCTGGCGCAGCTTGTCCCGTACCGCCTCGGTCCATTCCTTCCCGGTCGCCGCGACCGGCCGGGTGAACGTCGCCTCCCAGTACACCCGCTCGGACGACGTGCCGTCGGCGCGGATCACCCGTACCGTCGCCGGCGGCAGTTTCCGCACCCCGGCCAGGATGGTCCGCGGGGCCGGCACCACCGAGTGGAACGTCATGTAGTGGTGCAGCGCGACCTTGTCGATGCCGGTGTCCACACCGCCGGCCGCGAGCAGGGCCGGAAGCGTGGAGGCGAACCGGATCCGCCCCGGCGATTCGGCCAGGTACATCGGTTTGATCCCGAGCCGGTCCCGGGCCAGCGTGACGGTCCCGGTGTCGTGCTCGGCCACCGCGAAGGCGAACATGCCCAGGAACCGGGTGACGCAGTCCGCGCCCCACCGGTGGTAGGCCTTGAGGATCACCTCGGTGTCCGACGTCGAGAAGAACGTGTAGCCGTGCCCGGTGAGCTCCTCGCGCAGCTCCCGGTAGTTGTAGACACAGCCGTTGAACACCACGGTGAGGCCGAGCTGCTCGTCGGTCATCGGCTGCGCGCCGGCCTCCGACAAGTCGATGATCTTCAGTCGGCGGTGACCGAAGGCGATCCGGCCACCGTCCCACAGTCCATCACCGTCCGGACCCCGCGACGCGAGGCACGGCAGCATTCGCCGGATCGCCTCGGTGTCCGCCTTCCGGTCGCCGTAACAGATCTCGCCGGCGATCCCGCACATAACAAATCCTCCCTATTGACCCAGCAACCAGGTGTCCTTCGAGCCGCCGCCCCGTGACGAGTTGACGATCATGCTGCCGGCCGGTGCCACCCGGGTCAGTGCGGCCGGGGCGACCACCGACTCCCGGCCGGTGAAGACGAACGCGCGCAGGTCGACGTGCCGGGGGGCGAGGCGGTGCCCGTCGAAGACCGGATGGGTGGACAGGTTCACCACCTCCTGGGCAACCCATCGGTGCGGCGCGGCCCGGATCTGCCGGCGCAGCGCCGACAGCTCCTCGGCGGTGGCGTGCGGGCCGATCACGATCCGGTCGCCGCCGTAGCCGTCGACCGGCTTGCAGACCAGCTCGTCGAGGCGGCCCAGCACCTCGGTCCGCTGCTCGGCGATGCCGCACAGATAGGTGGGCACGTCCGCGAGCAGTGGCTTCTCGTTCAGGTAGTACTCGATGAGGCGGGGCACGTAGGCGTACACCGCCTTGTCGTCGGCGATGCCGTTGCCGAGCGCGTTCGCAAGCACCACACTGTCCGCGTGCAGCGCCGCCACCAGGCTCGGGCCGAGCGGCATGCCGTCCGCGCCGGGGGAGTGGACCAGGCTGTCCTCACCCATCCGCAGGTAGATGACGTCCACCCGGTGGCGGTGGCCGTTGCTCAGGCGCCACACCCGGCCCTCGTCGACGAACAGTTCGGTGCTGCGGACGACCGGCACGTCCATCGCCTCAGCGAGCATCCGGTGCTCGAACCACGCCGAATCGTCCGGTCCCTGGCTGAGCACCACAAGCGCCGGATCGTCACCGGCCGCCGGACCGGCCGCTTCCAGCAGGGCCCGCTTGAGCAGCTTCGGCGTCTCCTCGACCGAGATCAGCGAGGCCGGCCGGGGCAGTTCGGGCAGCACGCTCCAGGTGAGCCGGCGGTTCTGCATGGCGTAGGCGATCCCGGACGGCACCCGCAGGTTGTCCTCCAGGACACACCACTTCCCGGCGCCGTCACGGACCAGATCGACCCCGGCCACCTGGGTACGCACCGCGGGCCGCTCGATGAGTGCGCCACTCGCCCGCAGCTCCGGGGATCCGTTGATCACCCATTCCGGGACGATCCCGTCGGCCACCACCTGTCGCTCGCCGTAGATGTCACCGAGAAACGCGTTGAGCGCCCGCACCCGCTGGATCAGCCCGCTGCTCAGCCCGGCCCAGTCGTCGGCCGGGACGATCCGGGGTACCAGGTCGAACGGGAACAGCCTGGTCGCGGCCTCCCCGGCGACGCTGAACGTGATGCCGCGGGCCCGCTGCTCGTCGTCACGGTGGTCCTCGCGCTGCCGCAGACCGTTCGCGCCGAGCGAGGTCAGGACCGGCAGGATCCCCGCGTACGCCGGATCGACCCGCCCGCTCGGGAAGGCCTCGTCACCGTCGGCCACGTACGCCTCGATCAGCGCCGGCGCCGGAGCCCCGGCCGCGGTCGCCTCGGTGGCCCCGCCACGGGTGTCCGCCACCAGCATGTCGACCACGTCGGACAGGCGCCCGCGCCGGGCCAGCGCCCGCCGCTGCCGGGCAGCCGAACTGCCCCGGCTCAGCGCCCGCAGGGTCAGGTCGAACACCTGGTCCCAGTCGCCCAGCTCCTCCAGTTGCGGCCGCAGCTCGCCCACCAGGCGCTCGACGGCGACGGCGGCCGGCACCGGAACGGGCGAACGGGGCAGGTCGAGCAGGTCACCCTCCAGCCCCGAGCGGGCGGCCCGCCACATCGCCGCGCGGTGCAGCGGCGGCCGCAGCGAGGGCAGGGGCAGCCCGGCCCGGTATTCACGCTGCGCCCGCAGCACCAGGGCCCGGAAGATCCCGGCCAGCAGGACGACCGTCTCGACATCCGGGCTGGCGTCGGTGACCCGCAGCTCCACGGTCGGTACGTGCGCCGACGGCCGTACATCGAAGTAGACCATCTTCGGGTCGCTGATCGTGCCGGACGCGATCAGATCACTGACCAGGTCCTCGTGCTCCTGGGCCGAGTGCAGCCGGCCGCTGTCGCCGGCGGTCGGCCAGCGCATCCACACCAGAGAACGGACGCTCGCGTACCCGGAGTCCTCACCGAGCCAGTAGGGCGAGCTGGTGGAGAGCGCCAGCAGCACCGGCAGCACCGGGCTCACCCGCTGGGCGACCGAGACGGCCTCGTCGCGGTCGGGCACGCCGACATGCACCTGGGTGCCGCAGATCAGCTGCTCCCGGACGAGCATCTGGTACTCGTGCAGCATCCGCTGGTAGCGGGAGGTCGGGGTGACCGGCAGCGCGTCCAGGTCGACCAGCGGGACGGTGCCCGCCGCGACCAGGCCCAGCCCGAGCGCCTCGCCCACCTGGATCGCCTCCCGGCGCCGCTCCGCGACACCGGTGCGCAGCTCGTCGAGCGTTCCGCTCACCGGAGTGTTGGTCTCCACGACCGATCGGTGCAGCTCGGCGGAGAAATGTGCCGCATCCAGCCGGTCCAGGATCTCCGGAGCCCGCGGTACGAGCTCGCGCGTCCCGAGATCGACGACGTGCAGTTCCTCCTCCACGCCGAGGGTCAGGGCGGCCGGCCCGTGGGTGAGATGGTGTTCAGCCTGTAGTGACTCCGTCATGGACCGCCCCTTGCGTTCGTCATCAACCCGCCGTATCCGTCGGAGCTTTCCCATCGGATGTGGCGAATCCGTGACGTGCCCATTTCGTGCCACCGTCAAGCATGACGATCACGACACCGCGGCCCGGACGGTCAGACTGCTCCAGCTCACCGGTACTCTCGCCCGGTGGCGCCCGACACCCGGAGGTCTGGAATGAGCAGCGTCGTCGTAATCACCGGTTCCGCCGGCCTGATCGGCTCGGAGGCGGTCCGGCACTTCGCCGGCCTGGGCATGGACGTGGTCGGGGTCGACAACGACATGCGCGGCTACTTCTTCGGCGCCGACGGTTCCACCAAGTGGAACCTGCAGCGGCTCGTCAAGGAGGTCGGTGACCGCTACACGCACCACAACATCGACATCCGGGACCGCGAGGGTCTCGACAAGCTCTTCGCCGGGCTGGGCGCGAACATCGGCCTGGTGATTCACGCCGCCGCGCAGCCCAGCCACGACTGGGCGGCCCGCGAGCCGTTCACCGACTTCGACGTGAACGCGGTCGGCACCATCAACATGCTCGAGGCCACCCGCCGGCACGCCAAGGACGCCCCGTTCATCTTCACCTCGACCAACAAGGTGTACGGCGACACGCCGAACTCCCTGCCGCTGGTCGAGCTGGACACCCGGTGGGAACTGCCCGAGGACCACAAGTGGTACGGCGGCATCGACGAGACGATGTCGATCGACAGCAGCATGCACTCGGTCTTCGGCGCCTCCAAGGTGGCCGCCGACATCATGGTGCAGGAGTACGGCCGCTACTTCGACATGCCGACCGCGGTGTTCCGTGGCGGCACGCTGACCGGCCCGGGCCACTCGGCGGCCGAGCTGCACGGCTTCCTGGCGTACGTGATGCGCTGCGTCATGGAACAGCGGACCTACAAGATCTTCGGCTACAAGGGCAAGATGGTCCGCGACGCCATCCACTCGCACGACCTGATCACCGCGTTCGAGGCCTTCCACAAGGCTCCGCGGATCGCCGAGATCTACAACATGGGCGGCGGCCGGTTCTCCAACTGCTCGCACATCGAAGCATTCAAGATCGCGTCGGAGATCACCGGGCTCGAGGCCCGGACCGAGTACATCGACCAGAACCGGATGGGCGACCACCAGTGGTGGATCAGTGGCACCGGCCGGTTCGAGCAGCACTACCCGGAGTGGAAGCTGACCTACGACGTGCCGGCCATCCTGCGCGAGATCTACGAGGCCAACCAGGAAGTCTGGAAGGCCTGACCGCTCGCCGGACGATCAGCTCAGACCCACCAGCAAGCAACCCCCACTCCAGCCGGCCTTGAAGACCCGGCTGGCTCTCACCGCTGTCTCAGCGCTGCTGAGGCAGCGGTGGTGTGCGGCTGGAGGCTTGGGGCGTTGTGGCGGCTGTCGTACGGGGGTGGGAGTCGGTTGCGGGGTTGCTGTGTCTTCTCTGTAAGGGGCGTTTACGTAATCACCCGTTAACCAAAATTGGGTACATTGCCGAAATGTCCGACTTGACGCAGTTCATGCGCCGGGACTTGCCGGCGTCCATCGTCGTGTTCCTGATCGCCATCCCGCTGTCGCTCGGCATCGCCGCGGCCTCGGGTGCACCACTACTCGCAGGACTGGTCGCCGCAGTCGTCGGCGGCATCGTCGCGGGCGCCCTCGGCGGCGCCCCGTTACAGGTCAGCGGCCCCGCCGCAGGCCTCACCGTGATCGTCGCCGGCACCGTCGCCGATTTCGGCTTCGCCGGTACCGCCGCCGTCGTCGCCGTCGCCGGCCTGGTCCAGATCGTGCTCGGCGCCTCCCGCCTGGGCCGCGCCGCCCTGGCGCTGTCCCCGGCCGTCGTGCACGGCATGCTTGCCGGAATCGGGCTGGTCATCGCGCTCAGCCAGGTTCACGTGATGCTCGGCGGAGCCCCGCAGAGCTCGGCTTGGCGTAATCTGATCGACCTGCCCGGCCAGCTCGCCAGCCACCACGGCGCCGCAGCGGTTCTCGGGGTCCTGACCGTGGCGATCCTGCTGCTCTGGCCCCGCCTGGTCCGGATCTCACTCCTGCCGGCGGCCCTGGTGGCGGTGGTGTCGATGACCGCGCTGGCCGCCGGTACGGGCGCCGACGTGGACCGGGTCAGCCTGCCCGACGAACCGCTCACCGGTCTGATCCGCCCGGTCTGGCCGGACGCGCCGGCCCGCGAGATCGTCGTCGCGGTCCTGACCATCGCGATCGTCGCCAGCGTCGAATCGCTCCTGTCGGCTGTCGCGGTGGACCGCCTGCACGACGGGCCGCGGGCCAACCTGAACCGGGAGCTGGTCGCCCAGGGGGCCGCGAACACCGCCTCCGGCCTGCTCGGCGGGTTGCCCGTCACCGGTGTCATCGTGCGCAGTTCCACCAACGTCGCGGCCGGGGCCCGTACCCGCGCATCGGCGATCATGCACGGCCTGTGGATCGCGGCGTTCGTGCTGCTCTTCGCCGACCTGCTGGAGACGATCCCGATGGCGGTGCTGGCTGCCGTACTCATCGTGGTCGGGTTGCGGCTTGTCGACCTGGCTCAGATCCGGACCTACGCACGGCACCGGGAACTGCCGACCTACCTGGTCACCGCGCTCGGGGTGGTCTTCACCGACCTGCTGACGGGCGTGGCCCTCGGCATGATCACCGCGGCGGTGCTCATCCTGTGGCGGCTCACCCGCTCCGAGATCCGCCGCGTCGAACGTTCGCCCGGCGAATGGTCGGTCACCATCAACGGCACCCTGTCGTTCGTCGAGTCGGCCCGGCTCAGCCGGGAGCTCGGCGCCCTTCCGCCCGGAGCCGTCGTCGATGTCGAACTGCACCTCGACTACCTGGACCACGGGGCGTTCGAGACGATCCGGGACTGGCGCTCCGGTTACGAGCGGGCCGGTGGCACGGTCCGGATCCGCGAGGTGCACGACTCCTGGTTCCACCAGGCCACCTCGGGCCGGCTGGGCGGCGGGAAGCGTACGCCGCGGGTGCTCGGGTCCTGGTCGCGGTGGCAGAACATGGACCAGCAGCGGCGCGACGCGATGGCGGCCGGGATCGCCGAGTTCGAGCGCAGCGTCGCCCCGCTGGTCCGGCCGCACCTGGCCGATCTGGCGCGGGACGGGCAGCGCCCGCAGCAGCTCTTCATCACCTGCGCCGACTCCCGGGTGGTTCCCAACCTGATCACCGGCAGCGGTCCGGGCGACCTGTTCTGCGTCCGCAACATCGGCAACATCGTCCCTCGGTACGACTCGGGCGACACCTCGGTCGGCGCGGCGGTCGAGTACGCCGTGGACATCCTCGGCGTCACCACGATCACCGTGTGCGGCCATTCGGGCTGCGGAGCCGTGCGGGCGCTGATGAGCGACGCCGCCAGCTCCGGTTCGGCACTCGGCGACTGGCTGGGGCTTTCCGGCGTACCGTTCACCGACCGCTCCGACGAGGAACGCTGCTGTACCGACAACGTGGTGCAGCAGCTCGCCAACCTGCGCACCTACCCGGCGGTCCGCGCCGCCGAGGCCGCCGGTGGCCTGCGTGTCACCGGCATGTACTTCGACCTGGCCGAGGCCCGGATGTACGAGGTCGACCCGATCGTCGGCCAAGCCCACCCGGTGTCCGCCGTACCGCTGTCTCAGCGCCCTTGAGACGACGGTGTGCGCCAGCCAGTACAGCGTGGCTGTTGCTGCGCGGCGGTGATCAGCGTGGGATGAAGAGGAGGCGGTCGCGGAACAGTTCGAGTTTGGCCGGGGTGAGGCCGTCGCAGTAGACCACGAGTTCTTCGGGGGTGGTGAAACCGTTGTGGCGTTCGCGGGCCTCGACGATCCGGTCGGCAAGCGGGCGTTCGATGGTGAGGTACCGCTGCAGCCATTCGGCGGACACGTGGTTGACGTCGATCAGGCCGCCGTCGTCGTACTGGCGTCCGGGCAGGTCGGGGCGGCCGACCATCAGTTCGGAGGCGAGTGCCGGCTGGGTGGTCTGCAACTGGCGGGCCTCCTGGCGGCGGGCGGCCCGCCACTGTGCCGCGGCCAGCGCCGGGTCGACGCCGGTTCCGTGGTGCCAGGCCGGCGGCGGGTAGTGGGTCAGGCCCGGCGGGGGGCCGGTGTACCCGCTGCGGGCCGCGGCCTGCTGGAACCAGCGTTCCCTGACCCGGTTCTGCAGGACGGCCACGTGGATCGTGCCGACCAGCCACACCAGCAGGAAGATCAGCGTGCTCAGAGAGCTACCGGCGTCGTCGTCCGGGCCGGGGCTGTTGTCGGTCGCCGCGGCGAGCGCGATGGTGGTGACGATTGCGGCGGCGTAGAGGGCGGCGAGGACTTTCTGGAGGCGGGATCGCAATTTGACGCCGGCGATGAGGACCATCACCGGGGTGCCGTAGCCACAGGTGAACATCGGGATCAGGAACCACCACCCGGTCTGGGGCGGAAGCTCGCGCCGCCATCCGGCGGGGTATCGCGGATCGGGCTGCATGCTTCGACGGTATGCCCGGTGTTCAAGCCGGTGCGTCCGCCCATGGGGTGACCAGTCTGGGGCGGGAGATCTGTGGGGTGGCCGGGCCGGTGTGGACGATCTAGGGGGTGGCCGGGCCGGTGCGGAAGAAGGCGACGAGTTCAGCGTCCTGCTCCGGGGTCAGCGGCTCGCGCGGGATGTCGTACACCTTGCCGGTGGACAGGTGGAGGATGTAGGCGTCGTCCTGTACGAGGAACGAACGGAACTCCGACCACGCGGCTTCGACGGTCGTCTCGTCGGTGGAGGAGCGGAACGACTCGTTGGTGAGGCGCCAGGTCCGCGGGCTGAGCCACCCGTCCCGCACGGTGACCTCCCGTTTCCAGCGCCACCAGGCGACGGCGATGAGGAGGGCGGCCGCCACGAGCAGCGGGACGCCGATCAGCAGGCTGGTGGGGGTGGCCTCACCGCCGAGGATGACGATCACGGCGGCGAAGCCGAGAACGGCGGCGATCGTGGTGTACGGGGCGGCCGCGCGCTGGGCACCGGCGGCGAACCGGCGGCGGAAGTATTCCGGGGTCCGGGCGTGGGTGAACTCGATGTGCACCGATGGATCGTACGAGCGTGCCCGCGCCGGTCGTGGCGCGGGCACGCTCATCCCCGTGCGGCTCGGTGTGCCGGGTCCGGGCGTCGTGGCGTCCGGACCCGGCACAGCGGCCTCTAGTTGCGGATGATGGTGAACGTGCTGGTCGGGTTCTCGATGTCCCGATAGTTGTTGCTGAGCTGCAGGTTGTTGAAGGTCACCGAGCCGACCGCGGGGCCCTGGCCGGTTTCCGGCATCGGGTTGGCCCAGACCGCGTAGCCGGACTTGGCGTCGAACTGGTCACCGCTCCGCTGCGCGCCGGTGATCGACACGTTGGTGAAGACGGTGTCCGTGATCGGGTTCTGCGGCTGGCCGCCCACGTAGTTGGTCTGGAACATGATGCCCGAGTACGTGGGGTCGACGATGTCGACATTGTTCACCCGGATGCCCTGGAACACCTTGGACGCCGAGAAGACCCAGATCGCCGGGAACACCTGGCTGCCCCAGAAGTGGCCGCCGGCGCGGACGATCGAGATGTTCTCGAACACGGTCGGCGGTGTCTTGCCGAAACCGTTCATCGGGTACCCGAAGTCGAGCGAGCTGATGGTGATGCCCGAGTAGACCAGGGTGTCCGCGATGTAGATGTTCCTGAACGTGTTGGCGTACCCGCCGTAGACCGCGATGCCCGCGGCGCGCCAGGTCAGGGTGGTGGACAGGTTCGAGTAGACGTTGTTGATCTCGTCGGCCCCGCCGGCGTCGATGGCGGAGAACAGCGCGAAGCTGTCGTCACCGGTGGCCCGGGCGTCGTTGTTGTCGACCAGGTTGTCGGTGCTGCCGTTGGTCATGTTCACGCCGTCGGCGAACATGTTCCGGATCCGCGAGTTGGTGATCTTCATGCGGTCGGTGTTGGCGCCCCAGTACAGGCACACCGTGTGTTCGGCCCAGATGTTGTCGATCGTGATGTCGGCGACGTTGGCGAGGTCGAACACCTTGCCGGGGCCGTCGATGCGGATCGTGTAGTTGCCGAAGAACGCGAAGTTCGCGAACGTCGAGCCGTTGGCGGTGGCGTCGGCCCGGAAGCCGGCGTCCGTCTCGGACTGGGTGGACGGTGTGTGGAAGCGGGTGTACCAGGGGCCCGCGCCGATGACGTTGAGCTTCTTGCCGTACACCTGGAACTTGTTCGACGTCTGGTAGTCGCCGGCCGGCAGGTAGACACCGATCTTGGTGCTGTCCTGGCGGGCGGTGTCGAGCGCGTTCTGCACTGACTGCTGATCAAAACCGGCCGGTACGACGTATCGCGACGGGTCGGGGTTGGCCACCGGCGCGACCTGCTCGGTGTTGATGAAGTCGATCGCGATGTTGCCCGAGTTGGCCGCGTCCTTCTGAAGCTTGATCGTGCTGCCCGCCGGGAACGATCCGGTCAGCATGATGTTGGCTTCGTCGTAGATGTGGCGCGGGCCCGTGCCCGAGTTCTGCGGGTTCGTTTCATTACCGTAGAGCCAGGCAAAACGGGAGGTCAGCGGCAGGGTCTTGTTGAGGCTGCCGTTGACGTACACGTTGATCGAGCTGTTCGTGCCGTCCGGGATGGAGAACCGCGCGACCACCGTGTTGGTGGCGGCCCGGGTGGTCCACTGGACGTAGGAGCCGGTCTGGTTCAGCGTGACCGCCTTACGGCCGGACGCCTCACCGGCCAGGTCGCCGACGATCCGGTTCGGTCCGACGACCTGCGCGCCGCCACCGGTCTGCCCGTCCTCGGCCTCCAGCATGTCGTACGGCATGTTGGCGCCACGACCCACGAAGAACGGCTTCTCGCTGGTGTTGTTGGCCTGCTTGACCGGCAGTTCGTTGGTGTCGTTCGCGACCACCGTGCGGACCGTGTACTTGCCGTTGGCCGCGGTCCAGGTGCCCAGATTGATCGACGGCGACGAGGCACCGGCGGCGAGGGTGCCGGTCCACGACCCGGTGAACGTCCGGACGACGGTCGAGCCGTTCAGGATCGTCACGGTGACACCGTGCGCGCCGCTGCCGCTGGCCGCGGTGCCCTGGTTGCGCAGGGTCGCCGAGAAGGTGACCGTGTTGCCGGCGGCCGGGTTGCCCGGCGACCAGGAGACCGCCGACGCGACCAGGTCGGAGCTGCTCACCGGCGCGACGGCCAGGTTGTTCGGGCTGTTGTAGGAGTTGTTGGCGTCGTTGGTCTCGATGACCGTGTTCGCCTCGTCGACGACTGCGCGGAGCTGGTAGGTGCCCGCGTTCCGCGCGCCGATGTTCGCGCTCACCGAGACGGAGGCGCCGGCCGCGAGGGCGCCGACCGTGGCGGTGCCGACTCTGGTCGTACCCAGGTAGAGGTTGACGTTGGAAGCGGGGGAGGAGGCCGTGCCCGCGTTGCGGACGGTGGCGGACAGCGTGATCGCGTCGGTCTCGACCGGCGAGGCCGGGGAGGCCGTGAGGCCGGTGACCGTGAGGTCCGGGTTCGGCGCCGGGGAGCCGATGACCTGGAACTCGGCGACCTGGCCGCTCGGTGCGCCGGTGTTGGCGGTGAACGACAACCGGACGTCCGCGGCGGTGGCGGAGACCGGGATCGTCACCGTGTTGCCGCTGGCCGGATTGAAGCTGTACGTCGCGGAGCCGGCCAGGGTGGTGAAGGACGACGACGACTGCTCGCGGCCGAGGACCGAGAACGTCTGCTGGCGGGCACCCCACGCGGACGCCGGGTTCAGCTTGACGACCACCGACGAGACGGAGGCGTTGGAACCCAGCTTGACGGTCAGGTTCGCCGGGTACGCGCTGCCCTCCCAGTAGGTGGCGGTGTCGTTGTCGTTCGCGTTCGCGGCCACGAAGGTGTGGATCACCGAGGACGCCTCGATCGGCTTGCCGACCGCGATGTTGCCGCCCGGCTGCTGGGTGCCGGTCCGGGTGACCGTGTTCGAGGCGGCCGACTCGTTGCCGGCCGCGTCACGCGCCTTGACGTAGTACGAGACGGTCGCCGAGTCCGGCTGGCTGTCGGTGTACGCCAGACCGGTCACGGTCGTCTTGAGCGAGCCGTTGGCGTACACGTTGTAGCCGGTCACGCCCACGTTGTCGGTGGACGCGCCCCACGCCAGACGGATCTGCCCGCTCGCCGACGTGTAGGACAGGGTGCCCGGCGTGGTCGGCGCGCTCGTGTCCCCGGTCGCGCCGGTGCGGGTCACCGTGTTGCTGTTCGCCGACACGTTGCCGACCGCGTCCTTGGCCCGCACCCAGTACTGCACGGTCGCCGAGTCGGGCTGGTTGTCGGTGAACGTCAGCACGTTGCCGGCCACCGAGCTGCGCAGCTGGCCGTTGGCGTAGACGTCGTACCCGGTGACGCCCACGTTGTCGGTCGACGCGTTCCAGGTCAGGCGGACCTGCCCGCTTGCCGGCTGGGTGTACGCCAGGTTGCCGGGAGCGCCGGGTGCCTGGCTGTCCCCGCCGACCGGGCCGTAGACCTCGAGCTCGGACAGCTGACCGGCCGGCCAGGCCGTGTTGCCGGTGAGGTTGACCCGGACGAAGCGGGCGCTCGTGGCGGTGAAGTCGATGGTCACCGCGTTGCCCGACGACGGGTTGAAGCTGTATCCGGCGCTCGCCTTGAGAACGCTGAACGACGTGCCGTCGGTGCTGGCCTGGATCGACAGGGTCTGCGTGCGGGTGTTCCAGGCGGTGGCCGGCGGCAGCTTGAGGATCGCCTGGTTGACCTGGGTGGCGGTGCCGAGGTCGACCTGCAGCCACTGCGGGAACGCGTTGTTGTTGCTCTCCCAGTACGTGTTGGCGTTGCCGTCACCGGCGTTGCCGGCCGGGTAGACGTCGGTGAAGCTGCTGGCGCTGAACGTCTTGCCGGCGGCCAGGTTGGGTCCGGCGGCGAGAGCGGGCGGGGCGTGCACGATGGCGGCCACGACGGCGGCGGAGGCCACCGTGGCAAGTATTCTTCGGGACAGTCTGGACATGCGGGAGCGCACCTTTCTTCCATGAGAGGTGGGGGGATCGCCGGGCGGGCCGCTTCGGTGGGTTCGGCCCACCCGGACGTTGAGGTGCTACCGGAGGCGAAGCCACACGGCGGTGTCCGATGGGAGAAGGTCACCGTCGAGCGGGCTGCTGGCGAGCAGGATGTCCCGGTGCTCCGGCAGGGGGACCGGTGCTTCGGAGAGGTTGAGCACGCAGGCGAAGTCCGTCCCGCGGGTCCAGGCGAGCACGCCCTCGCCGCGGTCGAGCCAGGCGAACGCCTGATCCTTGAAGACGCGCAGGCCGATCGCCGAGCGGTACAGCTCGAGCATCGAGGTGGGATCACCGGTCTGCGCCTGGACGGTCCGGTCCTTCCACTCGGCGGGCTGGGGAAGCCACGGGGTGCCCGCGGTGAATCCGTAGGGTGGTTCGTCGCCGGACCACGGCAGCGGTACCCGGCAGCCGTCGCGAGTGTGACCGCGACGGGCGTACATCGGATCCTGAATTTGATTCGGTTCGATGTTCTCGTTCTCCCAGAGACCCAGTTCCTCGCCCTGGTAGATGTAGGCCGAACCGGGCAGCGAGAGGGTGAGCAGCGCGGCCGCCCGGGCCCGCCGGGTGCCGAGCTCCAGGTCGACCGGGGTGCCGTCGAGGTTGTTCTCGAAGCTGAACGTGGTGTCGGTGCGGCCGTACCGGGTGACGTGCCGGGTCACGTCGTGGTTCGAGAGGACCCAGGTGGGCGGTGCGCCGACCCGGGCGTGCGCGTCAAGGGTGCGTTGGATGCAGGAGCGCATCAGGTACGGGTCCCAGGCGCACCCGAGGAAGTCGAAGTTGAACGCCGCGTGCAGCTCGTCCGGACGCAGGTAGTTGGTGAACCGCTCGACGTCCGGCATCCACACCTCGCCGATCAGCGCCCGGTCCTCGTACTCCTCGGCGATCCGCCGCCAGGACCGGTAGACGTCGTGCACCGCGTCCAGGTCGTGGAACGGGTGCGGTTCGCCGTCCACCACCTCGGGCAGTGCGGTGTCCTTGAACAGCAGGGCCGCCGAGTCGATCCGGATGCCGTCCGCGCCGCGATCGAACCAGAACCGCAGAATGCTCTCGAATTCCCGCTGCACCTCGGGGTGTTCCCAGTTGAGGTCGGGTTGTTCCGGCGTGAACAGGTGCAGGTACCAGGTGTCTTCGCCGATCTTGGTCCACGCCGTTCCGCCGAATTCCCCAATCCAATTTGTGGGCATATTTTGGCTTTTACGAAACCAAAAGTAATCGCGTTCCGGCGCCGTTTCGCTTTCCAGGGCCGCCTTGAACCAGGGGTGCTCGCTGGAGATGTGGTTCGGGACGATGTCGATGATGATCCGGATGCCCGCCTCGTGCGCCTCCGCGATCAGCGCCTCCGCCTCACCGAGCGTGCCGAAGACCGGGTCGATGTCGCGGAAGTCGGACACGTCGTAACCGGCGTCGGCCATCGGCGACGGGTACCACGGGCTCATCCAGATCGCGTCGACGCCGAGATCTCTCAGGTGGCCGAGCCGGGCGCGGATGCCGGCGATGTCACCGACCCCGTCACCGTCGCCATCGGCGAAACTGCGCGGATAGACCTGATAGATCACCGCGTCACGCCACCACTGCATTGTCATCCCGCTATCCCTTGAGGCTGCCTGTGGTCAGGCCGGACATGATGTTGCGCTGGAAGATCAGGAAGATGATCACGGTCGGCACCGCGGCGATCACCGAAGCGGCGACCACCACGTTCTGCGGTGTGCCGGCAGCGAAGGCGTAGATGCCGACGCTGACCGTGCGGGTCTCCTGGCTCGGCATGACCAGCAGCGGCCAGAGGAAGTCCTTCCAGACCGCCGTCACCGCGAAGATCGACACCACGCCGAGGATCGGACGGGACATCGGCAGCAGGATCGACCAGAGGGTCCGCAGCGGCGACGCACCGTCCATGAAGGCGGCCGACATGATCTCTTCCGGGATCGAGTCGAAGAACCGCTTGAGCAGGAAGATGTTGAACGCGTTGGCGACCATCGGCAGCCAGATCGCGAACGGCGAGTCGAGCAGGCTGATGTCCAGGACCGGCAGGCTGATCACCGTCTGGTACTGCGGGACGATCAGCACCATGGCCGGGATCATCAGGGTCGCCAGCATCGCGCCCAGGATCACGTTGCCGAAGATCGGGCGGAGTTTGGAGAGGGCGTACGCCGCCGCGGTGTCCAGAACCAGCTGGAACACCACCGCGCCGGCCGCGTAGTAGATGGTGTTGAAGAGCAGCTTCGCCAGGTTCAGGTTGTTCCACGCGTCGATGTAGTTGGTGAACTCCGGATCCCGCGGGAACAGCGTGGGCGGGGTCTGCGCGAGCTCCTGGCCCGATTTGAGAGCGCCGGTGACCATCCAGTACAGCGGTCCGATGAAGATCAGCGTGAAGGCCGTGACGATGATGCCGAGCAGCGCCCAGTAGAGGAACCGGCCGCGCCCGCGCCGCAGCTGAGCGTGCGAGATGAGGGTTCGAGACATGGTTTCTAGTCCTGTTTCGTGCTCAGCCGCAGGTAGACGGCGGAGAAGGCGGCCAGCACCAGCAACATGATCACGCCGAGCGCGGCCGCGCCGTTGAGATCGTTCTGGAAGAACCCGTGCTGGTAGATCAGGTACGCGACCGAGGTGGCCGAGTCCTGCGTACCGGCGCCGTTGGCCAGGATCAGCGGCTCGATGAACAACTGCATGGTCGCGACGATCTGCATCATCGCCAGCAGCGCCAGGATGAGCCGGGTCTGCGGGATCGTCACGTGCCAGATCCGCTTGGCGAGGCCGGCCCCGTCCAGCTCG
The DNA here is from genome assembly GCF_040639655.1 of Actinoplanes sp. NPDC023801. Classification (NCBI taxonomy): domain Bacteria; kingdom Bacillati; phylum Actinomycetota; class Actinomycetes; order Micromonosporales; family Micromonosporaceae; genus Actinoplanes; species Actinoplanes sp. NPDC023801. Next base: position 22,831 of record NZ_JBFAAI010000019.1, on the reverse strand, counting down.
GCCGCCTCGTACAGGTCGCCGGGGATGTTCTGCAGTGCCGCCAGGTAGATCAGGACCGCGCCGCCCATGTTCATCCAGGTCGAGGCGATCACCATGGCCGGCATGGTCATCGTCGGTGACTGCATCCACTCCGACGTCGGAAGATTGAAGAACGCCAGGATCGCGTTGAACAGGCCCGCTTCACTCGGGTCGTACGCGTAGTACTTGAACAGGTACAGCGCCGACGCCGGCGGCAGCATGACCGGCAGGTAGACCAGGATGCGCAGGTAACCCTTGGCGTGGCGGAACTCGTTGAGCAGGATCGCGACGAAGAACGGCGCCACGAAACCGAGGATCAGCGCTAGCCCGGTGAAGTAGAAGGTGTTCTTCCAGGCGACCCAGAAGCTCGGATCCTCGATGATCCGGACGTAGTTGTCCCAGCCCACCCAGGTGGTCACCCCGCGGCGGGTGCGCTGGAAACTCATCACGATGCCGCGGATCATCGGGAACCACATGAACAGGCCGAAGCAGAGGATCGCCCCGATCAGAAACGCGTGCCCAGTCAGGTTGTCCTGGAGCTTGCGGCGCTTCTTCGTGATCCCCGGCGGGGCGGGGGCCACCGCCCCGGCCTGAGCCGGAGCGGTGGCGGTCGCGGTGGGCATCGTCAGGAACCCGCTGCCAGCAGCTGGTTGACCTTCTCCTCAGCGGTCTTCAGCAGCGTGTCCACGTTCGCGTTCGGGTCGGTCAGGACACCCGACATCGCCGAGTCGAGGATCGCGTAGATCGCCTGGGCGTCACGCGGCTCACCGACGATCGGCAGCTGCTTGTTCTCGAAGAGCGCGAAGTTCTCGACCGGCACGTTGGCGTTCGCCTTGCGCAGTTCGAACTCCTGCTTCTGCGCCTCGCTGCCGTTCGCGAACAGCAGCGGCTGAGGCAGGCCGACCGGGTAGTTCTGCGGCTTGGCCCGTACGTAGTCGAACTGGCCCTTGCCCGGGGTGAGCTTCTGGTAGGCGATCCACTTCAGACCGGCCTCGACCTGCTCCTTGCTGAGGTCCTTCTTGAAGAAGTAGCCCTCACCACCGCCGAGGGTGCCCTTCGCCAGGTCGGTCTGACCCGGCAGCGGAGCCACCGCCCAGTCCTCGAACTTGCCCTTGAACTGGCTGACGATCGCCTGGGTGGTGTCCGGCGCGCCGATGAACATGCCGACCTTGCCGGCGGCGGCGTTGGTCAGCAGGTCGCCCCACTGCAGGAGCTGGCGGCTGCCCATGGTGTTGTCGCCGTACCGCATGTCCTTGAGGTTCTGCAGGACCTGCTTGCCCTCGGCGGTGTTGAACGCGGCCTTCTTGCCGTCCTCGGAGAGGACCCGGCCGCCCTGCGAGTAGAGCAGCGAGGTGAAGTGCCAGCCACCGGTGTTGCCGGCGCTGTACTCGGCGTAACCGGCCACGCTCTTGTCGGCGGCGGTGATCTTCTTGGCCGCCTCCCGGACCTCGGGCCAGGTCTTCGGCGGGTTGTCGACGTCCAGGCCGGCCTTGGCGAACAGGGCCTTGTTGTAGACCAGGCCCATCGAGTAGTTCTTCACCGGGACGCCGTAGAGCTTCCCGCCGTCGGTGAACACCTCCTTGAGCGCCGGGTCGACGCTGTCCCAGGTGGAAACGGTGTTCTTGTTGACGTACTGGGTGATGTCCATCGCCTGACCCGAGTCCAGCACCTGCTGGAGGTCGGTCATGTATCCGTAGAAGACGTCGGTGGTGGTGCCACCCGCCAGACGCGCGGTGAAGTCCGGCGGATTGTTGCACTGCTGGCCGACGCTGATGCTCTTGATCACGATGTTCGGGTTCTGCTTCTGGAACTCGGTGACATCCGCGTTCCAGTTGTCGAGCAGTTCCTTCTGGGCGGCCACGGGCTGGCAGTCGACCGTGATGGTGACCTTGCCGGCCGCGTCGGTGCCGCCGTCGTCGCTCTTGGTGGAACACGCCGTCAGGCTGAGTCCCAGGCCGGCCACGAGCGCGAACGCCGCAACCTTCCGGTACTGCGGTACGGACATCTGTCCATCCCTTCGGGAACGGGTCTATCCATGGCCATCGGTGAGATGCGTTGTCGTCACTACGGCGAGTTCGGTGTGGACTGTCCCCCGCAGTGAGTGGAGTCACTGTAACGAGGCGCGCATGTTGCCGCAAGGTTTCGATCGGGCGCTGAAAAAACACGACTTTCTTGCGGCAGGCCTTTGCTTGCGGTCACTTCATCCGCTTCTGTACGCAAAAAAGCCGCCGACCAAGTGGTCGGCGGCTTGTTGGCCGTCAGTCGATTACTCCCGGCGCGGCCGTCAGCTGACTGCTTCAGGCTTGCTCGTCGGTCGATCAGTCCCGGCGCACGGGCCCTGTTGATCCTCGGACCACCAGCTCCGGCTCGAACAGCAGCTCGTCGGAGAACTCGCGGGCCTCGTCGATCTGGCTCACCAGCAGATCCACCGCGGCCTGCCCCATCATCTCGATCGGCTGCCGCACCGTCGTCAGCGGCGGGTCGGTGCAGGTCATGAACGCCGAATCGTCGAAGCCCACCACCGAGACGTCACCGGGCACCGCCCGGCCCAGCCGGCGCGCCGCCCGGATCGCACCGAGCGCCAGCACATCGCTGGCGCAGATGATGCCGGTCACCCCGCGCTCCACGAGCTTCGTCGCCGCGACCCGGGCGCCCTCCATCGAAAAACTCGACCGCTCCACCCACTTCTGGGCCTCCGTCGAGCCGGTGACCTGCAGCAGAGCGTTCAGCTTGCGGCGCGACGGGACGTGCCCCTCCGGCCCGAGGACCATGCCGATCCGCTCGTGCCCCAGCGATCGCAGATGCCCGTACGCCTGCTCGACGGCGACCGCGTCATCGGTCGACACCCGGGGGAAGCCCAGCTCGTCGACGCCGGCGTTGACCAGCACCACCGGCAGCCCGCGCTCGGTGAGCCGCCGGTAGTGCTCGTGCGACGCGTCGGTGAGCGCATAGGACCCGCCCGCGAAGATCACCCCGGACACCTGGTGGTCCAGCAGCATCTCGACATAGTCGGACTCCGGCACACCGCCTATCGTCCGCGCGCACAGCGCCGGGGTGAAACCGCGCTGGGCGAGCGAGCTGGTCACCACCTCGGCCAGCGCCGGGAAGATCGGGTTCTGCAGCTCGGGCAGCACCAGGCCGACGAGCCGGGCACGCTCACCGCGCAGTTTCGTCGGCCGTTCATAGCCCAGGACGTCGAGAGCGGTGAGCACCGACGTGCGGGTGGCCTCCGAGACGCCGCTGCGCCCGTTGAGCACCCGGCTGACGGTCGCCTCGCTGACTCCGGCCTTCTTCGCCACCTCGGCAAGTCGTTTGGTCACAGCGGAATCCTACGTCAGATTATTGCAAGAACAGAACCGCAGTCGGTCCGCGTTTTGCGTACCCTTGCGGATCGTCGATGCGCCTCGACGCTCTCCTCGAGCATATTTCACAGGCAGTGGCCGTCGGTCCGGCTATGAATCGGTTAAGACGTCGCTCAGCGCGACGCAACTCTTCCATCTGCTTGCGAGCGGTCCTCGGACCGATCCGCCTCCACCGGTCTGTTCCGCCGGGTTTCCTGGCGCTGGTTCGTTCGCTCATCTTTTCGCGGGGTCTGCTGCCGCCGGTCTTCTCGCAGCCGTCTGCTGGTTCGTCGTTTCTCGGGCGGGTGTCCTCCCGCCGGTTGCGGGACGATCGGTGCTCGATGTCGATTCGGCGGGCGCCCCGATCGTCAGTGGTTTGAACGAACGTTGTCGAAACGAGGGAGCACACCGATGCGCTACGTCATGATCCTGCTGGGCGAGGAGTCCAAGTGGTTCGATCCGGATCTGGCCCCCGGCCTGATGGAGGAGGTCGGCACCTGGTGGCAGAAGTGGTTCGACGCCGGGAAGATCGTTCAGGGTGGCGCCGAACTAGGACCGTCCAGCGGGGCGAAAACCATCGGCGCCGGCCAGGACGGCACACCGCAGGTCACCGACGGACCGTACGTCGAACTCAAAGAGGTGGTCGGCGGCTTCATCCTGCTCGACGTCGACGACCTGGACGAGGCCGTTGCGGTCGCGTCCGGCTGGCCGGGCATCGCCGCCATCGGCGACCGCGTCGAACTACGCCCGGAAATGATCCGCTAGATCTGAAGCAGTCGCGGGGATCAGGTCGTCAGCCGGGAGAGCCGGTCGTCTCGGGGAAGACTCCCTGCTCACCCGGCTTTCGCGGGTTCTGTCGCATCGGTAAGGCCGGTTGCTTTGGCGGGTTCGTGCGCCGCGGTGGGGCCGGTTGCTCTCGCCGGTTCGGTTGCATCGGTGGGGCCGGTTGTTTTCGTTGCGGGGCGCAACCGGATCCAGGCGAGGGCCATGCCGACCGGGACCAGGACGACCGCGGGCACCGCGTACCGCTGCTCGTACATGCTGGTCGCGACGCTCACGAGCATCAGACCGACACCGGCCGCGACGAACAGCACCGCGTCGGCGGCAGGCCGCCACGATCGTCCCCGCGGGCGCCAGAACGCGGCGGCCAGGGCCATCAGCACGCCGACGGCGTAGAGCGGGCCGGGCGTCGTGACGATCCGCCCGTACGCGTGAACTCGCTCCGTCGCGGCAGTCGCGGGCAGCGGGCCCACGGCCGGATGCTTACCGATCTCGCTCACCGGCACGTAGTAGAACGGCTGACACTGATAGCCCGGCCGCTCCGGCGGCAGCCATGTCCTCGCCAGGCACGCCGAGTCCTTCACCAGCGGCGGGCGGAACCAGAAATGCCAGCTCGCCTCCTCGGCGACCATGGCCAGATAGGCGCCCGGGCGCTGCTTGATCACCGTGGTGGCGAACTCGTTCAGGAACTCGTCGTTGCCGACGCCGCGGTACAGCCGGTACGCCGGGCTGTGGTCGCTCCAGATATAGCGGTCCGGGCGGTGCTCGAAGTTCGCCGGCGGGTTCGGATCACACAGTGTGCGCTGTTTGACGGTCAGTTCCAGTTGGGAGCAGTCCGCCACCGGCATGACGCGTGCGTACAGGAACCGGCCCTGGTTCTGCGTGAAGGCGTACACGCCGTGATGCCGTTCGTAGAAGACCTGATATCCACCGAGCAGCGCCGCCACGGGCAGCGCGAAGGCCACCACCTGCCGCCAGCCGGCCCGCCGCGCCAGCAGGTAGACGCCGGCCAGCGCGAGGATCGGCAGCCCGACCGAACGGGTCAGCGCGGCGAAGCCCAGCAGCACGCCACCCGCCGCGGCCGCCACCGGCCCGAGACGGTCCCGCCAGGCCAGGACGATGAAACCGGCCACGGTCAGCGCCACGTACGCCGTCTCGGCCAGGATGTAATGCTCCAGGGTGAGCTGCCGGGCGTCGACAGCGAGCGGGACCATGGCCAGCGCCGCGAGCCACGGCTTCGCACCCCGCCTGACCAGGAACGCGTAGCCGCCGACGATCAGGGCCGCCCCGATCACATGCTGAAACACCGCGATCAGCTGGTACGGGCCGCCGGCGAGCGGTTTGATCAGAAGCGAGTAGCCGGCCGGCCGGATGTCGTTCGGCACCATCGCGAGCGAGTCACGCACGTACAGCATGGTGTCGGGGAAGAAGAAGGCATACGGGTACGCGGCCGTGAACCAGGCACGCACTCCGATGGCGACGCCGAGAACCAGCAGCAGCGGCAGGTGGCGCCGGATCATCGTGGTCCGGTCGAGCTGGCGGTGGTCATGTGCTGGGGTCCCCCGTCCCATTGCTCCCGATCCTCATCGAGACCGGGCAATCCAACCGGGCACAGCGAACGCGAAGGCTCTCCGAAAGGGATCGCCGGATTAACTTCGGGTGAAGCGCCTGCGTGCGCCGTCGTGCCCGGCCGGGCCCGCGATGTGGCCGGCAGCCGCCGGTGTCATGGCCTGTCGGCCAGGTCGTCGAAGCGGCGGGCGTTGTTGTAACGGTCTGTCAGCAGGTCGTCGAGGTGGCGGGCGTTTGATGTCGTGGTCAGCCGGCCAGGTCGTTGAGGCGGCGGGTCAGGAGGTCGCGTTCGGCGGGGTTGGTGGCCAGCGCCAGTGCCCGCCGCGTCGCCTCGGCAGCCGCGGCCCGGCGGCCGAGTCGGCCCAGGAGCTCGGCGCGGGTCGCATGCCACAGGCGGTAGCCGGCCAACCGCTCCTCCAGTTCGTCCACCTCGGCGAGCGCCTCCGCCGGGCCGGCCGTGAAACTCGTGGCCACGGCGCGGCCCAGCAGCACCACCGGCGTCGGCCGGAACCCGGCCAGCAGGTCGTAGAGCTTGCGCACCGTCCCCCAGTCGGATCCCGCCCACGACGGGGCGACCGCATGCTGGGCGGCGATCGCGGCCTCCACCTGGAACGGCCCCGGCCGGTTCAGCGAGGCCACCCGCGCGAGACGCCGCAACGCCGAAGCGATCAGCGGCCGATCCCACGACGACCGGTCCTGATCGGCCAGCAGCACCATGCGCCCAGCACCGTCGAACCGTGCCGCGGCCCGCGACTCGTGCAACTCCAGCAGTGCGGCCAGGCCCGCGGCCTCCGGTTCGTACGGCATCAGCGCGGCCAGTTGCCGGCCCAGCTCCAACCCTTCCCGGGCCAGCTCACGACGCTCGGCAGTGTCACTGGACGAGGCCAGATAGCCCTCGTTGTAGATCAGGTAGATGACACTGGCCGCGGACCGCAGACGTGATCCGTACTCGTGCGGCGGAGGTGTCTCCACCCGTATGCCATGTTCCTTGAGGTGTCGCTTGGCCCGTACCAGGCGCTGCGCGGCAGTGGCCTTGGGCAGCAGAAACGCCGCGGCAACGGTCTCCGCGGACAGCCCCGCGACCACATGCAGGGTCAGCGCGATCCGCGAAGCCTCCGGAAGCGCCGGATGGCAGCACGCGAACACCAGCGCCAGCCGATCATCCCCGGACGGCGGCCAGGCAGGCCCCCAGGTCGGATCCCCCGCCGCGACAGCCTCCTTCTCGCGCCCGCTGGCATCCCGCCGAAGCCGATCGATCGCCTTGCGCCAGGCGGTCGTGACCAGCCAACCGGCCGGATTATCGGGTACGCCGTCCGCCTCCCACCGCCGCAACGCCTCCGCAACGGCGTCCTGGAGTGCCTCCTCGGCCACATCGAGATCACCGAGGCGCCGCCCGAGCACTCCCAGCATCCCGGCCGACTCGGCCCGCCAAACGCTCTCCAGAATCCCACCCACCCCTGCCACGCCTGCATTCTCCGCTGCCCGCTGCCCGCTGCCCGCCAGTCGCCGCCTGTCGAGTTGCCGCCGCCGTCCGCCGTGCCGGCCGCCGTCCGTTCTCGCCCGGCGCCCACGAACACTCACGTTGTCCACGCTGGCTGAGAGAGGGCTCAATCGGGCAAAACGCTTCGCAGTCGGTGGGCGGGATGGGATGTTTTGCGGAGACCGGCAGAGAGGGGTCGCTACCACCATGTCCGACTGGGATCAGAATGACGGCTGGTCGTCGACGGGTCAGCAGGACTGGTCGGCGGGTCAGGGCCAGGCCGACCGGTCGGCGCAGGACCGGCAGCGCGACTCGGTGCACCGGCTGGCCAACGTCAGCAACGACATGGCGGCTGCGACCGAGGCCGCGGTCCGTGCGGCCGAGACCGCCGTGCAGGTGATCCAGCGGCTGGAGGCGAGCAGCACCGAGATCGGCAAGGTGGTGCAGCTGATCGCGACGATCGCGAAGCAGACCAACCTGCTGGCGCTGAACGCGACGATCGAGGCGGCCCGGGCCGGTGAGTCGGGGCGCGGTTTCGCGGTGGTGGCCAGCGAGGTCAAGGACCTGGCGAACGAGACGGCGACGGCGACCAGCGAGATCGGCACACAGGTCGGCGGCATCCGTGCGGACACGCAGAACGCGGTTTCCGCGATCGAGGAGATGCAGGGACTGATCGAGGAACTGGACCGCTGTCAGAAGGTGATCAGCGGCATCGTCGTGGAGCAGCAGGCCGGCTGACGGGCCCGCCCCGGCGGTCGTGAACATGCCCGAATCAGTACCGCGGCGAGCGCCGCGACGGCGGCCGGGCCTGTGGACAGACGAGGATTGTGGATAACTTCGAGGGTGTCCGGCGGGTGGGGGACACTGGGCGGCATGGCTCGCAGATCCCCCAGACCCCGGACGGCCTCCGCGGTGTGCCCGTGCGGCCGCGGAGCGTATGACGCGTGTTGCGGCCCCCTGCACGACGGAAAGCCGGCAGCCGATCCGGAAGCGTTGATGCGTTCGCGTTTCAGTGCCTATGCGCTGGACAAAACTGCCTACGTGCTCCTGACCTGGCACCCGTCGACGCGGCCGCAAGCCGTGGAGAAGGATCCGGGGCTGCGCTGGACGCGTCTTGACCTGCTGGGCCACGACGGCGGTGGCGTCTTCGACGCTGAGGGCACGGTCGAGTTCCGGGCACACTACGTCGACGGCGGTCAGCCGGGTGTGATGGCCGAGAAGAGCCGGTTCGTACGGCACGACGGCCGATGGGTTTACTGGGGACCGCTGTGATCTTCTTGACGAGGAGGTGGGTTCACCATGTCGGCACAGCGGCCGCTTGAAGACGGCATAGTCAAGGACTTCAAGGTCAATCTCTCGTACGGGGCATATCTGCGCCTGGACGACGTCCTGGGTGCGCAACACCCGGTGAGCGTGCCGGAGCACCACGACGAGCTGCTGTTCATCGTTCAGCATCAGACATCCGAGCTGTGGCTGAAACTGATCATGCACGAGCTCCGGGCGGTTCAGGAGCACCTGGCGAAGGACCAGTTGCGTCCGGCGCTCAAGGGCTTGGCCCGCGTCAAGCACATCCAGCGCACCCTGACCGAGCAGTGGTCGGTGCTGGCCACCCTGACCCCCTCAGAATATGCGGAATTCCGTAGCTTCCTCGGCACGTCGTCGGGCTTCCAGTCGTTTCAGTACCGGGCGATCGAGTTCCTGCTCGGCAACAAGAACCGGAAGATGCTGCGGATCTTCGATGACCAGCCCGATGCCCGGGCACTGCTCGAGGACGCGCTGCTCGCACCGAGCGTCTACGACGAGTTCCTGCACTTCCTGGCGCGGCGCGGGCATCCGGTGCCGGCCGAGATCCTGCAGCGTGACGTCACCGAACCGTACGAATATCATGCCGATCTGGTCCCGGTCTTCCGCGAGATCTACGAGAACGCCGAACAGAACTGGGACGTCTACGAGGCCTGTGAGGAGCTCGTCGACCTGGAGGAGAACTTCCAGCTGTGGCGGTTCCGGCACCTCAAGACGGTGGAGCGGACGATCGGCTTCAAACGGGGCAGCGGCGGCTCCAGCGGGGTCGGCTTCCTCAAGGCGGCGCTCGATCTGACATTCTTCCCCGAGCTATACGCCGTCCGGACCGAGATCGGAGTGCCCCGTTGACCGATGACCTGTCCGCCCGCGCCGCAGCCCTCGACGCGGATGACCCGCTGGCGGCGTTCCGCGAGCAGTTCATCACCCCGCCGGCGGCCGAGTTGCTGTCGTACCTCGACGGGAACTCGCTCGGGCGGCCCTTGGAGGCGACCGCTCGGCTGGTCGACGAGTTCATCCGCGAGCAGTGGGGCGGCCGGCTGATCCGTGGCTGGGACGAGGGCTGGCTGGAGTGGCCGCTCACTCTCGGCGACCGGCTCGGTTCGATCGCTCTCGGCGCCGCTGCCGGGCAGACGGTGATCGCCGATTCGACCACCGTGCTGATCTACAAGCTGGCGCGTGCCGCGGTCGCTGCCCGGCCCGACAGGCGCACCGTGGTGCTGGACACCGACAACTTCCCCACGGATCGGTACGTTCTGGAGGGCATCGCCGCGGAGTGCGGGCTGCGCCTGGAGTGGATCGAGGTCGATCCGCTCACCGGTATCCGTGCCGAGCAGGTCGCCGACGTGGTCGACGCGGACACCGCCCTGGTGCTGTTCAGCCACGTCGCCTACCGGTCCGGGTGGCTCGCCGATGTCGCGCAGATCAACCGGGTCGCGCACGCGGCCGGGGCGCTGACGATGTGGGACCTGTGCCATTCGGCCGGTTCGGTGCCGATCGCCCTCGACGAGTGGGGCGTCGACCTCGCCGTCGGATGCACCTACAAGTACCTCAACGGGGGACCGGGTGCACCGGCCTTCGCCTACCTGCGGCGGGAGTTGCAGGACGAGTTGCGCCAGCCGATCCAGGGTTGGATGGGACACCGGGCGGTCTTCGAGATGGGCCACGGCTACGAGCCGGCGGCCGGTGTCCGCGCTCTGCTCAGCGGAACGCCGCCGATTCTCGCGATGGTGCCCCTGCACGCCAACCTCGACATGCTGGCCGCCGCCGGGATCGAAGCGGTGCGGGCCAAGTCGCTGCTGCTCACCGACTATGTGCTGGACATCGCGGACGAATGGCTCGCCCCGTACGGAGTCGACGTGGTGAGTCCGCGTGACCCGGCTCGGCGCGGTGGGCACGTGACGTTGCGGCGCGACGGCTTCAAGGACTTCCTGCAGCCGTTGTGGGACAGCGGGGTCATCCCCGACTACCGGCGCCCGGACGGCCTCCGGATCGGCCCGGCGCCCCTGAGCACCAGCTTCGGTGAGGTTTGTCAGGGGCTCGCGCTCCTGCGGGAGCTGTTGGAGAAGAACCCCCGGTGAGTACCGAATCGTCGTCTGCCGATCTGCCCTCGTCTGTCGCTCCGCCTCCGCCTCCTGCCGCTCCGCCCTCGTCTTCTGTCGCTCCCCCCTCGTCGTCTGTCCCTCCGGCCGGTGTGTGCGAGAACGCCACCGCGCCGGATGCCGCCGGCGACCCGGCCGCGGGTTGTTGCGGAGGTTCGGGCTCGGCCGCCGGATGCGGGCTGTCCGCGCTGCGCCGCAGCGCCGGCCCACGGCCGACCGTCACCGTCGCCGAGGAGACCGAGATCCCGCCGACGGGCAGTGGGACCGGCAGAGATGACCGGGTCGTATGGCTGCTCGCGGATTCGGTCTGGTGGGGTGGGCGGCTGCGGACGGGCGTCGCTCTCCGGGTCGCGCCCGACGGGGCGATCAAGCCCGTGCCGGCCGAGCTCGCACCGGGCGGCGACGACACCCGGCGGTTCCCGGGAACGCTCATGCCGGGTCTGGTCGATGCGCACGTGCATTCGGCGCTGGTCGACCTCGGTACGGTCCGGGCCGGTGGCATTGCCGAGGTGTGGGATCTCGGCGGTGTTCCGTCGACGGTCGCCGAACTCGCCGGGCGAGCACTGTCGGCGGACTCCGGGCTGCCACGCGTGCGCTATGCCGGCCCGTTCATGATCGCTCCGGGCGGATATCCGAGCGACCGGCCATGGGCACCCGCCGGCAGCTGGCGGGAGATCAGCACGGCGGCCGACGCGGGCGCGGCGGTCGCCGAGGCACGGGCGGTAGGCGCCGGGTTGATCAAGGTCACCGCGCATGCCGGTGGCCCGCAACTGTCACAGCCGGTACTGGAGGCCGTGGTCACTGCGGCGCATGCGGCGGACCTGCCGGTGGTCGTGCACGCGGAGGGGGCCGGGACGGTCGCTGCCGCGTACACGGCGGGGGCTGACGTCCTGGCGCATACGCCCTGGACCGAACCGGTCGACGACGCACTGCTGCGTGCCTGCGCGAAGCGGATGCGCTGGATCAGCACGCTTGACATCCACGGCTGGGGCGAGCCCGATCCGGCTCGGGAGACCGCCGTCGGGAACCTGCGGCGGTTCATCGAGTACGGCGGAAGCGTCCGCTACGGAACCGACCTGGGCAACGGGCCGTTGCCGCCCGGCGTCAACACCCGGGAGATCCGCCTGCTGCAGTCGGCCGGACTGACGCCTGACCAAGTCCTCACCGCCATGACCGAAAGCGACAGCGCAACGGTTTCCTGGCTTCCCGGTGGCCTGGACCTCGGCTCCGGGTCGTTTGCGGACGTGCTGGCCACCGCGCGGGTCCTGGACACCTCCCTCAGCCCCCGTCAGGCCTGAACCCACGCGTTCATCCTGCGAACGCCGCCGCCGCACCAGGACGTGGCGCGGTCCGGAAGCCGGTGTCCAGGTCCAGGCCGTAGGCCACCATGCGGCCCGTTCGCTCCGGACGCGCGGCGAACACAGTCGCCGGAGTCCAACAAGCCGGAGGCGGCAAGATGTGGTGACCTGGGGCCTCGAGCGGACCGGTAGGTCACCGCGCCGGCGGAGCGCGGACGTCGCGTGGTGATCAACGGCATGGCGCGGATCGGAGGTCACCACGTCGGCCGAGCGCCGGCGGCACGTGGTGACCTGGGGCCTCGAGTGGACCGCAGATCACCACGCGGGCGGCGCGTGCCAGGGTCAGAGGGCGACCGTGGTGCCGGTTGTGGCGCTGTGACGGGCCGCGTCGAGGATCTCCATGGCGCGGACCGAGTCCCACGGGTCGACCGGCAGCGGGCCCTCGCCGAGGACCGCGGCGGCCACCGCCGGGTAGAAGGTGTCCCATCGGCCGCGGCAGCTCTCGACCGGGGCACCGGTGGCGCCGCGGAACAGGTGACCCCAGCGGTGCTCCGGTTCGACGCCCCAGCGGTCGCCGAGTTTGGCCGGGGTCTTGCCCGCCTTCAGCAAAGTCTCCTGGTAGTCGAGTTCGGGCGAGATGTAGGTGCCGGCGGTGCCGGTGACGCGGAAGCGCGGGCCGGGACCGGCCTGCCGCCACGATCCCCACAGGTGGGACTCGACGCCGCCGGTGTGGTGCAGCGCGACGAAGAAGTCGTCGTCGAGGCCGCCGTCGGGGCCGTGCACCTCGGCGTACACCCGGTCGGCAGGGCCGTACAGCTGCAGTGCCTGGTCGATCAGGTGGGAGCCGAAGTCGAGGAGGGTACCGCCGCCCGCCGCGCCGGGGAGCCGCTCGGGCGCCCAGCGTTCCATCCGGGACTCGAAGCGGCGGACAGTGCCGAGCGAACCGTTCTCCACCAGCTTCTGGATGGTGAGCAGGTCGGAGTCCCACCGCCGGTTCTGGTAGACGGTGAGTGGCACACCGGCTTCCTCGGCGGTGGTGACGAGCTTGCGGGCGGTGTCGGCGTCGAGCGCGAACGGCTTGTCGACGACGACGGCGAGCCCGGCTTCGATGGCTTCGACGGCGAGCGCGGCGTGGGTGGCGGCCGGGGTCGAAATGGCCACCGCCTGCACTCCGTCGGCGGCCAGGGCGGCGATCGAGTCGTACGTGCCGACGCCCGGCAGCGCCTCGGCGACCTGTGCCCGGCGCTCCGGCGAGGTGGTCACCACGCCGACGAATTCGATGTTCTCCGCGGAGGCGATCAGCGGCGCGTGGAACACCCGGCCGCCGGTGCCGAAGCCGACCAGCCCGAACTTAACCCGTTCGATCATGCCCGGAAGTTTTACACATCGATTGCCGGCCTGTTGCTATCGATTTCCCCGGTGACCTGTGATGCGCAAGACATCACGGAGCGTACGGCTTGATTTTGCGTACGGATCGTGTGCGGATCGCGCACAACCGTCGCTTGATCTAGCGAAAGGGCAGGTGGCACTGCTGTCGGATGGATGACGGGTGCAGCCGATCGGGGCATCAGCGATGAACAATTGTGGGATGGAACCCGCGCAGAAGGACCGGACGCCCTTTTCCGACATCGACGCCCTCTCGGGTCAGATGTCGGAAATCGTGCTCGATGCCCTGACGGCAATGGGCCGGCATCCGGAGATCCAGCGGGTACGCCAGGTGGCCTTCGAGACGCTCCGGCCGTCCTCCGGGCAGCGGCTGCTCGACGCCGGCTCCGGCTGCGGCGAGGTGGCCCGGATGCTGGCCGCCCGAGTCGGTGCGACCGGCGAGGTGCTCGCCGTGGATCACTCGTCGGCGGTGACCGCGGCAGCGATCAGCCGGCACGACGGCAGCAACGCGCGCTACCTGACCGGGGATGTCGCCGCCCTCGACATGCCGGACGGGCACGTCGACGGGGTGTGGTGCGAGCGGGTCCTGCAGCATGTCGACGACGCCGACCGGACGATCGGTGAGCTGGTCCGGGTGACCCGCCCCGGCGGGCGGATCTGCCTGATCGACACCGACTGGGGTTCGCTCGCCTTCGACGGCATGCCGGCCGGGCTCGGCGCGGTGGTGCTGGCTCACGTGAGTGGCCATTTCACGCCGAAACAGTTCGACATGGGCCGCACCTTGCGCCGCCGGCTGGTCGCGGCCGGTCTGCGGGACGTGACCGCGAACCCGGTGACGTGTCTGTTCGTCAGCCCTGCCTCGGCCGCCGTGGTGCTGCCGATGGTCAACCCGCGGGTGCCGGCGGACGCCTGGGCGACTCCGCCCGGCCTGCGCGACGAGTGGCTGGCCTGTGTCGACGCGGCCGGGCAGAGCGGCACCTTCCTGGCGGTCCTCACCATCTGGGTGGTGGCCGGCACCAAGAACTGAGCAGCCGGCCGACAAGAACAGCACCGAACTGGGCAGCCGGCCGACAAGAACGGCACCTGGGACCGGCAGCCGGAGCTAGGAGACCGGCTGCATACGGTTGAGCAGCCGGTCCAGCGGCATGCTGGCGAAGCTGATCCGTACGTCGCTCGACGCGTACGGCAGCCAGAACCGCCCTTCGTGGACGAGCCCTCCGCAGGAGTAGAGGACGTTCGGCACGTACCCCTCCCGTTCGATCTCGTCCGGGTCGATGAGTCCCTGCGGAAGGTCGGCGATGACCCGCGACGGGTCCTCCAGGTCGAGCAGCATGGCGCCGATGGCGTACCGGCGCATCGGTCCGACGCCGTGGGTGAGCACCAGCCATCCCGCCTCGGTCTCGATCGGTGAGCCGCAGTTGCCGACCTGGATGAGGTCCCAGCCGCGGTGCGGGACGAGGATCGGGCCGACGTGCTGCCAGCGGTGCTGCTCGTCGCGGACGCTGAGGCCGAGGGTCTCGCCGTCGGAGCGGCACAGCGCGTACTTCCGGCCGTTGATGTAGCGCGGGAACACCCCCATGCCCTTGTTGCGGGCGGCCGGCCCGTGCAGGGTGGTGACCTCGAAGTGCCGCAGATCCCGCGTGAAGATGATCCGCCCGGCGATGTTGAAGCCGTCGTACGCGGTGTAGGTGGCCTGGTACGCCGTCCGCCCGTCCGGGTCGAGCACCTGCACGAATCGGGCGTCCTCCATGCCCTTGCTCTCGGTCGGCGTGGACGGCCACAGAACCCGCTGGTGCAGCGGGATGGTCGCGGGGAAGGTGACCGCGTAGTCGGCGCCCACGATCCGCCGGATGGCCTCCAGCGCCGTCGGGGTGGTGGGCCGGGCCAGCAGCTCGTTCGGCAGGTGCCCGAGGATCTCCTCGAACTCGTGGTCGTCGTAGCGTTCCGGCAGCGCCGACAGCACGTACGACGATGCCTCGTTGTCGATGTCGTCCTCGATGAGTGCCGCGCACAGCTGGTGCCGCATGTGTTTGGCGCCGACCCGCTGACCGATCATGAGGGGGCCCTCCCGATCCTCGATCCGGATCGCGGCGCCGGGGCCGAGGATGGCGCTGCAGAACCCGATCGACGAGATGTGGCCCTCGCCGATCTGGCGCAGGCTGATCGCGACCCTGAGTTCGCCGGGGAGCAGTTCGCCCTGGTCCGGGTGGGGGACCATGGACGGGTTGCAGAGCGCGGCGGCCTCGACCGAGAACTCGTGGCTGACGTACGCGCCGATCAAGGTCCGTGCGGCCGGGGAGAGTTCGATCTCGTTGGGCACGCGGTGCTGGACCACCTGGTAGTGGTGCTGGAAGACGGCGAGGATGTCGTGGTGGCGTCCGGCGAAACGGCTGAGCACGTCGTCGAGGAGCGCGTTGATGTCGCTCTCGTCGAGCTGCAGGATCCGCTCGATCAGGCTTGACGTCCGGTTGTGGACGGTGTTCGCGTCCTCACCGGGAACGAACAGTTTGATCACGACGCGCCGGCCGTCCGGCGCCATGGTGATGTTGTGACGAGTGATGTCGGTGGTGCTCACCGTTGCTGTCACGCTAGGCCGCCTGAGGGTCGGGTCGCGCTCCGGCTCACCAGCGTACGGGCATGCTGCAGCGTGGAGACGAGCGCGAGGGTGGATTCGGCTCCTTGGTTCAGATTAGGACCATCAGCCGTCAACCCGTCATAACATCCGCCAGTCTCAGCGTCGTACATCACCGTTCCGGTGTCGTTGTCTCCGAGGAACCAGGCGATCGCCTGAAAGAGTGTGGCGTCCCAATGCTCGTCGCCGGTGACCGCGGCGGCCGTGGCGCAGGCGTCCGCGGTGGCGGCCGCCTCGATCGGCTGCTGGTCGAAGCGGTGCCGGGCGGCGGCCGGTGTGCCGGGGCGCCAGCCGCCGACCGGGACGGTCGACAGGTGGCCGTCGTTCTCCTGCACGCCGCACAGCCAGGTCAACATGCGCAGCCCGTCGACGAGCAGGCCCTCGTCGCCGAGGAGGTCCCCGGCGGCGATGACGACCTCGGCCAGCGACGGGTTGGCGTAGGTGAGTTCCGGTTCGGGCCACACCCAGTCCGGGTCGGAGCCGGGCAGGCCGATCACGGTGGCCGCGTCGCCGAGCAGTTCGGCGGTGGCCGGGTCGTACGGCTCGGCGCGCAGCACCTCGGCGGCACCGAGCCCGGCGAACGCCATCGCCCGCGGCCACGTCGATCGGCACCGCAGACCCTGCCGGAACGCCTCCATGGCCTCCCGGCGGATCCAGGCGGACGGCCCGCGGGCCGCGGCCGTGCCGAGTCCCCACATGGCCCGGCCCCACCAGTCACCGAGCGACGGCTCGTCGCTCCAGCGGCGGTCGTACCCCATCCGGTTGCGGAAGGCGCCGTCCGGTCCCTGTGCGTGGGTGAGGAAGCCCAGGTAGCGCTCCGCGTGCCGGATCAGTTCAGGCCAGGGGCGGGGTTCGCGGGCGGCGACGAGCAGGCCGCGGGACACGTCGTCCACGCAGTACCCGTGCTCGCGCCGGGCGATGGCGTTGCGGGCGTGCTCGAGCAGCCCGGTGTCGTCGGAGAGCCGGAACACGTGGTCCCAGCGGGGGTCGGGTGCGTCGCGCAACTGGAGGGGCGGCGGGATCAGCCGCAGTGACAGCGCCATGCCTATGCGGAGATCGTCGCGGCCGCGAGCGGCCGGCGGTCGGAGATCAGGCGGGCAGCGAGGGCCTGGTACCGCGCGGCCACGGCGGGCCAGCGCAGGGTGGGGCCGCCGGACAGCCCGGCGAGGCGGCGGGGCAGGCCGGGCTCGGCGAGGACGTGCCGGACGGCGATGGCCATCGCTTCCGGATCCTGATGCGGTACGAGCAGTCCCGGTCCGTCCGCGAGCAGCTCCACCGCGTGCGGGAACTCGGTGGCGACCACCGGGACACCGGCGCCGACCGCCTCGATCAGCACCCCGGAGGTGACCTGCTCGGTGGAGTCGTACGGCAGCACGACCGCGTCCGCCGACCGGATCAGCCGGGACAGCTCGGCCGGCTCGAGGTAGATGTCGGACCACCGCACGCAGTCGTCGACGCCCAGTTCGGCGGCGAGCTCCTTGAGCGAGTCCCGGTAGACGTCACCCTGCTGCTCGAGCACCTTGGGGTGAGTGCGCCCGGCGACGGTGTAGACCGGCCGCGGTGTCAGGTCGCCGAGGAGGGCGAGGGCCCGCAGCGCCCACTCGATGCCCTTGCCCGGTCCGAGCAGCCCCCAGGTGAGCAGCTGCGGCCGGTCGTTGTCCTCGCGTGGTGTCCCGGTGTGGCTGCCGGCCCCGTGCGGGATCACCGTGATCTTGCGCGGGCTGACGTCATAGTAGGTGGTGAGCCGCTGCCGGGCGGTGTCGGTCATGGTCACCACGGCGTCGGCGGCCACGGCGATCTGTTCCAGGACGGCGCGCTGCAGCGGATCGGGATTGGTGAGCACGGTGTGCAGCACCACGATGGAGGGGATCCGCAGCGCGCGGAGGACCGGCAGCACCTCGGCCCCGGCGTCACCCGGGTAGATGCCGTACTCGTGCTGCAGGATCGCGACGTCGAAACGGTTCAGCGCGGTGGCGGCGGCGACCCAGCCGCCGGCCCGGTCGGTGTGCCAGGTGTGCACGGCCCGCGGCGCGGCCCGGTCGAGCGCGATCCCCCCACTGGTGTCGTCGCCGGCGAGCAGCCGGACCACCCCGGATCCGGGGCTGCCGCCGGTGAGATGCGTGGCGAGTGCCGCATTGAAAGTCGCCAAACCGCATTGAGTGGGGGGATAAGTGCTCAAAAACCCGTATGTCGCGGGCATGACTGCGCCTTTCTCTCCTCGGCCGGCTGCATACCCGCAGCACGGACTCAGCGCGCGCGGGCACGGTGCCGTACACCGCGGGTGAGCGGCGCAAACACGGTCAGGAAAAGACCTCGTTTAACGCGCAATTCACATTGCGACGTTAACAAGATCTAGGTAATCAACTTGTGATTTTTCGGTAAATCGCCAGGTACTCGTCGACCATGCGGTCGGCCGAGAAGCGTTCCCGGGCGCGCGCCGAACAGGCGGCCCGATCGATCTCACCGATCCGTTCCACCGCGGCCACGGCCTCGTCGACGTTCTCCACCAGGAACCCGGTGACGCCCTCGTCGACGACCTCCGGCATGGAGCCCTTCCGGTATGCGATGACGGGCGTTCCGCAGGCCATCGACTCCACGACGGAGAGGCCGAACGGTTCGGCGAACCGGATCGGATGCAGCAGGGCGGCTCCCGAGCCGAGGATCGTGTCGCGTTCCTCGGGCCCGACCGAACCGAGGTAGACGACCCGGTCGGCGTCGAGCAGGGGTTCGACGCGCTCGGCGAAATACTCGCGGTCCTGCACGATTCCGCAGATCACCAGCCGCCGGCCGGCCCGCCGGGCGATCTCGATCGCGATGTCGGTGCCCTTGTCCGGGTGGATACGCCCGAACAGGATCAGATCCTCCCCGCCGCCGGGGTGGAACGGCAGCCCGGCCAGATCGACACCGTGATACACAGTTGCCAGGTAGTCGAGATCCGGCGACCGGTCACTGTCCGAGATCGAGACGAAATGCGACCGGGCCCGCCGGTACGCCGGAAGAATGTTGACTCCGGAGAAGCCGTGCACGGTGGTCAGCATCGGGGTGCGGCAGTGTTCCGAGAAGGCCAGCGGCAGCCAGTCCAGATGATTGTGGATCACATCGAACTCCGCGGACCGTGCCAGCGCATGACTGACGTGGATGGCCTCCCACACCCGGCCGTCGAACTCGTCGCTCTCCTCGTACCCGGTCGGGACCACGCCGTCCAGCGTTGCCTTGGTGACCGAGTCGAGGGTCGCGAACAGGGTGACGTCGACCCCGCGGGCGGTCAGCCCCTCGGCGAGCAGGCTGGTGATCAGCTCCCACGGGCCATAGTGCAGCGGTGGTGTGCGCCACGCGATGGGGCCCAGCAGTGCGATCTTCATGACAAACCCGAATTTCGACCCATAAACACACGGTCAGTATGCATCGCCGGTAGCGGGCGGGTAATCGTGTTAGAGAAGACGGATGACGTGGTGGAAGAAATCGGTCGTCTACCAGATCTATCCGCGTAGCTTCGCGGACTCCGACGGCGACGGCATGGGCGACCTGCGTGGCATCATCAACCACCTCGACCACCTCGCTGAGTTGGGCGTCGACGTGCTCTGGTTGTCCCCGATCTATCCGTCGCCGCAGGACGACAACGGGTACGACATCAGCGATTACCAGGACATCGAGCCGCTCTTCGGTGATCTCGCGACCTTCGACCAGCTGCTTGCCGGCGCGCACGCCCGCAACATGAAGGTCATCATGGACCTCGTGGTGAACCACAGCTCCGACGAGCATCAGTGGTTCGTGGAGAGCCGGTCGGCCAGGGACCACCCGAAACGAGACTGGTACTGGTGGCGACCGGCCCGGCCGGGCATGGAACCGGGAACACCGGGTGCGGAGCCGACCAACTGGGGCTCCGTCTTCGGCGGCCCGGCCTGGGAGTTCGACGAGAAGACCGGCGAGTATTACCTGCACCTGTTCTCGAAGAAGCAGCCGGACCTGAACTGGGAGAATCCCGAGGTCCGTCAGGCCGTCTACACGATGATGCGCTGGTGGCTGGACCGGGGCGTGGACGGCTTCCGGATGGACGTCATCAACATGATCTCCAAGGTGGTCGGGCCGGACGGCGGCCTGCCGGACGGCCGGCTCAACGCCGGCAACGCGTACGCCGACGGCTCCGAGGGCTTCATCGGTGGGCCCCGCCTGCACGAGTTCCTCCAGGAGATGCACCGGGAGGTCTTCGCCGGCCGGGAGGGACTGCTGACCGTCGGCGAGATGCCCGGCGTCACCGTGGACGAGGCCGTGCTGCACACCGACCCCGAGCGGCACGAGGTCGACATGGTGTTCCAGTTCGACCACGTCTGGGTGGACCGTGGGCCGGACCCGTGGCGGCTCGTGCCGCTCCAGCTGACCGCGTTGAAGGCGATCCTCGGGCGGTGGCAGGCCGGGCTCGCCGCGAAGGGCTGGAACAGCCTCTACTGGAACAACCACGACCAGCCGCGCGTGGTCTCCCGGTACGGCGACGACAGCCCCGCCCATCGGGTCGCGTCGGCGAAGATGCTCGGCACGGTTCTGCACCTGCACCGGGGCACGCCCTACGTGTACCAGGGCGAGGAACTCGGCATGACGAACTACCCGTTCGGTGACATCGGGGAGTTCCGCGACATCGAGGCGCTCGGGCAGTACCGGCAGGCGGTGGAGCTCGAAGGACGTACGCCGGAAGAGGTGTTGCGGGTCTTGCGGGCCCGGGGCCGGGACAACGCCCGCACGCCGATGCAGTGGGACGACTCGCCGGGTGGCGGCTTCTCCACCGGGACGCCGTGGCTGCCGGTGAACCCCAACCATCTCCAGATCAACGCGAAGGCTCAGCGGGCTGATCCGGACTCGGTCTTCCACTGGTACCGACGCCTCATCGAGCTGCGGAAGACCGAACCCGCGGTGGTCGACGGCGACTTCACCATGCTCCTGCCGAACGACGAGCGTCTGTACGCCTTCACCCGTCGCCTCGGCGGCACGGAGCTGCTGGTCATCGGCAACTTCTCCGGGGTGGGCGCCCACGCCGGGATCGACGGCTGGGACGGTGCCGAGTTGCTGCTCGACAATCTGGACAGCCCGCCCGAGGGCCTGCGTCTGGCCCCCTGGCAGGCGGTCGTCTATCGCCGGTCGGTCTGAGACCGGTTCATCATCACGCCGAGCGCGGCAAGCGTGATCCGCCGCCCGGCCAGCCGGCTGGCACCCATCATGATCCGGTTGCGGGTGCCGGTGATCAGGCTGGGCGGCGGATTGCGCCGGTCGAGGGCCTTGACGGCCAGATCGACCACGGTGCCGGGGTGCATCCGCGTGGTGCCGCCGTCAGCGCCCTGACCGGCCACGTCGAAGAACTCGGTCTCGGTGGCGCCCGGGCACAGCGCCATCACGCGCAACCCGGTGCCGCGGGACTCGGCCCAGAGCGCCTCGGTGAAGCTGAGCACGTACGCCTTGGTCGCGGCGTACACCGCGAGCGTCGGGCTCGGCGCGAAGCTCGCGATACTGGCGACGTTGACCAGCACGCCGCCACCGTGCGCGCGCAGCGGCTCGATGAACGCCCGGGAGATCTCGGTCAGCGCGGTGACGTTCAGCGTGATCTCGTCGGTGATGCGTTGCGGGTCGGCCTCGTGGAACAGGCCGTGCGTGCCGAACCCGGCGTTGTTGATCAGGCTGGTCACGCCGATGCCGCGCTCGGCCACCGCCGCGGCGAGTTTGGTGCCCGCTCCCGGCTGGGCCAGGTCCATGCCGATCGTCGTGACGTTCACGCCCGTCAGCTCGGCGGCCAGGCTCTCCAGCCGGTCGGTGCGCCGGGCCACGAGCACCAGGTCGGAGCCGCGAGCGGCGAGACGGCGGGCGAAGAGCGCGCCGAGACCGGCGCTCGCTCCGGTGATCAGGGTGGTCTGGTTGCGATAGTCGACGGCCATGGGTGGCACGCTATGTCCATCTGGCACTCGGTGTCAATCAGGCATGGCATGTACGCTGACGGGCATGTCGCTCTGGTCCCGGACCCGCAACGCCGTCTACGGCGAGATCACCCGGACCGCGATGGAGCTCTTCCTGACCCGCGGTTTCGACGCCACCACCATCGACGACATCGCGGCCGCGGCCGGCATCTCGCGGCGCTCGTTCTTCCGCTACTTCGGCACCAAGGAGGACGTCGTCCTCGGCGACCTCGCCGCCCGGGGCGAGCTGATCCGGCAGGCCCTCGAGGTGCGGCCCGCGGATGAGGACCCGTGGACGGCACTGTGCGCGGCGCTGCACAGCGTGAAAGACGCCGCCTACGAGACGAACGAGGAGATGCTCGCCGTCTTCAAGATGATCCATCAGACACCCTCGCTGCGTGCCCGCAGCATCGAGAAACACCTGCAGTGGCAGGCGATGCTCACCCCCGAGATCCGGCGCCGGCTGGGTGCCGACCCGGACGACCCTCTGGACGTACGCGCGGAGGCGCTCGTCGCCTCGGTGCTGACCTGTCTCGACGTGGCCGGGGAGGCGTGGGGGCGGGCCGGCGGGCGGGTGCCGCTGGAGGACCTGTTCGACGCCGCGGCCGCCGCGGTCCACGGCCGCCCCTGACCAGCCGGACCGAACCGCTGTCTCAGCCTCCCTGCGTCCAGCCCGCCAAGAACTGGCTGGCCGCTACCGCTGACTCGAAAATAGGTGAGTAAGTGGGCAGGCGGCAGCGCCCGGCGTAGCGCAGCGGAGCCGGGTGAGGTCGGGTTGTTCAGGCGGCGGTGGGCAGGTTGGTGTCGGGGGCGGATTGGAGGGTGACTTTCTGGCCGGTGAGGTGTTCGAGCTGGCGGATCAGGTCGCGTTGTCGGCGGCCTTTGTCGAGGCGGTACTGGTGGTAGTCGGCGCCGAGGTCGTGGTAGCGGGCGCCGGGGTCGGACAGCAGGTGCCAGATGATGGTCAGGACCGAGTTGCCGACCGCGACG
>NZ_JBFAAI010000018.1:0-165104 GCF_040639655.1 Actinoplanes sp. NPDC023801 | reverse complement strand
GGCTGGCACCGCCACGTCACCCTTGCCACCGCCGCTCAGCTGTTCCTCACCCAGCTACGGCTGACCGACCCAAAAGCAGCAGGGCAGCCCTGAGCCTCTACGCCGTCCTACGGCACCTGCAATACCAACTCAGCACCTGGCTCGGTTTCTGCCCACACTGCCACCAACCCGTGCCGACCTAACAAAGTACTACTAGTGGTGCCCCGGCGTGCTGGTTGGCGGCGCGGGGCAGGGTGATGAACGCCCGGTCATAGTATCGGCGGCCTTTCGCCCCCCTTCGCCGGCTCACACCCCGCTGCCAGCCGTGGCGGGGCGGGCTGGCGGCGACGGTCCGCATTTGCGCGGCATTCCCCGCTCACCGAGGGCCTTGGAGCGTCTCTCCGACTACATGAATTGGTTCTGGATTCTCATGATCGAATGCTTACACTTCGGCGCGGAAGTGCTGGAGAATATATTCATGGGGCAGGCTTCACTGTTCAGCAGGGCCGAGATTTCCGGAATGCGCGATCGAACCGCTGCACGGAATTACTCTGCCACTCGAGAAGAATTTCGCCGGCAGCATGAGAGGCAACGCGCTTGGGGTTTGCAGCGTCGCCATGCGGAGAAGCTCCGCCGTATCCGGCAAGGTGCGGCCGTGCCGGTGACGGATGCCGGGCGCCGTTCCGCGGTAGATGCTCCACCCGCGGACACCCCCACAGGCAGTGGTCGGGCCGCGGCTTGTGCACCGCTGAGGGACGCGGGCACGCCTCAGACTCTTCCGGAGGTGTCGGTATCAGTGTCATCGCCGGTAATCACGGGAAAGGCCGATGAGGCACGCCCTTCGGACCTGAGCCGGCGTGCGCCGGCAACGCAGCGAGCTGCCCTTGAACTTGGGCGCATCGGCTTCGCCCCGCAACATGCCGCCCTCCGAACCGAGCACACCCGCCACGCCCCGCACCATGCCGCCCTCCGAACCCGGCACACCGCGCAGCATGCCGACCTTCGAACCCGCCACACCGCGCAGCATGCCGACCTTCGAACCCGGCACCCCGGCCACGCCCCGCAGCGTGTTGG
Source organism: Actinoplanes sp. NPDC023801 (assembly GCF_040639655.1). Taxonomy (NCBI): domain Bacteria; kingdom Bacillati; phylum Actinomycetota; class Actinomycetes; order Micromonosporales; family Micromonosporaceae; genus Actinoplanes; species Actinoplanes sp. NPDC023801. The sequence goes on along the minus strand of NZ_JBFAAI010000018.1, from coordinate 164,051 downwards.
CCTTCGGTTCCGGCACAGACTGTGGCCTGTCGATCTTCTGTTCGGACTTCAGGCGGGACGCCCGGATCCGTCACCGCATCGGCCGGCTCACTCTGGGGACTTTCTGGATCGGGGTGGTCGTCGCAGGATGGCGGTCACGGTCGCACTCGGCCTTCATTGGTCTGCCCGGGGATGCGGTGGTCGACGAGCGATTACCAGCGTGAGAACACGGATCTATCAGGCCGTCTCCGCTGCAGTTGCGCACAACAGGCTGTGGCCGATAAATGGGTCGATGCGAAGACTCAGCAGGCTGTTTGGTACGGCGCGAAGCCGCCGGACATCGTGGCCTTTTACACATTGCGATGAAACGCAGAAAGCCGAACTCATCGGTTCGGCGAACTGCCATTCGGAGTGGTCTGCGGCGGTGGCGGCGTGGTGTGGCGGGGGATATGCGGGGGGCGATCCGGAGCCCGAGGCGATTCCGCACCACAATGAGCCAACAACACGGGACCAGCCGATCCGCGGTCCGACAACGCCCCTGGCAGCCCTTACCGCGGGTTCGTTCAGAAACCCGGCCAGTCCGGCACCACCCGTCCGCACGGCGGCGGGCGGCGGGCGGCGGGCGGCGGGCGGCGGGCGGCGGGCGGCGGGCGGCGGGCGGCAGAGGGTCAACGCCGCGAACCAGTCCGAAAAGCCCTACCGAATCGGTACCACTAACCCGATGCGACAAGCCACAGGATGTCCATGTCCCAGACCGGCCGGACAAGCTCAGCGAATTGGCACCATGAACTCGACGCTACGGGTTGAGCCGGTGTCACTGGCGGCGGCTCGAAACGGTGTCGGCCGGCGTTGGCGGAGCATGTCCAGGACGCGACATGCTCCGCCGGGGCTCCGGTGGCAAGCGCCCTTCGCCATCGGCGTGCCGTTCGGGGGCCAGCCGTCAGCACGGCCGCCGGTCAGCACGGCTGCCGGTCAGGAGGCAGGCCTGGCGAACTATCGGCGCAGCGGAACTAACAGGCCGAGCAGACCGGGCCCGCAGGCCGAGCCGGACAGCCGAGCCGGTCTCGCAGACCAAACCGGGCAGACCAAGCCCGACAGACCAAGCCAGACAGACCGGGCAGGTCAGGCAGGTCAGGCCGGGCAGGTCAGGCCGGGGCATACCAAGCCCGGCAGGTCAGGCCGGTGGTCGGTCAGGTGGCCGGGGCGTCCCAGAAGACGTAGATCGAGCCGTACGGCACCGACGCCGTCTGGCCGGGTGTGCAGGTTCCGGTGGGGGCCACGCCGCCGGACGTACGCAAGCGGTTGATGAAGTCCGAGCGGCTCAGGACGCCCTTGCCGGTACGGGTCTCGACCTTCAGCAGCAGCTCCGGGATGGCTCCGGTGACCGGGGAGGACGCCGCGCGGGAGGCGGTCACCAGGGAGCCGTCGCGGACCGACTGCCAGCTCGGGCCTCCGAAGTGGTGGATACGGCCGCCGGTGCCGACGAGCTGGGCCTCGGGTACCGAGCCGCCGGTGAACGCGCCGGTCGTGGCGCCGTCGGGAACCACGCAGGTGTACGTCTGCGTGCCGCTCGTGACGATGTAGGCGCCGACCAGTTTGGAACCGGCCGGCGGCCTGATGTCCTTCGGGATCAGCGGGACGGCGACCGGCCGTACGCCGGGACGGTTGTCGTCGTGCACGCCCGCGGACGCCGGGGCGGCGCCGGTGACGGTGACGACCGCGGTGGCAGCCGTGGCGATTCCGGCGGCCGCGAGCGTACGGATCCGAGAACGGGTTGTGAGCATGAGCTTTCCCCTGCCTGCTCGGGTGGGCGGAGCTGCCCACCTTCCGCGACATGACACGGGAACCGGGCCGTGACGGATCAAACCGGCCCGGTGACTGTCCGTTCGTCTATCCGGTGGGAGCCGAACGGATCCGGCCACGTACCTCACCGAGGCCGACGACTGTCCCATTCGGACCTGGCGCGGTCGCGGTGATCACCACTTCGTCGCCGTCGGCGAGGAAGGTCCGGTCTGTACCGTCCGGAAGGGTCAGTGGCTGTTGCCCGTTCCAGGTGAGTTCGATGAGGCAGCCGGGTGAGCCACCGCTGACCGTGCCGGAGGCGAACAGGTCACCGGTCCGCAGCGACGCGCCGTTGACGGTCATGTGGGCGAGCATCTGCGCGCCGGTCCAGTACATGCCACTGAACGACGGGGCCGACACGACGTGCCCGTTGAGCCGGATCTCGAAGCGGATGTCGAGGCCCCACGGCTGTGCCTTCTCGTCGTCGAGGTACGGCAGCAGCGGCACGGTCCGTTCCGGCGCGGGTGTCCGGGCGTGGTCGAGAGCCGCCAGCGGGACGATCCAGGGGGATATCGACGTGGCGAAGCTCTTGCCCAGGAACGGGCCGAGCGGAACGTACTCCCAGGCCTGGATGTCCCGGGCGGACCAGTCGTTGACCAGGCACACCCCGAACACGTGCTCCTCGAACGCGTCGAGGGCGACCGGTTCGCCCTGCCGGGACGGCGTGCCGACGACGTAGCCGAGCTCGGCCTCGATGTCGAGCCGCTGGGACGCCCCGAAGGTGATCTCGCCGTCGGGGCCGCGCCGCTGCCCGGACGGCCGCACCACGTCGGTGCCGGAGACCACGACGGTGCCGGCGCGGCCGTGGTAGCCGATCGGCAGGTGCTTCCAGTTCGGGGTGAGCGGGTCCTGTCCGGGCCGGAACATCTTTCCCAGGTTGGTGGCGTGCTGCTCGGAGGCGTAGAAGTCGACGTAGTCGGCGACCGTGAACGGCAGGTGCATGATCGCGTCGGCGGCCGGAACCAGGTGGCCGGAGAGCAGGTCGCGGTACACCTCGTCGGTGAGCCAGGTGGTCAGCTGTGCCCGCAGCGCCTGCCATGTGCGCGGGCCGGCGGCCAGCAGCGCGTCCAGGTTCGGTCCGGCGACGGCGGCGGCGAGTTCCGGGGCGAGCCTGCGGGCCGCGGCCGGAAGGTCGATGATGTGCTCACCGATCGCGACACCTGCCCGCGGGTGCGCGTCGGCGGGGGTGCTGAACACCCCGTAGGGCAGGGTCGTGAGGCCGAACGGGTGGCCGGCCGGGATGTCGAGCCAGGTCAACGCGGGTCCTCCAGGAGTCGATACTTTCGCAGGCCGGCGACCGGCTCGTCGATGCTGCACGTGCCGAAACTGATGAAGTGGTGCCGGACCGCCTTGACCAGGACCTCGTCGATTCCGGCGACGGCCGCCGCGACGCGCCGGCCGTCCTGGTCGGCCAGGGCCCGTTCGATCTCGTAACCCTGCAGGGCGCGGGCGGTCGCGAGCAGCACGTTCAGGAAACCGTGGTGTTCGAAACCGGTCACGGGGTCACGGTGGCGGATCGGGTCGTGCAGGCCGGCGGTCAGTTTGAACGCGAGGCCCCCGCGCACCGCGGCCCACAGGGCACCGGCCAGTTCGGCCTCGCTGGGGAACGCGTCCGCGCGTACGCCACCGGTCCGGATCTTCAATCGGAGGCCGGCGTCGCGCAGGGCCGCCACGCGCGTCGCGGTCACCTCCCGGCAGGGGATCTCGGTGTACGTCGGAAGCGTCCCGTCGGCGGTGAGCGAAGGACCCTCCACGCCGGCGATCTCGAGCCCGGCGGCCGCGGGAAGAGCGTCGGGAGGACCGGCGACCGGCCCCGGAAGCACCAGCGACACTCTCAGGGGCGGACCGCCGGCCGCCGCCTCGGCGAGTTCGCCGAAGCGGGCCAGCGAGCACACGAACGGCCCGGCGAGCGGAGCGAGTGCCGACGACTGCCGTTCACGATGGGCGGAGACGGCCGCGGGCATCGGCACGTTACCGGGCGGGAAGATCGCCGCGTCGTCGAACAGTCCGGCGAACAGCGGGTTCACGAGTTCCGCGCCCAGGTCCAGGCGTAGACGCCGTCGTCGCAGATCCGGCCGGCCTCACCCAGGCCGAGCGGCCGGAACGTGTCGACCATGACCGCCAGTTCGTCGAACCGTTCCGCGCCGAGGCTGCCCTCGACGGCGCCGGGCTGCGGCCCGTGCGAGTGCCCGCCGGGGTGCAGCGACACCGAGCCGACGTTGATGCCGGAACCCTTGCGGGCCTCGTAGTCGCCGCCCACGTAGAACATGACCTCGTCGCTGTCGACGTTCGAGTGGTAGTACGGCACCGGCACGGCGAGCGGATGATAGTCGACCTTGCGGGGCACGAAGTTGCAGATCACGAAGTTGTTGCCCTCGAAGACCTGGTGCACCGGCGGCGGCTGGTGGACCCGCCCGGTGATCGGCTCGAAGTCGGCGATGTTGAACACGTACGGGTACAGGCACCCGTCCCATCCGACCACGTCGAACGGGTGGTGCGGCGTGATGTGCACGGTCCCGGCCAGCCCGCCCGGCCCGTCGCCCCGATGCTTGATGTAGACCTCGACGTTCTCCCCTTCGACGACATGAGGGCCGTCGGGCGTACGCAGATCGCGTTCGCAGTAGGGCGAGTGCTCGAGGAACTGCCCGTACCGTGACAGGTAGCGTTTCGGCGGGGCGATGTGGCTGTTCGCCTCGATCGTGTAGAGCCGCAGCGGCTCGTCCCCGGACGGCACCCATCGGTGCGTGGTCGCCCGCGGAACGATGACGTAATCGCCGGCACCGACGAGCAGGTCCCCGAAGACGGTCTCCACGGTGCCGGCGCCGGCCTCGACGTACACGCACTCGTCACCGGTCGCGTTGCGGTACAGCGGCGAGGCGGTGCCCGCCACCACGTACCCGATCCGCACGTCGGCGTTGCCGAGGATCAGCCGCCGGTCCCGGACCGCGTCGCACGACTTCCACTCCTCGCCGTCGAAGAGCTCGTGCAGGCGCAGGTGCCGGGGCAGCAGCGGCAGGTTGGCCTCGGTGGTCTGGTCGGGCAGCTGCCAGATCCGGGCGCCGGCGACCGCCGACGGCACGTGCCGGTGGTACAGCAGCGACGAGTCGGAGGAGAAGCCCTCCTCGCCCATCAGCTCCTCGTAGTACAGCCGGCCGTCGGGGTCGCGGTGCTGGGTGTGCCGTTTGGGCGGGACGTGGCCCGCCTTCTGGTAATGAGCCATCGTCGCCCTCCCGGATCAGAAATTGCCGCGCTTGGCCTGCTCGCGCTCGATCGCCTCGAACAGCGCCTTGAAGTTGCCCTTGCCGAATCCGAGCGACCCGTGCCGTTCGATCAGCTCGAAGAACACGGTAGGCCGGTCGCCGATCGGCTTGGTGAAGATCTGCAACAGGTAGCCGTCCTCGTCCCGGTCGACCAGGATGCCGCGCTTCTGCAGCTCCTCGATCGGCACGCGCACCTCGCCGATCCGGGCCCGCAGCTCCGGGTCGGAGTAGTAGGAGTCCGGCGTCGCGAGGAACTCGACGCCCTCCTCGACCAGGGCGTCCACGGCACGCAGGATGTCGTTGGTGGCCAGCGCCAGATGCTGCGCGCCCGGCCCGCGGTAGAACTCCAGGTACTCGTCGATCTGCGACTTCTTCTTGGCGACGGCCGGCTCGTTGAGCGGGAACTTGACCCGGTGGTTGCCGGACGCCACGACCTTCGACATGAGCGCCGAGTAGTCGGTGGCGATGTCGTCGCCGATGAACTCGGCCATGTTCGTGAAGCCCATGACCCGGTTGTAGAAGTCCACCCACTCGTCCATGGCGCCGAGCTCGACGTTGCCGACGATGTGGTCGAGGGCCTGGAAGATCCGCTTCGGGGCGCCGGGACGCTTGCGGTGCGTCGAGGTCCGGGCCACATAACCGGGCAGGTACGGACCGGTGTAGTGCTCCCGGTTGACCAGGGTGTGCCGGGTGTCGCCGTACGCCGCGATGGCGGCCTTGCGGACCGTGCCGTACTCGTCGGAGACGTCGTGCGGCTCCTCGAGGATCGTGGCGCCCTGGGCGCGGGCGTGCTCGATGCACTTGTCCACGTCCGGGACGGTCAGCGCGATGTCGGTGACGCCGTCGCCGTGTGCCGCCTGGTGGGCGATGACCGGGCTGTCCGGGTCCACGCCCCCGTTGATCACGAACCGGATGGCGCCGCTCTTCAGCACGTACGACATGTGGTCGCGGTTGCCGTTCTCCGGGCCGGAGTAGGCGATCAGTTCCATCCCGAACGCGGACTGGAAGAAGTGCGCGGTCTGGGTGGCGTTGCCGACCGCCCACACGATCGCGTCCCACCCGGTCACCGGGAACGGGTCTCCGGCGGAGTCGTACTCGACCAGTCCCACGAGCTGCTTGAGAGTGTCGAGATCAAGCTCCGCGAGTCGTTCCTCGCTGGTCAGCGTCTCGTTGACGGACATCGGTGCTCCCTTCGGGCCCTGCTGATGCCCACAGCTTTACGAGACGCCGGTCACTGCACAACAAGCAGTGAAAAGGCCCGGCAGATTGCCCAGATCTACGGGTCGGTAGCCTCTTTCGCTGGTCAGTTTGCCCAGACGCGACCGCGTCCCTCGTGCTTGGCGTTGTAGAGGCTGCGGTCGGCGTCGGACAGCAGCGACGGCAGCTCCCGCCGGCTGCCGTGGTGCACGCCGATGCTCACCGACACCCTCAGCCCCGGTGCCACCTCGCCCCAGGGATGCGACCGGACCGCGTCAAGGATCTGCTGCGCCCGTGCCGCCGGGACACCGGTGTGCACGTCGGCCAGGATCACCACGAACTCGTCGCCACCGAGCCGGGCCGCCAGGTCGATCTGCCGTACGTGGACCGCCAGGATCTGCCCCAGCCGGGCCAGCACCAGGTCACCCACATCGTGGCCGAACCCGTCGTTGACGGCCTTGAAATGGTCGACGTCGATCATCATCACGGCGTACGCCGAGTCGTCGGCCCGGTTGTCGCCCAGGGTCGCCAGGTACGCCTGGTAGCCGCGCCGGTTCGCCAGCCCGGTCAGCTCGTCGACCACCAGATCCCGGCGCAGCTGCTCGTGGTCGCGCCGGCGGCGTTCCACGGCGATGGCGTCGCGGATGCCCGCCATCCGGTCCAGCCGGTCGTTCCAGCGCAGCACGGCCAGTTCGTCGCCGTACCGGATGGCGGGCCGGCTGGTGCCCGGTTCCTTCGCCGCGATGCACAGGCGCAGCAGCCTCGTACCGCTCGGCAGCGGAATGCCGACGTCGTCGCCGGCCTCCTCGGCGAGTACCGCGGCAAGGGCCGCGTCCCCGGCGCGGGCCGCGGCGATCGCCCCGCCCAGCGCGGCGATCCGGCCCTCGGCCGGGGTGCGGGCCTCCCCGGCGATCGCGGCCAGCAGGTGCCGCATGCCACGGACCTCCCCCACCCACCCCGGCTGCCAGTCCGCGTCGGTCGGGTCGCCGAGGGCCAGCGCCGTTCGTGCCCGGGCAGCGGCCGTGTCCCACTCGCCGATCGCGACCAGACAGCTCGCCCAGTCGAGGGCCAGGTCGAACGAGTTGATCGACACCACCCGCCCATGCCGGCGCATCGTCTCGGCCCAGCGCTCCCCCGGCTCGGCCAGGGCCCGCTCGGTCAGTTCGTAGTACTCCAGCGCCAGTTCCCAGAAACCGAGTTCGTGGGCGACGCACGCGACCTCGATCAGCGCCGCGGCCCGGTGCACCACCGGACTCGTCCGGTCCGCCTCGTCGAGCAGCACCACCGCCCGCACCAGCAGCGCGGCCGCGGACTCCCCGGTCGTGGCGGTACGACGGCGACCGGCACAGCGCAGGGCCTTCTGTCCCACCGCCAGCGCGAGCAGCGCCGGATCGCCCAGCAGCACCGCCCCGTCGACCATCGCGTCGACGTGCTCGGTGTCGTCGACGCCGTCCTCTGCACAGGCCAGCGAGCGGACCATGTGAAGCAGGAGAAGAACGTCCGTCCAGTCGTTGGCGACCGCCTCCCGCTCGGCACGGTCGACCGCCGTCGGGTCGTTGTGCCCCTGCGCCGCTTCGATCAACCGGTAGGCGTGCTCGATCGCGGCCTCGTGCACATCACTCGGCACCACGCGGTCCCGCACCCCGGTCCTCACACTCCGCCGCCTCACTCTTCCGCCGCCGCCAGGCTACTTCGGGCGTACGAATCCGGCAGGCATTGACTACATTCCGATGTCATGGAGTCGACCGGGCCGGTACCGAGTGAGCCGGTACCGAGTCGGCCGGTACTGAGTGAGCCGGTGCTCGCCGCGCTGTCGTACTGGCCGGTCAACCGGGAGGACCCGCCGCCCGCCGACCTCACGGTGCTGCCGCCGTTCCTCGACGAGCTGTTCGCGCGGTGGCCGTGGTGGGACCGGGCATGGCGGGTGACCGGGGTGGAACCACCCCGCGTGGCCGTGGAGGAGAACGGCCGCGCCCGCAGTTCCCACGCGTTCACCCAGGTCTACGTGGCCGGCACGGTCGGCCGCGGCGACGAGACGCTGCCGCTGTCGGCGAGGATCTGGTTCGCGGGCGGCCGGCTGCTGCGCTTCGAGGCGAAGGTCGGTGACGCGGTCATCGGGCCGGCGGCATTCCCGGCCGGCGAGCCGGAACGGTATCCGTTCGGTGCTCTGCTCCACTCCCTGATGACCGCACGCGACGTCTCCGCCGGCGAGCTGGCCCGCCGGACCGGGCGCGCCAGGTCGACGATCGCCGCCGTGCTCGGCGGCTACCGGCCCCCACCACGTAGTCTCGTCGAGGAGATCGCGGCGGCGCTCGGCATCCCGGAGGCGGACCTGCTGGCCGCCAGCGGCCCGGACCGCCTCGCCCCTCCCCCGCACCACCGCTTGTCGTCGAGAGGATCCCCGTGAGTGAGCCGCCCGTGATCGCCCGGGTGACGAACGGCCTCGGCCGGCTGACCCTCAACCGGCCGGCCGCCATCAACGCCCTGACCGCCGAGATGGTCGGCCTCCTTCGCCGTACTCTTGCGGAATGGGCTGAATCGGACACCGTGCGCACCGTCCTGATCGACGGCGCCGGACCGCGCGGGCTCTGCGCCGGCGGCGACCTGCGGGCCATGCACGCCGACGCCGTCTCCGGCGGCACCGGTTCGCTCGACTTCTGGGCCGAGGAGTACCGGCTCAACGCCGACATCGCCGCCTACCCCAAACCGGTCGTCAGCTGGATGGACGGCTTAGTGATGGGTGGCGGCATCGGCGTCTCCGCGCACGCCGCACTGCGGATCGTGACCGAACGCTCCCGGCTCGCGATGCCCGAGGTCGGCATCGGCTTCCACCCGGATGTGGGCGGATCATGGCTGCTGGCACACGCGCCGGGTGAGATCGGGACCCACCTGGCTCTGACCGGCGGCACGATCGGTGCGGCCGACGCGCTCACCGCCGGGCTCGCCGACCACTTCCTGCCCGCCGGCCGTCTTCCGGACCTGATCGCGGCTCTGACCGCAGACGGTGCCGTCGCATCCGCCGGTGGCCGGTCGCCGGTCACCTCGCCCGCCGGGAGCGTCACCGCGCCGATGGCCGAAGCGGTAGGCGGGCAGGACGCCGCGCACGTGGTGGCGTCGCTCGCCGCCGACCCGCCGCCGGGCGTGCTCGGCACGGCCCGTGGCTGGATCGATGAATGCTATGCCGGGGACGACGTCGCCATGATCATTGAACGGCTCGCCGGGCATCCGTCGCCGGACGCCCAGGCCGCGGCCAAGGAGATCGTCACCAAGTCACCGATGTCGCTCGTCGTCGCACTGCGGTCGGTGCGGTCCGCTGCCCGCCTGCCGGGGCTACGGGCGGCGCTCGACCAGGAGTACCGCCTGTCGGCGGCGCTGTTGCGGCTGCCCGATCTGGCCGAGGGCATCCGTGCGCAGATCATCGACAAGGACCGGCGGCCCCGCTGGCAGCCGGCTTCCCTCGCCGAGGTCGACCCGGCCGTGGTCGAGGCCTGCTTCGCCGGTTGACCTCCGGAGTCGCACGTCACCGTGCCGAGGCTCAGGTGACCGCGCTGCGCGCCGATGAACGGGCGTGCCGAAACGACGTACGCCCCCAGCGTGGCAGCTGTGCCTCGCCCTGGGTGCGGTCCTTGCGGCCGGTTACGCGATGCTGCCGGACGGTGGCTGGTGGCATCCCGTCGCCTACGGGCTCGACGGCCTGATCTGTATCGCCGTCGTGCTGGCCGCGGTCCGCCGTTACCGGCCCGACCAGCCGTCGACGTGGTACGTCTTCGTGGCCGGGATCGGGGTGTGGCTGGCCGGCACGGTCATCGAGCGGGCCACCACCGCCGCGCCGTGGTCGCATGTCAGCTCGCTGCTGTTCCTCGCCGGATACCCGCTGCTCTGCCACGCGCTGATCGGCCTGATCCGGGGGCGGGTGCGGTACCACGACCGTACGGCCGGGATCGACGCCGGGATCGTGGCGACCAGTCTGGCCTTGTTGTTCTGGACACTGATCGCGGGGCAGGTCACGCTGCCGTGGCTCCAGCTGCTGTTCGCCGCCGGGGACATCGCCCTGTTCGTGCTGATCTCCCTGCTGGTCACCACGCCGGGAGCCCGGACCGCGAGTTATCTCATGATGCTCGCCGCGCTTGCGCTGACCGTCTTCTCCGATGTAATGATCATGACGATGCCGTTCCGCCCGGGTGCACCGGCCGACGTGGCGCAGCTGCTCAGCTACGCCTTCGTCGGTGCGGCGGTCCTGCATCCGTCGATGCGTCAGCTCACGGTTCCGCTGACCCAGCCACCCGCCTTCGTACGCCCCCGTCTGGCGCTGCTGACCGTCGCGATCCTGCTCGCCCCGGCGGTCAGCCTCTATCAGGGCGCGACCGGCCGGATCGCCCAGAACTGGCTGCCCGTGGGCGTCAGCTCGATCATCCTGTTCCTGCTGGTGACCGCCCGCATGGCCGGTCTGGTGATGCGGGTCGAGCACCAGGCGCGGCGACTGTCGGTGCTGGTCAACCAGGATCCGCTGACCGGCGTCGCGAACCGCCGTCGCTGGGACGACCGGCTGGCCGAGGCCATGTCACGCGCGGCCCGTACCGGCGAACCGCTGGTGGTGGCGTTGCTGGACCTCGACCATTTCAAGCGGTTCAACGACACGCACGGCCACCAGGCCGGTGACGAACTGCTCAGCGGCGCGGCCGCCGCCTGGTCCGCGGGGCTACGCGACGACGACCTGCTGGCCCGGTACGGCGGTGAGGAGTTCTGTGTCCTGCTCACCGGACGGACCACCGCCGAGGCGGCCCGTGCGGTGGAACATCTGCAGGCGCTCACTCCGCGGGGACAGACGTTCTCCGCCGGACTGACCCGCTGGGACGGCCACCGGACCGCCCGGGAACTGCTCGAAGAAGCCGACCGCCTCCTCTACGAGGGCAAACGGTCGGGTCGCGCCCGCGTGATCACCGACGAGACCGCTGACGCCGCCCCGCGGGCAACGGCCGCGTAAGGCCCCGGTACGACGACAACGCGGATTCGCGGGTCAGCCCACGGATCCGGCCGTACCGTCCGAAGGGTGCCGTCTCTCCGCCGCCTCGTCGCGGTCCTCATGATCACCGCAGTGGCCGTGCTGTCGTCCGGTCCGGCCAGCGCCACGGGACGGCAGAGGACCGGCGAGCGCCTGACCCTCGGCGGCCCGCCGATCAGTACCAGCATCGCCACGTTCACCGCCGCGAAGGGCGACCGGCTGACCGTGGTGCTGCGCCGGGGCACACTGCCCGTCGAGGACGCGTTCGACCTGGTCATCCGGGGTCCCGGCGGCGCCGAGGCGACCCGGGGAACGCTGTACTGGTCGCGGTCACTGGCCGCGATCGCCGTGGACGCCCGGGTCACCGGTGACTACACCGCCGAGGTGCTCCCGTCGGCCGGCAGGCAGATGACCGGCACCGGCAGCCTGCAGCTGGCCGGATCGACCCGGCAGACCACCACGCTGAACGGCAAGGCGCTGCGCCTGCACATCCGGCAGCCGGGTGAACGGGCGTTCGCGACGTTTCCGGCGACCGCCGGCCAGCTGTTCTCGGTGGCCGGCCAGGTCGACGACGACGAGGGCGCCTCCGCCTTCGAGCTGACCGTCAGGGACGTCCGCGGGGAGCTGATCAGCAATTTCTTCGAACCGGTCTACGAGACCGGCGGATCGTCGAAGGACCTGACGGCCCCGCAGACCGGCACCTACACCTTGGAGCTGACCGCCCCCGAGGGGGCGACCGGCATGATGACCGTCTTCGTGACGGCTCCCGGGACACCGATGCCGGCGACCGTGAACGGTCCCGAGTTCCGCACCTCCGTCACCGTGCCGGGCGGGCGCTCGCTCGTCACGTTCCCGGCGACGGCCGGTGACCGCCTGCTGGTGGTGGCGCGGGGCACCGGCCTCGAGAACGGTTCATGGCTGGACCTCGAGGCCCGCGGCCCGGACGGGAAACGAGCGGCGCTGCTGGACTCCGGCTCCGCCGCCATGTCCGTCCTCGACCTGGAGGTACGCCGGACGGGCCGGCACGTCCTCGAAATCAACCCGGTCGACTGGGCCACGGGCCGGTTCGCCGTCGCGATCCTGACTCCGGCCACCGCCGAGGCGCGGATCGGCGGCCCGGCGGTCAGCCTGGATCTGGACCGGCCGGGCAAGTCCGGGATCGCCGCGTTCCAGGCTGGCGCGGGGCAACGGCTGGCGGTGATCACCCGCAGCACCAGCACGACATCGGAGGACGCCAAGACCGAGATCAAGATCCGCTCGCCGTACGGCACCGAGATCGGCACCGGCTCACTCGGCTACGGCGCCGAATCGCACCTGGCAGACATCCCGTTCACCGCCCCGGTGGCCGGCCGCTACACCGTGGAGGTCGTCGCCGACGGCCCCGCCACCGGCCGTTACACGGTGCAGATCGGCGGGTCGTCGACGGTGACCGCGAAGGTGGGCGGCCCGGCGGTACAGGCCCGGGCAACGGGGCCGGGCGGGCGGGCGTTCGTCGGCTTCGACGTGACCGCGGGCCGGCGGCTGGACGTGGTGCTGCGGGCGGGTGACCTGCCGGCCGGTGGCGCCGTCGTGACGGTCCGCGCCCCGGACGGCGGCGAACTCGGCGGGTGTTCGATGTCCGCCACCGACGACGAGCCCGAGACCCTCACCTTCGTCGCGCGGGCGGCCGGCCGCTACCTGCTGGAGGTCGACCCGCACCTGGATCAGCCGGGATCGGTGACGGTCGAGGTTCAGCCCGCCGACTAGGGTACGGGTGCATGACGATCCAGTTGTGTGTCCTGCTGTGGGCGCATCCGGGCCGGGGCGAGGCGCTGACCGCGTACGAGGACAAGGTTCTGACCCTGCTCGGCGAGCATGAGGGCCGTCTGCTGCAACGCGCCCGCACCCGGCCGGACGGCCCGGCCGGTGCCCCCGACGAGACGCAGCTGATCGAATTCGCCTCCCGGACCGGCTACGACGGTTTCCTCGCCGACCCGCGCCGCACCGCCCTGACCGCCGAACGTGACGCGGCGATCGCCCGCACCGACCTGTACCCGGTGGACGTGATCTGATTCGCCCCGCCTCGCCGAAAAGCGGTGCACCGGCCTGTCGTACCCGGCCCGCAGCATGTGCCGGGTGCGGCTCGAGGTTCTGGGGTGGGATACGGCCGGCGGGTCAGCGGCGGGGAAACGGCCGCCGGGACGGACGCTCGGCAGGTGGGTAACCGCGCGACGGGCTTCCCGCCTGCGGGTAGCTGCGATATCGCTGAGCAGCCGGGGTGAAGAACGTCGGCTGGGCCGCGGGTACCGGCTCGCGCGGCTGGTCCCCGTCGATGATCTCGGTCATCCGGCGGATCGTCGGGTCGCCCTCGTCGGCGACGTAGTCCTGGGAACGGGTCTCGTCGCGCCCGTCCGGCACGTCCAGGGCGCGGAACAGCGGCGTCGCCGCGAACGTGACGATCAGGTTGACGGCCAGCGCCACGATTCCCACGTAGATGCTGGCGTCGCTGTCGATGCCGATGGTGTCGAGCGGCCACGCCGAACCGCCGAAGTGCTCGCGCACCACGGTCGTACCGTCGGGTCCGCCGAGTTTCGGCACCTGCCAGAGCATGACGATGCCGACGAGCAGCCCGGCTCCGATGCCGCTCATCAGCGCCCACCGATGGAACCAGTTGGTGTAGAGGCCGAGCGCCACGGCAGGCAGCGTCTGCATGATCACGACACCGCCGATCAGCTGCAGGTCGATGGCGAACTGGGTGTTGAGCAGCAGGATGACCAGCAGGGCTCCGAATTTGACGGTGAGCGAGACGATCTTGCTGACGTACGTCTGCTCCTTGTCGGAGGCGTCGGGCCGCAGGTAGACGCGGTAGATGTCGCGGGTGAAGAGGTTGGCCGCGGCGATCGACATGATCGCGGCGGGGACCATGGCGCCGACGCCGATGGCGGCGAAGACCATCCCGGCGGTCCAGGCGGGTGAGTTCTCACTGAACCATTGCGGTACGACGGTGTTGGCGTTCCCGCCCACGGCGCTGGTCCCGCTGTAGATGGCAGCGAATCCGACAAGCATGAGAATGCCCAGCGTGAGCGTGTAGAGCGGCAGCACGGCCAGGTTGCGCCGCAGCGTGCCACGGTTGCGGGAGGCGAGCACGCCGGTGAGGGTGTGCGGGTAGAGGAAGAGGGCGAGCGCCGATCCGAGGGCCAGGGTCACGTAGTTGAGCTGGCTCTGCGGCGCCAGCAGGAGCCCGTCGTCGACGCGGGGCGTGGCCGCGTACTTGGCCTCGGCGAGCCGGAAGACCGGGTCCCAGCCGCCCGGCATCATCGACACGATCATCACGACGGACAGCACCGACCACAGGACCAGGGTGTCCTTGACGATGGAGACGAGCGCCGGCCCGCGCAGTCCGGAGTTGAACGTGTAGAGGGCGAGCACCAGGAACGCGACGGTGAGCGGCCAGCCCTTGGGCAGTCCCATCACTTCGAAGACCGCTTCGATGCCGATCAACTGCAGGGCGATGTACGGCATGGTCGCCACGATCCCGAGCACGGCGATTCCGGTACCGAGTGGGCGTGACCCGAACCGGGCGCGGACGAATTCGGCGGGCGTGACGAAACCGTGCACGTGGCAGACCGACCAGAACCGGGCCAGCACCACGAACAGCATCGGGTAGACGATCACCAGGAACGGCACCGGGAAGAAGCCGGCCGCGCCGATCCCGTAGACCAGGGTGGGCACCGCCACGAACGTGTACGCCGTGTAGACGTCCCCGCTGAGCAGGAAGAACGTCACCCAGTTACCGAACGCCCGGCCGCCGAGTCCCCATTCCTCGAGGCTGTGGATGGAGTCGGGCCGGCGCCATCGGGACGCCGCGAACCCCATGATCGCGACGAGACCGAAGATCAGTGTGAAGACGATCAGCTGAACTTTCTGATCGTCCATGGTCACCTCGTCCGCAGATGCACGTACGCGATGACCGAGCTGGCCAGGAAGGCGAAGCCGAGCTGGCACCAGTAGAAGAACGGCAGCCCGAGGAATGCCGGTTCGACGCGGTTGTAGAGGGCTGGGAGGAGCGGCAGGACGATCGGGATCAGCAGCAGCCAGTTACGCCGGTCGGCGTCGGGCCGGCGGAAGAAGCCGCGCAGCCCGGGTCGTTCGGCGACGGCGTGCCTCGGCCGCGGGGTGGGAAGGGTCCTGTCCGCCATTGACAGCCTCCGGAGGGTGATCAAGTGTCCACCGGCCGCAATATTGGCAGGTGACGGACATCACGTTCACCAACCGTTCAGGTGAGGCCATATCGGCTGTTCGGGCACTCGCCGGGCGAAAGTAGTCACTGACCCCTTTGGGCCGAACACCGGCTCACGCCCGCCGGAACTTCCGTGAGCTGGGCCTTTAGGGCAGCCTAACCAAGGCAAATGACGTCACGTCCGCCCGCATCTTCGAGGACATCCTGTCCGACGAGGAACACCACGTCGACTACCTGGAGACCCAGCTCAGCCTCATCGAGAAGCTGGGCGAGCCGTTGTACCTGCAGAACGTCACGGAGCACCCGGAAGCCGGGTGACTCAACCAGCGGTCAGCAGCTCCGAGAGTGTGACCGGTTCCAGGCCGCGGCGCCGGAGCCCGGCGAGGATTGCCGGTAGCGCGTCGTCGGTGTAGAGGGCGTTCGCCTCGGTCACATGCAGGATGACCACCGAACCCGGCTTCACCTGCGACAGCACCGCCTTCACCACCGGCTCCGGCCCGCGGGCGAACGGGTCCCCGCTCACCACGTCACCGTCCACGACGGTGACCCCGAGAGGCGCCAGCGCC
Source organism: Actinoplanes sp. NPDC023801 (assembly GCF_040639655.1). Classification (NCBI taxonomy): domain Bacteria; kingdom Bacillati; phylum Actinomycetota; class Actinomycetes; order Micromonosporales; family Micromonosporaceae; genus Actinoplanes; species Actinoplanes sp. NPDC023801. Next base: position 147,986 of record NZ_JBFAAI010000018.1, on the reverse strand, counting down.
CGCAGCGCCGCCCGGTCGTGACACAGCCCCGGGAACCGGAAGTAGCGGGTCTGCCGCCCGCCGAACGGCTCCAGCACCCGGAAGGTCTTCGCCACGTCCTCGGTCATGCCGGCCGGTTTCACCCGCGGCAGGTTGTAGCAGTCGCCGGTGAACGCGGCATGCTCGTAACTGTGGTTCGCCACCTCGAACAACGGGTTCCCGGCGATCCGGCGGGTGACTTCGGGATACTCCTCGGCCCACTGGCCGGTGACGAAGAACGTGGCCGGGATGCGCCGCTGCTCCAGCAGGCCGAGCAGGCGCAGATTCGCGTACGACTTCACCTCGCCCCGCCGCAGCCGCGCCGACATCGCGTCGGTCATGTCCGCGTCGAAGGTCAGCGCCACCCGTTTGCGCTCGCGCGACCCGTGCTGCACCACCGGCGGTGACTCACCGAGAGCCACCGCGCCCGGCGTCCCGGCCGGCGCGCCCGGTGCCGATGCCGCCGGCGCGGCCGATTCCAGGATCGGCGAGCGGGCGGGGGACGCGGCCGGCGGCGACGGCTCCGCCCGGGGCGCGGGCGTTCCACACCCCGCCAGCACCAGAACCGTGCAGAGGGCGAGCAACCGCCGATCGAGAGGCATGCCCGCGAGAATGGCAAAGCCGCGTCCGCCGCGCCACCCGGAAAGCTACTCCTTGACAGCCACGCCGCAGTACTGGTTGACATCCATGCCGGGATCGCCGTCCGGCCGCCATCGGTTGCACGGGACGACCCCGGGTTCCAGCAGGCGCAGGCCGTCGAAGAACGTGGTGATCTGCGCCGCGCTCCGGTATTTGATCTTCGGGGTGCCCCGCTCGTTCCAGAAGTCGACGATGCGGTGCGCCTCAGCGGTGTTGATGTCGTGACATCCGTGCGCGATCGCCAGATAGCTGCCGGGCGGCAGCTCCTCGACGAGCCGGCGGATCACCGCGAGGGCCGCCTCGTCGTCCCGGATGAAGTGCACGATTCCGAGCAGAGTCAGCGCGATCGGCTGCGAGAAGTCGAGGGTCTCCCGCGCCGCGCGCAGGATCGACTCGGGATCGTTGAGGTCGGCCTCGACATAGGTGGTGACGCCCTCGGGGCTGCCCGCCAGCAGAGCCCGGGCGTGCACCAGGACCAGCGGATCGTTGTCGACGTAGACGACCTTGGTCTCCGACGCGACGGCCTGTGCCACCTGGTGGGTGTTGTCGGCGGTCGGCAGGCCGGTGCCGATGTCCAGGATCTGGCGGATCCCGCCGTCACGGACCAGGTGCTCGACCGAGCGCCGCAGGAACTTCCGGTCCTCCCGTGCGAGGGCGACGATCGACGGCAGCATCACGGCGATGGCGTCCCCGGCCTCGCGGTCGGCCCGGAAGTTGTCCTTGCCGCCGAGCCAGTAGTTCCACAACCGCGCCGAATGCGGCGTATCGGTGTCCAGATGCTTCGCCGCCGGTTCGGTCACGGAGATCCTCCAGGTCCACGGTGACATCGACGGCGCTCATCATGCCAGTTCGGTTCGCGGACGTGTGCCCGCCGGGCCGGACCCGGCGGGCACACTCCGGCGTCAGACCCCGAGGTAGGCGTGGCCGACCAGGATGCGATGGTCGGAACAGGCACCGGCCTTGTAGTCGGCGGTGGCCGGAACGCCCGTGCAGGTCAGCGCGAGGCCGAGCACGTCAGCGGTGTAGGCGCCCGTGATGCGGTTCTTACGGGCGAAGATGTGGTCGACCTTGGTCAGGCTGGCACCGCACGGGGTGGGGTTGGCGATGTTGGGCTGGGTGGCGGTCCACTCTCCGTACCCGCGGCAGTTGGCATCATCGGCGTTGTCCATCTCGTGATAGCCGCCGAAGAAGTCCAGCCGCTCGTATTGCGGCTGGGCGTTGAGGTCACCGGCGAGCACCGCGGTGTGGCCGGCGGTGTTGAACGCCTCGAGGCGGTCGTACACGTCCTCGAGCTGGTGCCTGCTGTAGAAGACGTTGTTGGCGTCCCGGGTGCCCTTCGACGTGATGTGCGTGCCGCAGAAGCGCAGCTGGGGCTTGCCCTCCGGATTGACGCAGGTCAGCGTGTGGATCTCGCCGGTGGTGTCCCCGGTGAGCGTCCAGCGTTGCGCGTCGTCGAGCCGGTACCGGCTGAAGATCGCGTTGCCGAACGCGCCCTTCGCCTCCCCGGCGGCGCACGGGCCCTTGGGCGTGGCCGGGGTGAAGCGGGCGAAGTTGCTGGGATCCTCCGGGAAGCCGAGCTCGCGCAGTTCGGCGATCAGCGCGTTGTACTGCGACTGGCAGATCTCGTTGACCACCGCGAAGTCCGCCCGGTAGGCGATCGAGTTCGCGGCCGCGGTGATCATGCCGTTGGTGGTGCTGCCGTAGGCCAGACCCTCCTTCGCGCCGGCGACGTTCCAGGTCCAGAACCGGTAGAGGGTGCCGGCCGCCGAGGCGGGTCCGGCCGGAGCGAACACGGCCCCGGCCGCCAGGAGCAGGATGGCGGCAGCGCGCGCCAGCCAGCGATTCGTACGCAAAATATCTCCCCGTTTTGTTCTGCGAATCGTCACCAGAAATTCAAGATCATATAAGCATGGGTACGCCTCCGCGCGCCGCCCCCGTCCACTCAGGAGGTTCTGCCAGACTGCGGTCAGGGCGGTGGGAGGAGTGGCGATGATCCAGCGCGATTACCTGGACCTGGCAACGGTGGCCACGGCGTTGCTCGGCGATCCGGCCGTGGGGCATTCGTGGGCGGCGGGCAGTGCGTTACCGGAGTTCCGGGTGTCCGGGCTGGCCGGGCATCTCGCGAGCCAGATCACCGTGGTCGCCGCTGTTCTCGACGCCGATCCGCCGGGCACCCCGCCGATCTCACTGCTCGAGCACTACGCCCGGTCGACGTGGACCGACGGTGACATCGGCAGCGCATTGAACACCGGAATCCGGCTGGCCGGCGAGCAGACCGCGGCGGCCGGCCTCCCGGCACTGCGGGAACAGGCCGCGGCCGGGCTCGCGGACCTGCGGCGGCGGCTTCCGGGCGTTCCGGCGGACACGGCCGTTCAGCTGCCGTTCGGCCCGTGGGCGCTGAGTCTCGGCGACTTCCTGGCGACCCGGATGCTGGAGATCGCGGTGCACTGCGACGACCTGGCCGTCAGCGTGGGCGTGCCGACTCCGGCGCTGCCCACCCGCGCGGAGGAGACGGTGCTGGGCCTGCTGTGCCGCTGGGCGGCAGCCCGGCACGGCGGAACCGCTGTCCTCCGGGCGCTCAGCCGCTCCGAACGCGCCACCGGGATAGCCGCGCTCTGATCAACCGCCGGCCGTACCGGGCGGCGGCCCCTGCAGGGCCGATGAGGCGTCTGCGGTACGGCTCCCCGCCTCAGGCGGCGTGGCCGGACTGGGCGGCGTGGGCGATGGCCCGGCGTAGGACGGCCACCGACACGGTCAGGTCACCGGCCATCTCGGTCAGGCCGAGTTCTATCCACTCGCGTACCAGCTGGGAGTAGGGCACCCCGGCCTGGTCGGCCGCCACCCGGATGCGCTGGGCCAGCGCAGGTGGCACGCGGATGCCGAGTGGCACCATCGGTTCGTTCTCGGGGACCGGGGGCAGGCTCACCCTCGTACCCTCGTGGTAGGTCACCTCCCCGGCAGCGAATGCCGCCGCCGCCGCGGAGAGTTGCTCGTCGCTGTACTGCTGGCTGCTCATGACGCGTCCGCCTCCCATGCCTTGAACCGCACCAGTTCCTCCGGGGTCATCTCACGGGCACCGATGATCTGCTGCCGGTGCCCGCCGAGCAGCCGCACGGCGACGACGAGCGGCCGGCCGGCCCGGGTGCGGCCGCTGATCGTCAGGAAGTGCACCCCGGCGCTCTCCGCGGCCAGCGGCAGACGCCGCTCCGCGGAGAGGACCTGGGTGACCTCCTGCGACTCGACGTCACGCAGCCGCGCCAGAGCTTCGGTCAACCACTCGTACCCCACTACCCCAGCGTATGACGTTCGTCTGACGGCGTCGAGCGGCGGAACTGTCGGCCTGCCGAGATGAGACCGTTAATATTTGCTGGTAGACAAACATCCGTGGCGGACGACTATTTCACCATCGCTCTGGAGCCGGTCGACGGCGACGCGACCGCGCGGGTCCGGCTGGCCGGCTCGTTCGACATCGTCGCGCGTGAGGACCTGTGCGACGCGCTGCTCGGACTGGCCGGCCCGGACGCGGGCGCGCGGAGGATAGCCGTCGACCTGCACGACGTCACCTTCATCGACTCCGAGGCGATCAACGCGCTGATCCAGGGCTACCTGGCCGCCGACCGGGCCGGCATCGACTTCCGCCTGGCGAACGCCCGCGGCATCGTCGACCGCGTCCTGCGGATCGTCGGGCTCGATCATCTGCTGCAGCCACCTGGGAGAATCGCCGGGTGAACCCGGAATGGCTCAGCCCGGAGCAGCTGTCGGCCTGGGTGCGCTTCATCGGTGTGGTGGAGCCGTCTACCACCGTTACGACCGGTGACCGCACGCCGTGGGAACCGCACCAACGTCAGAACTGCACGACACGACCCGCGCGAGGCGGGACCCGGCCATCGAGCACGTCGGTCCAGGCCTGCCGTAATGCCTCCGGCCCCTCGCCGGCCAGGACGTCGAGGGACTTGCCGGCGAGTGCCGTGAAGCGGTGCCACGCCTCGGCGAACCGCTGGTCCAAGCCCTCGCGACCCCAGTCGAGCCGGCGTTTGCGCATCTGGACCGGGGCGAAGAACACCTCGCCCGCGGCGTCGGCGTTCGGCTGCTTGCCGGTCAGGCCGACGGCGATGTCCCGGATCAGCCGGTCACCGAACCGCCGGTGCAGCGCGGCCCGGGTCGCCGGCGACCCGGACAGGTCGAGGTAGACGGCCGGCACCTGGTCGAGACCGTCGACCTCGTCGTAGGTCAGCACCTCGTCGTAACAGCCGAGCGATCGGGTGAACTCGACGTTGCCCGGCGAGGTGAGCCCGATCAGGCGCGGGCCCCGGCCGTGCAGTTCGAACGCGGCGGCGTACGCCGTCTTGCTCGAGGCCGAGGAGACGATCAGCTGCCGCGCTCCGTAGAAGTCGTTGTCGGCTACCTGGTCGGCGAGCATGAACGAGGTGAAGAACAGCGGCCGGAACAGGATCAGCAGATCCTCCTGGCCGGGGTGGTAGGCGGCGTCGCCGGTGGTCGAGCGATAGGCGTTGTACGGCGACGGCAGCCCGGCCCGGTGAGCGGAGCCGTCGCGGAACCCGGTGCCGTCGATCCGTTCCGGACGGACCACGAGGTGGCCGGCCGGAGGCAGGTAGCCGTACACCCGCAGGCCGTTCTCCAGACCGGGAACCCTGGACTCGGTCACTTCGGCGAATCCCCAGAGCGGCGGCAGTCCCCACTCGGGGCCGAGGCCGCGCGGCCCGCCGGGGAAGAACTCCCAGTAGCGCATCGACTCGCCGAGCACCGCGTAGGTGATGTTGTTGGCGGTCAGCCCGACCCGGTCGACCCGCAGCAGCGCCTCGCCCTCGGCGGGGCGGGGCGTGGTGCCCTCGGTCAGCAAGGTGCGGGACAGGTCGTCCCGGGCAACGGCGAACGTCCATGAATCCGGCATGCCGTGACGCTAAACAGCCTGCTCGTACGGGACAAGTGCACTGAGAGTGCAAAATCCCACAGGCGCCCGCCGGATCAGCGGCCGCAGCCGTACCCGCAGGCGCGGAACTGGGCGAAACGGGACCGGTCCTTCGACCCGACGGCGGTGAAGTCGCCGCCGACCGTGACCGAGCGCAGCGCCGGGTTCGCCCACATGGTGAGCACACCCCACTTGCCGTTGCCGCGCGGATTCCAGTCCAGCAGACTGCCGTCGGCCGGGTTCCAAGCCGCCAGCTTCGGCTGTGCCCGCATCTTGGCCGGGCACCAGGAGGTGGCGGTACGCGACGCCTTCGGGCACGCCACGGTGAAGTGGCCGCCCGCGTACACGGCCCCGTCCAGCTGCGTGATCGCCTGCACGTCACCGTCGGTCACGCTGCTCCACAGCACGGCACCGTCGCGCCGGTAACCGGTCACCCGGCCGCCCTGCCCGGCGAGCCCGGCGAACACCCGGTCCTTCGCGACCGTGAGGGCGAAGACCGGGTACGGCGTCCCCGGGCGGAAACCGGTGTCGACACCGGCGTCGGACAGGCGCAGCGCCGCGAGGCGGGACGCCTTCCGGTCGCCGTCGATGCCGGTGAAGCCGCCACCCACGTACAGCCGGGCGTGGGATTCGACCACGGCCAGCGCATTGACCTTGCCGTCGGCGCGGGCGTCGAACGCCGGATCCACTCCCCCGGCGGGTACGTGGAACGCCGCCAGGTTCTTCGCCGGGCGGCCGTCCACCGCGGTGAACTCCCCGCCCAGATAGAGCCGCCCACCCCGGGTGGCCAGCGCCCGGCCGGTGCCCTTGACGGTGTGCCGCAACGGGCCGACCGCGCCGGTTTTCAGGTCGAGCCCGGCGATCCCGGCCCGCGGCTGCCCGCCGATCGAGGAGAACTCGCCGGTCACGTAGAGCGACGAGCCGGAGCTGGCCACGGCGAGCACGGTGTCGTCGGCGGGTGGCGCCCACGGCAGCAGTCCGCCGGTTCTGGCGTGCACCGCGGCGAGCCGTTTGCGGGACACCCTCTTGCCGTCGACGATCGCATGGGTGAAGTTGCCGCCGAGGTAGACCGTGTCGCCGACGTGGATGCTGGCGTGCACGGTCCCGTCGAACCCGACCGTGCTGTCCGGCCTGGTGGAGATCAACGGGATGTTCTCCGCCCGCGCGACGGTCGCCCCGGACACGACGAACACGGTGGTGAGCACGGCGCTGAGGCACGCCCGCCGGCGCGTGGGAACAGCCAAGATCATGTAGGTGACGATAGGTGCGGTGCCGCGCGGGCGGACCCGGCTTCATCAGTGGCACCCGCACGGGTGATGCGAGCACGGCGTAACCTCGGCACGCGTCGCACGACGGTACGGGAAGGGAACAGCGCACTTGGGCAACGGGGACGACCTGCTACTGCTGCGCGCCTACGAGCCGGTGGCCAGGTTCACCGAGGGTGAGTATTTCTTCCCCGTCTCGGTCGAGCGATACGTGAGCCGGGCCAGCCTGTGGCGCCACGAACCCGGCGCCGGTCCGGTCCAGGTGGCCGAGCCGGGCGGGCTGAGCCTCGACGTGCTGGCCGCGGCCGGCGGCGCCGCTCAGGGCCTCGGCTACTCGCTGTCCGGCATCGGCACCGGCGAGAATCTCGCCCACATCCCGCTGCGTGACCGGCCACCGCACCTCTCCCGGTCCAGCCGGCTCGCGTCGGTCGGGCTCACCGCCCGGCTCGTCGACACCCTCAACCGGTTCTCGCTGCTGTTCCGCGGCAGTGTGCCGGGCGGCAGCGCGGCCCGCTCGTTCCTGCTGCAACGCGACCACCTGCGCCCGGACCGGCCGACCTACTACGGGCGGGTGGAGCGCGACGGTTCGTGGATCGTCTGCCAGTACTGGTTCTTCTACAGCTTCAACAACTGGCGGTCGGCGTTCGGCGGCGTCAACGAGCACGAGGCCGACTGGGAGCAGGTCACCGTCTACATCGACGCCGCCGCCCGCGCCGCGGACCCGGACGGGCTGCCGGCGCCGTCGTGGGTGGTGTTCTCGGCCCACGAGGAGGTCGGCGACGACCTGCGGCGGAGGTGGGACGACCCGGACCTGACCACGACCGGCGGGCGGCACCCGGTGGTGTTCGTGGGCGCCGGCTCGCACTCCGGTGCCTACCTGCCCGGCGACTACCTCATCACGGTACGGCCACCACGGCTGCGCGGCCTGGTCGGCGCGTTGCGCTGGTCCGCGCGGCTGCTGGCGCCCTGGTCACCGGAGGACCGGGGCAACCTGGGCATCCCGTACGTCGACTACGCCCGCGGCGACGGCCGCTCGGTCGGGCCCGGCCAGGACGAGTCGTGGCACCAGGTGCTGATCGGCGACGATACACCGTGGGTGCGCGACTTCCGCGGGCTGTGGGGCCGTGACACCCGCGACCGGCTCGGCGGCGAGCGCGGCCCGGCCGGTCCCCGCTACGGTCGCGACGGCGTGGTCCGGCCGGCGTGGGCGGACCCGGTCGGCTGGGCGGGGCTGGCCAAGGTGGTGCCCGATCCGGCCGAGGAGCAGCGGCTCGTCGCCATCCGTACCCAACAGGATCTTGATCGTCTGGCCGAGCTGGACCGGGAGATGACTGCCCTGCGGCAGGACCTGACGGTCGCCGCGGCGGGCCTGCCCGCCGCGGCACCGGAGGTCCGGGCCCTCGCACCGCAGGAGCAGAGACTGCTCGCCATGCGGATGGAACACACCCGTCTCGCCGACGAGGTGCGCCGCAACACCACCGCCGAACCGGTTCCCGAACACCCGCACGCCCACCTGCTGCACCGCCGGCTGCCGATGGAACCGGCCACCGGATTCCTGGGCCGCGCCCGGTCCTGGTGGGCGGTGCTGAGCACGCCGCTCATCCTGTGGGCGATCGGCGCCGTGGTGTCACCACTGCCGGTCTCCGGTCAGGAGACCGCCCTGGTCCTGCTGCTGGTCCTGCTCGGCGTCGAGGGACTGGTCCGCGGCAAGTTCCTGGCCGTCGTGCTGCGCGTCCTGCTGGCCTGCGCGATCGGGCTGGCGTTGATAGTGCTCTGGTTCGACGGGCGCTACGTGGTCACCTTCACGTTCTTCGCGGCGGCGTTGCTGGTGCTGCTGGTCAACGTCCGCGAGGCGACCCGCCGCTGACCGCTCACGGGGTGGGGAACTCCTCCTCCGGCTTGTCCTTCATGTAGTCGGCGAGCGTCTCGTAGACGGCCGGGTTGACGATGCCGTGCGACATCCGGTCGGTGTGGGCCGCCCAGTCCGGGTTGGCCAGGTAACCGGCGACGACCATCGAGCGGGTGCCGACGACCAGGGCCGCCGTCTTGTCCTGGTCGGTGGTGCCGGTCTTGCCGAACACCGGGTGGCCGACCACGTCGCGGACCTGCGGGGCGGTCGAGCCGCCGCAGTTGCCGAGCTGGGCGCGGTCACCGACCGGGCAGCGGGCCGCGTCGAGCGCCTTGCGGGCCACCTCCTTGCTGGTGGCCCGGGTGCAGTTGGACTTGCCGGTGCCGAGTTTCGCGCCGTCGGCCGTGGTGATCGACGCGATCGGGGTGGGCTCGCAATACATGCCGTCGGCGGCCAGGGTGGCGTAGGCGTTGGCGATGTCCAGCGGCGTGGACGCCGAGACGCCCAGGCTGAAGGCACCCCACTCGTGCGCGTGATCCGGGTTGTTCGCCATCCGGGCGTCCTCGGCGGAGCGGAACTGCACCCCGAACCGCTTGGCGACGGCGACCACGTTCTCCGCGCCGGCACGCTCCTGCAACGGGATGAAGTACGTGTTCACCGAACGGCCGAACCCGGTCCACATGTTGAAGTTGCCGGCCTCGCTCGCCGACGCGTTGCTCGGGCAGTAGTAGCCGCCGCAGCCGGCCGGGGCGGCCGAGTCGAGGTAGCGGGACTTGTAGCGCTGCGGCGAGTAGATCGTGGTGTCCAGCTCCATGCCCTTCTCCAGGGCGGCGACCATGGTGAACATCTTGAACACCGAACCCGCCTGGTAGCCGGGGACCCCGGTGCTGCCCGTGATGATCGGGTTGACGGTGTTCGGGTACGTGCCGCGGATGCCCTTGTCGGCCAGATCCGGGTTCGAGGAGAGCTCGTTCTGCGGGTTCGCCTCGTCGTCGATCTTGAACTTGCGGTTCGTGGCCAGTGCGCGGACCGCCCCGGTGCCCGGCTCCACGGCGGCCAGCATCAGTGCGTTCGGGTTGCTGTCCGAGGTGCGCTCGGTGATCCGCTTACGGGCCGCCGACTGGGCGTCCAGGTCGAGGGTGGTGACGATCCGGTAGCCGCCGCTCTTCAGCACCCTCTCGCGGTCGTACGTCGTCTCGCCGAACGCCTTCTGGTCGAGCCACCAGCGGTAGAAGTAGTCGCAGAAGAAGCCCCAGTGGTTCTTCGCCACCGACACGCAGCCGCGGCTCGGCCGTTTCGCCGTGGTCGGCACCGTGGCCTTCTTCGCGGCGGCGGCCTCGGCGGCGGTGATCTGCCCCAGCTCGGCCATGTTGTCGATGATGTAGTCGCGGCGGGCCAGCGCCTGCGGGTGACCGGTCTCGGTGGTCGGGTCGAACGAGGTCGGCGCCTTCACCATGCCGGCCAGCAGGGCGGCCTCGTCCACCGTGAGGTCGGCCGGTTTCTTGCCGAAGTAGACCTGGCTCGCGGCACTGACGCCGTAGGCGCCGTTGCCGAACGGGGCCATGTTCAGATAGCGCTCCAGGATCTGCTGTTTGGTCAACTGTTTCTCGACCTGGATCGCGTACTTCATCTCGTTCAGTTTCCGCTGCGCGGTGTCCTTGGTGGCGTCCACCACCTCCTGCGGATCGGTCGCCGAATAGGCAAGCGCCATCCGCACATATTGCATGGTCAGGGTGGACGCGCCCTGCTGCGTTCCGCCCTGGTTGTTGTTCACGAAAGCACGCGCCACACCTTTCAGGTCGACGCCGTTGTGCTCGAAGAACTTGTGGTCCTCGGCCGCGACGATCGCGTCCTGCATGTTCTGCGACATCTGCGTGAGCGGGACGTCACTGCGGAACTCGTCGTACATCAGCGCGATCAGGGTCTTGCCGTCGGACGCGTAGACCCGCGACACCTGCGGCGACGACTGCTCGACGAGTTCGCCCGGAAGGTCGCCGAGCTCCTCCGAACCGGCCTTGACCGCCAGACCGGACATGGCGACGGCCGGGAAGGAGGCCGCGGCGACCACAAGACCGGCGATCAGGCCGCAGACGGCCAGGACGGCCGCACTGCGAAGGTGACGACGTTGCTCGACGGGCATCCGGGCATTCACTCCACTCAGGCTAACGAGCGCCGGCGGCGCCGTTCAGGGTTAGCGAAATCCGTCACACGCGGTAACCCGGAACAGCGCCGCCGAAACTGAAACCGGCCTGTGAGATTGCTTTGTTCAGCCGCCCGTGATCGACCAGTGCCACGCCTCGGACGGCAGATTCACGAAGCCGTATTCGGCGGCGTTCGCCTTCATCCAGGCGAAAGCCTTGCTCTTGCGGGTGAGGGTGGACCCGCCGGACGTCACGTCGACAGCCAGGCCGAGCTCGTGCAACGAGCGGCCCGGGATCGCGGTCGGCACCCGGCACGACGACGCCGGAGCGGTCCAGACGTCCGGACATCCGTTGATCTTGCGCAGTTCGATCTGCCGTTCCTTGGTCCGGAATCCGCCACCGGAGATGACGATGCCGTCGGCGCGGGCGTCGTCGACCATCCGCTTGAAGGCGAAGGCGACGTTCTTGTGCACGGTCGTGCCGTACACGCTGGTGGTGTCGGCGGCCGTGAAGACCCGGCGCGTCTCGTCCACCACGGTCCGGCTCAGTGCCGCCGCCTGCGTGGCGTACCCGGCCGCGGTGCCCGCCGTGTCGATCCGCCTCTGCGTCTGCGCGACCGCGCCGGCCGACCGCGTGGCGGCGGAGGTCGCGGTGCTCAGCGCCGACCTGGCGGCAGCGGCGTCCTTCTTCGCGGTACGCAGCACGGCCGCCGCCTGGTGCAGCCGGGTCCGGCGGGTGTCGCGGGTGGTCGTCGCCGCGGTCACCGCGCGCTTGGCCCGGGCGATCGCGGCGGTGCTGCGGGGCCGCTGCTTCGACTGGCGGGCCAGCGCGTTCTTCGCGTCGGACAGCGCCCGTTCGGCGGACTTGAGCCGCTCGTGCACCGACTTGTGCCCGGCCGTGACCGTGGTCAGCCTGGTCTGCGCGGCGACGTTCGCCTTCTGTGCCTTGACGGCCTCGGAATCTCGCTTCCGCTGGTCGCTCTTCTGCGCGGTGAGCGTGCTCCGCAGCTTCGCCATGGTCGCGTCGGCGGTCAGGCTGCGGTACATCAGGGTCGAGTAGGTCTTCGCCACGCCCGGCACCGCGGCCTGCGCCGGACCGGGAGTGGCCGCCACCGGCGCGAGGCAGGCGAGGGTCATCGCCACGGCGGCGACGAGACGGGTGGCACGCTGACGATTCTTCACCGGTGGGTACGCTCCTCGGCTCCAGTCGAATGTGTGTTCGACTGTGCGGAGCGCGAGGTGCGATCAAGGCCCGGTGCGAGTGCGGATGGGTTGCACCGCCCTATCCGGCGGCGAGACGGCCCGCCATCGAGTGGGCGGCCGCGGTCACCATCGATCGGTCGTACGTGACCACGAACTCGAACTGCCGGTCCCGGTCCGGACCGGTGTCGCCGAGGTCACGGGCGATCAGCGCCGCCGAGGTGTGCGCCCCGAGCACCACGACCGTCCACTCCCCGGCCAGCGGGTCCGCGGCGTTCAGGTCCGCGCCCCGGACGCCCGGCGCCGGGGCCGGCGGCATGTCCACGCCGAGCGCCGCCACGAACGGCAGCCGGGCGGCGAGGCCGGTGTACCGGGCGGCGGTCGACGGCTGGAAGAACCTGGCGTGCTCGAACGCCGCCAGCACCACCGGCGGCACCGCCTCCTGCAGAGCCATCAGCTCGAGCGTCTTGGACACCGGCAGCAGCAGGTGCTTGGGCGCGTGCCGAACCCGCAGACCGGCGCCGACGAGATCGAACGGGGTGGCCTCCAGGGCCGACCCGATCGGGCGTGCCGCGAACCGGTCCGGATCGGCGGCCGGCGGGGTGAACTCGCGCTCGCCGCGGCCCCACAGCCAGCCCTGGCCCAGCGTCGCGCCGAGCACCAGGGCCCGGGTCAGGTCACCGGGTGTCTCGACACCCTCGGCGACCACTTCCGCGCCGGCCTGCTCGGCGTAGGCGCGTACCGCCCCGGCCACCGCCACGGTCGCCGGGTCCTTGACCGTACGCAGCAGCTTGAGGTCGAGTTTGACGACCTCCGGGCGCACCAGCGGGATGAAGGCGAGGGACTCGGGGTGTACGCCCACGTCGTCCAGGGCGATCGCACAGCCGGCGGCCCGCAGCCGCTCGGCGCCGGCCAGTACTCCGGCGAGATCGTCGGCAAGCGCCCGCTCGGTGATCTCCACGACCACCCGCACCTGGCCGGCACGGCCGGCGAGCTCGTCGAGGACCATGTCGAGCCGCCGGGTGAGGGTGTCGGGCTCCAGGTTGACGAACAGCGTCACCGGACGGCCCCGGGACAGGCGGGCCGCGTCCGCCAGCGAGGCCCGCAACGACGCCCGCTCCAGGTCCGCCAGCCGCCCGGCCTCCCGGGCGGCGTCCAGCAGTTGCACCGGTGACTGCCAGCCGGACCCGGCGGGCGGGCGCAGCAGGGCCTCGAACGCGACCACCGCTCCGGAATCGACGTCGACGAACGGCTGGTAGACGCAGTACAGGCCGCCGTCACGCAGCAGAGCGTCAAGGCTTGTGCAGGAGGCCGCTCTCACGCACCACCTATCGGCAACCGTGCCGCACCGCTGAGTCACCCGGCGGGCTACGGGTTGCGCGGCCGCGGTGCCCTCAGCCCGGGGCGGCTGCGCATGCGGACACGCCGTTCCAGTTCTCGACGGTGGCGTACGCCCACGCGGTCCCGTCCGCGGGCAGGGTGAGCGCCCGGTCCGGGGTCGCGGTGCAGTCCCGGGCCTTCTCGACGTGGGTCCAGTCGCCGAGGGTCAGCTTGTAGGCGACGGTGATCCCGGGCGTGGTTCCGGCGAGCTGGACCCGCCACGCCGGGGTGGCGGTGCCGTCCCAGGACGTGCGGACGTAACGCATCGCCGGTGTCGCGGCCGGGTCCCAGTCGGGCCGGCCGGTGCCGAGTCCGGAGACCGTGCCGGCCAGGTGCACGGTGCCGGGGGTGTCCGGCGGGACGGTGATGTCGACGATCGCGGCCGTGCCGGCGCAGACCGTGCACTCCCCGCCGGGCGAACCGGTGACGTCGTGGACGGTGCGGGCCACGTCGACGAGGCCGCCGCCGATCGGGTGCGGGCTGTTGTACCAGCCACCGCCGAGCGGGAGAGCCCTCGCGTTGCGCCGCAGATGGTCGCCGACCTCGGCCGGGGGCAGGCCGGGCCGGCGCGACAGCATGAGCGCGACGGCTCCGGAGACGTGGGCGGCCGCCTGGCTGGTGCCGCGCATGACGGCGTACGAGTCGCCGGCCGGGCCGCGGGCGCCGGCATCGACGGTGGAGAGGATCCGGTGGGCCGGGTCGTAGTCGCGCCAGTAGCCCCAGCCGCCCGGCGCGGCGACCTCGACGGTGTCGCCGTGGTTGGAGTACGACGCGAGGTAACCGTCGTCGCCGGTCGCGCCGACGGTGACGACGCCGGCACAGTTGGCCGGGTGGTATCCGGCGGCGTCCTCGGCGGCGTTGCCGGCCGAGACGACCACGGTGGCGCCGCGGGCGGTCGCCTTGTCGACGGCGGCCTGCACGGTCGGGCCGCACGGGCCCCGTCCGCCCAGGCTCATGTTGATCACACCGGCCGGGGTGGGGTTGGCCGGCACGCCGGGAACGGGGCCGCCGGACGCCCACACGATCGCGTCGGCGATGTCGGAGTCCCGGCCGCCGCACGTGCCGAGAACCCGGACCGGCTGCACCTTCGCGTGCGGGGCGATCCCGGCGATGCCAAGCCCGTTGTCGCGGGCGGCGCCGATGATGCCGGCGATGTGGGTGCCGTGCCAGCTGCTCGGCGAGAACGCGGTGGCTCCGCAGTCGCCCTCGTCGTTCCAGTCACCCGGGTCGAGCGCGTCGGCGTCGCGGCCGTCACCGTCGGCGGTGTTCGCCGGGTCGGCGATGAAGTCGTAGCCGGGGACCAGGGCGGGCGCCAGGTCGGCGTGCGGGCGGATGCCGGTGTCGAGCACGGCCACGGTCACGCCGGCACCGTCGGCGCCGGCGTCCCAGGCCTCGTCGGCGCGGAAGGCCGTGTCGGTCTGCGGGTACACCTGCCACAGCGGCCACTGCTCGCCGTAGCGGGGGTCGCGGGGTGTGGACGTGCGGGTGACCGTGAGATCGGGTTCGACCGAGGCGACCCCGGGGGTGGCGGCGATCCCTTCCATCAGCGCGCGGGCCGCGGCGGCCGGCAGGGGCTCCTTGACCCGTACGAGCTCCCCGCCGGTGGCGAGGGTGCGCACGGCGTCCACGCCTCGGCCGGCCTTCAGCGCCCGTCCGATCACGGTCGTGCGGGCGGTGCCGGCCGCGGCGGCGGGCTCCGGGGTGATGATGAACGCGCTGTACTCCTGGCCGGGGCGCAGACCGTCGCCGGTCACCGGGGCGGCCGCCGCCGGGTCCGCCGTCACGACCGGCACGAATGCGAGCGCCGCCGCCACGATCAGCGCGACGGTGCGTCGTCGCCGTTCCATCTTGGGCCTCCGAGATGAGCAAGATCTTGCTTTGACTGCAAGTGCAGTCAGCCGATGTCGGCAGAAGACTGGCGCTGCATCACTCTCAGGTCAATGACGGGCACCACCATCGATGCGTTTGACACCGGTTCCTGGCGTACCAAAGTGGCGTTTGAAGTGGCCTTATGAAATCTGCGAGAACTTTCCCGGTCGTTTCAGAAACTGCGAAACAACCCCGCAACATCTTTCATCAGCTGTACGAGACTCGCGTGGCCAAAACCCGTTGGTGTACGGCCGGACAGCCACTGTGCCGCGCGTGGGGACCTGCCTAGGTTCGGGGCATGTCTGTGGTTGTCCCCCTGCTGATCGGGGTCGTGTTCGTTGTTCTCAGCTCGCTGTTGCCGGACCGGCACCGTCGGCCGTTCAACGCGATCCTGGTAGCCGGTGCGGGTGCCGCCTATCTGAGCGGCGGCGGTCTCGGTGCCGGTGAACTGCTGTTCACCACGGTGATGGCGCTGGTCGCCCATCGCGGACTGACGTCCTGGCGGTTCATCGGGCTCGGCTGGCTGCTGCACACCGGCTGGGACGTGCTGCACCATCTGCGCGGCGAACCGATCCTGCCGCTCGACCACGACTCGTCGCTGGGCTGCGCCGTCTGCGACCCGGTGATCGCGATCTGGTGCCTGGCCGGCGGCCCGTCCCTGACCACGATGATCGGCCGCGTTCAGTCGACGTCGATCGGCAGCCGCATCCTGACCCGGAACCCGCCCTCACCGGTCGGGCCCGACTCGAGCGTGCCGCCCAGCAGATCAGCGCGTTCCTGAAGTCCGATCAGACCCTGGTGGGCACCGGGCAGCGGCAGGGACGGCCGGGTGGGCGGGCCGTTGGTGACGGTCACGCCGACGTGTTTGCCGTCGTGCCGGAGCTCGACCGTCGCGGTGGCGCCGGGGGCGTGCTTGCGGACGTTGGTGAGGGCTTCCTGGACCGTACGGTAGATCGCCCTCTGCCGCGGCGTGCCGACCACGGAGCCGAGATCCCCGGTGAGGTGGACGTCGATGCCGCTGTTCGCGATGAGTGTGCACAGGTCGGCGAGGGTGGGCTGCGGGGTGAGCTGCGTGATGTCGTCGCCGGAGGCGCGCAGCAGGGTGACCATGGTGCGCAGTTCGTCGAGGGTGCCGACGCTCAGCGACCGGATGGTGCGGGCCGCCTCGCGGGTGTCCGGGTCGCCGGCCGACACCTGCATGGCGCCGGCCTGCACCGCGATCAGGCTGACCTGGTGCGACACCACGTCGTGCATCTCCCGGGCGAGTTGGGCACGCTCCTGGGCCAGGATGGCCTGGGCGTGCAGGACCCGCTCGTGCTCCTTGACCTCCTCGATCTCGTCGAGGCGCCCGGACAGTTCGCGACGGGTCTGGACGAGCTGGCCGAGCAGGACCGGCAGCACCACGGTGGCCAGTGCGTAGACGAAGAAGATGACGCTGTCGCCGAGCGCGGCGTCCTCGTCCTCCAGCGGGGACGGCGCCGCCGACGCGATCGCGGCGAGCATCACGCAGATCGCGAGCAGCCGCCGATCGCGGGAACGTTCGGCAAGCGTGTAGAGCGCGATGCACGGCGCGACCAGCGCCGCCTCGAGCAACGCCGCCGGCACCGTGAGCAGGACGACCAGCAGCGGAAAACGCCGCCGCAGGGCGAGAGCCGCGCACGCCACCACCCCGGACGCGACGGCGGCCGGGTGGTCGCTCCACAGGTCGACCCAGATGTCCAGGGCCGAAACGGCGATCAGCGCGGCCTCGACCAGCCAGACCGGCAGGCGCGACAGCCAGGCTCTCATCGACCGGCGTCCAGCAGACCGGCCCGCTGGGCGAGCAGCGCGGCCTGCACCCGGCCGGACACCCGCAGTTTGGTGAGCAGTGCGCTGACGTGGTCCTTCACGGTGCCGGTGCCCAGGTGCAGGCGTACCCCGATCTCGGCGTTGGAGAGCCCTTCGGCCAGCAGCACGAGCACGTCGCGCTCCCGGTCGGTGAGCCGTTCGACGCGGGTCCCGGCCGGGTCGCCGGTGATCTCGTCGGTGCGCGGCAGGCTGCGCAGCAGGGTCCGCGAGGCCTTCGGCGACATCACCACGCCGCCCACCGCCAGGGTGCGCACCAGCTGGGCCAGGTGCTCCGGTTCGGTGTCCTTGAGCAGGAACCCGGCCGCACCCAGATGCAGCGCCTTCAGCACGTACTCGTCCGCGTCGAAGGTGGTCAGCATCGCCACGACCGGCGGTTCGGGCATGTCGCGCAGCCGCCCCAGGACGGTGAGCCCGTCGACGTCCGGCATCCGGATGTCGACCAGCACCACGTCCGGCCGGTGTTCGGCGACCGCGTCGAACGCTCCCCCACCGCTGGTCGCCGCCACCACCTCGATGTCCGGCGCCGCGTTCAGGATCAGCCGGAAACCCGACCGCACCAGTGCCTCGTCGTCGACGACCACCACCCGGATCACATACACCCGCTCTGCCGTAATCGATCAATTGCCGGTACGCACCCTAAGGCGTGCCCGCCGGCCGGCCTCTCCGCCGACCGGCGGGAACACCCCCACCACCGGGCTGGATCAGCCGGTGATGCCGTACACCTTCGGCACCGACAGGGTGCGCTTCGCGGGCGTACCACCGAGCACGATCTTGCGCAGTGCGGTGTTGTTGGCGGTGCTCAACTCGGACAGGCGCTTGGCCGGGTTCGCGACCACCTGGATGTAGTAGGTGCCGTTCGGCAGGCCGGTGATGTCGAACGACTGGCCCGGACGGTCCTGGCTGTAGGTGTCACCGTTGCCGATGTCGAGCACCTCACGCACCGCCACGACCGTGTTCGCGCCGCACGACGTGGACAGGTCGGTGTTGTCCGGCCGCCACTTCGCGTCCTTGACCGTGTAGTCGACGGCGTCCGTGTTGGCCAGGCAGAACGCCTCCTTGCCGGAGCGCACCGCGAACTTCTGGTCGGCTTTGAGCAGGTTGTACTGCGCGAAGTCGGTGAAGTGCCAGTGCTTGTGACCGTCGCGGTCGTCCCACTCCATCGTGCCGGCCGGGCGGGAGCCCACCTGCTTGCCCTTGGCGTCGAAGAAGTACTGGTAGGCGTCCATCAGATCGGTGCCGGTACGCCGGAAGCCGTCCACCACCAGCGGCGACGAGCCCGCGTTCCAGACGGTGGCACCGAAGTTGACGTACGTCTTCGTGCCCTCCTGGGACAGCGAGATACCCCACGCGGGCAGCGACTTCAGGTCCGGCTTGGGGCCGGCCTTCGGTGCGGCCTTGAGCGTGGCCGGGCGGCTGGCCGCGGCCCGGAACTCGGGCCGGAACGACGACACCTGCCGGCCGGCGTCACCCTCCTCGGCGTGCCGGTCGTGGCCCGCGGCGGCCACCTGCTGGGCCATCGCCGGCTCCTCCCGGGCGTCCCGGGTGCGGGCCGCGGCCAGACCCTCCTCGTCGATCTTGGCGTCGACGACGTTGACGGTCACCTTGGCGGTGGCGTTGCGGTCCGGGATGCCGAACATCTTGCGGTACTTCGGCGCGACCGTTGCCTCGGCGGTGTACTTGCCCGCGGTCAGCTTGTCCAGCGCGCCGGGTTTCGACGGCTGGTCGGCCACGGCCGCGTTCCAGCCCGCCTGCACACCCCAGACGGCGCCGAGGGTGAACGGGTTCTCACCGCCGCAGCGGGTCGGGTACGGGTTGGTGGCCGGGGCGTCGCGCCGGGTCCGGGCCGAGCTGTACGAGTTGCCGCAGAACGACGTCCGGTACGAGGCGACGACCTTGCCGGCCTGGTTCTTGATGGTGATCGTGGTGAAGTCGGTCAGGCCGGTGAAGTCCTTCACGGTGCCCGCCGGGAGCGCCACCTGGGTCTTCTTGCCCTTCTTGGTGACCGTCCGGTGCGCCGTGATCGGCTTGTCGTACCCGGTGCGCCGGGCCCGGACCTCGAACGCCTCCTTGCCGGCGATCACGTGCAGGCCCAGGTCGAACGAGAGATACACCTCGTCCTCGCCGACGTACCGTTCCGCGGTCACGGTCTTGGTGGCCGCCACGAAGGTCAGCGCGGGCGCGGCCGTCGCCGCCTCGGCCGCGCCGATCCCGGCGCCGGCGAGCACGAGCGCGCCCGCCGAGACGCCGACGATCGGCCAGCGTGATCGGCGCCGGCGGCTCTGCACGTCCGTCATACGTTCTCCCTTGAGTTCGTCGGCCGGAGCGGCTCCGGCCGGGCAAGGGAATCCCACGGCAGACCCTGTAAAGCTCCTGTGAAAAATCGGACCCGGGGCACGAATCCGGGAGAGATTACCGTCGATCGGCGGGGGTCCCCCCGCCGATCGGCCGGTGAATTGCCGGAACGCACCGGCCGATCCGCGCATTGACATGCACCTCTGTCACCGGAAGGCTGATCTGGGCTCTGAGGAGGCATGGATGGGCGGATTCATCCTCGGTGCGGCCATCGCGCTCTTCGTGGGGATGCGTCTGGCCCGCCACATCGACGGCAGCAAGGGCGCACGCGCCGGCTACCGGAAGGCGAACACCGAGCTGCCCGGTGCCCGGAAGAAGATGTACAGCACCACGTTCGGCCTGATCCGATTCGTCGTGGTGCTCGTCCTGATCCTGGGGGCGGTGGCCTACGGATTGATGCGGGCCAACTCGGGCGGGGCAGTTTGAGAGAATTTCTCCTGGTGTAACACCTTCCGCCGGATAATCACCTGAACGGGGGCGTCGTCGATGGACGACGACCGGGTGGCTGCGAGGGGACTGTGATGGCGGGTCGTGTACTGAGAAGGATCGTGTCGACGGCCGCGGCGGCGGTGATGCCGGCAGCGGTGATCGCCGGGCCCGCTTCGGCTCAGTACGCGGACGTCCAGGTCGTGCAGCTCGCCGCCGGCTACGGCCACACCTGCGGGGTGGGCAGCGACTCCCGAACCTTCTGCTGGGGCCGGGGTGCCGAGGGTCAGCTGGGCAACGATCGCACGACGTACCGCTCGGCCCCGGTGGCCGTGACCGCCCCGGCCGGGGTGAGCTTCACCCAGCTCACCGCCGGGCAGAGTTACACATGCGGGGTGGGCAGCGACACCAGGACGTACTGCTGGGGCTCGAACGACTCCGGCCAGCTGGGTGACGGCGGAACCGCGAACCGGTCGGTCCCGGCTGCGGTCGATACCCCGGCGGGAGTCGGCCTCACCCAGCTCACCTCGGGCGACCGCCACACGTGCGGGCTGGGCAGTGACTCCAGGACCTACTGCTGGGGTCTCGGCACCGACGGTCAGCTGGGCGACGGCGGAACCGCGAACCGGTCGGCCCCGGTGGCGGTGAGCACCCCCGCCGGGGTGAGACTCACCCAGCTCGACGCCCGTAACAGCCACACGTGCGGGATGGGCAGTGACTCCACGGTCTACTGCTGGGGCTACAACGGCAACGGTCAGCTCGGCGACGGGAGCTTCACGAATCGGTCGACCCCGGTGCCGGTGAACACCCCACCCGGGGTGAGTTTCACCCAGTTCGCCGTCGGCGGCTACCACACATGTGGTCTGGGCAGCGACACCAAGGCCTATTGCTGGGGTCTCGGTGAGACCGGTCAGGCGGGCAACGGCGGCACCGCCAACCGGTCGAGCATGGCGGCCGTCACCACCCCGTCCGGGGTGAGCTTCACCCAGCTGACCGCCGGAAGCAACCACACATGCGCGCTGGGCAGCGACACCCGGATCTACTGCTGGGGCTACAACCGCTACGGTCAGGTGGGCGACGGCAGCGCCACCGACCGGTTGATCCCGGTGCCGGTCGACACCCCGCCCGGGGTGAGTCTCACCCGGCTCGCCCACGGCTGGCACCACACGTGCGGGCTCGGCAGCGACACCCGGACCTACTGCTGGGGTCTCAATGAGACCAGCCAGCTGGGCGACGGCGGCACCACGGACCGGTCGACCCCGATGGCGGTGTCGCCGTTCCCGTCGCCGACCGGTCTGCAACCCCCGAGCGGTGTCACCGCCATGGCCGGCGACCAGCAGATGACGGTGTACTGGACCGCCCCCTCGGATCTGGGCGACGGCACGCTCACCGGTTACACCGCCACCACGTCGCCCGGCGGGCAGTCCTGCACCACCACCGCCACGATGTGCACGATCACCGGCCTGACGAACGGCACCTCCTACACGGTCGCGGTGGTGGCCGGCACCACCACCGGACCGTCGGCCGCCAGTAACCCGTCCGCCCCGCAGACGCCGGCCCCGCCTCCGGTCGGCCCGCAGTCTCCGACCGGTGTCACCGTCACCGACGGCCAGCAGATCACCGTGTCCTGGACCGCCCCCTCGGATCTGGGCGACGGCACGCTCACCGGTTACACCGCCACCACGTGGCCCGGCGGGCAGTCCTGCACCACCACCGCCACGACATGCACGATCGGCGGCCTGACGAACGGCGCCGCGTACCGGATCACCGTGACCGCTGCCACCACCAGCGGAACGTCAACCATCGTCAATCACTACGCCGGACCGCCCTCCCGGATCTGAGCAGGCGCGCACGATCTCCCGGCCGGGGCCGGGCGTGCCGTTTCAGGCTGAGACCTCACGCGCCAGCACGGCCTCGGCGACTACGAGATCCTGCCAGGCCATCCCCGAGCTCTTGAACAGCACCGGACCGTCCGGGACCCGCACGCCGTCCCCCGCGTCGGCGATGCCGACCAGCCGTTCCGGGTCGAGCACGCCGTCGGCAACGGCCCGGACCACGTCGCCGCACTCGCGCAGCGCGGTGGCCCGGTCCTCGACGATCACCGTGGCGCGACCGCAGAACAGCGAGTCGACCTCGCGGGCGTCCGGCTCGTGCGAACCGACCGCCACCACCACGGCACGGTCACCCAGCAGCCGCGAGTCGAACAGCGGCTCCCGGGCGGTGGTCGCGCAGATCACCAGGTCGGCGTCACGCAGGACGGCCTCCACCGGCACCGGGCGGGTACGGGTGACGACCGTGACCGACGCCGCCGGGTCCAGGGCCCGCAGCGTGGCGGCGTGCCCCTCGCCCTGCGGTCCCGCGCCGAAGACGACCGTCCGTGGCGCGGGCGGCAGGAACCGCCGGACGGCGGCGAAGGACACGGCGGGCGTACGCAGGGTCGTCAGTGCCGTGCCGTCGAGGACCGCGACCGGCCGGAGCGTCACGGCGTCGAAGACGACGTAGACGCCACTGATCGTGGGCAGGCCGCGCTCCGCGTTGCCCGGCGCCACCGTGACCAGCTTGACGCCCGCGTGCGCGGCGGACTCGGCCGGCATCATCAGCAGCGAGCCGTGCCGCATCGGTACCGCGCTGCGCGGCACGCCGGCGGCCGGGTCGAGACCGGCACGCAGGGCGTCCTCGATCGCGGTGACCGCGTCCGCGGGCGGGAGCAGCGCGAAGATCCGCTCAGCAGACAGGTAGGGGATCATCGCAGCACGAACCCGGGGGTCATCGGGTCGTCCGGGTCGACGACGAAGGTGTGCTCGCCGGTCGGGTACGCCATCCCGGTGATCACCGGGACCACCTCGGGCCCCGGCGCATACCGGGCGACGAACCGGGACCCGACGATCGAGTCGTGCACCAGCTCCTGGTCCGGGGCGAGCGCGCCCATGGCGGCCAGTGTCGCCACCCGGGCCGCCGTACCCGACCCGCACGGTGAACGGTCCACCTCACCGTCGGCGAAGATCGTCACGTTGCGCTGGTGCGCCGGACCGCCCAGCTGGTCGAAGAAAATCGTGCCGTAGATCCCGGACAGCCGCTCGTCGCTCGGGTGCCGCGCCGCCGGATGACCGGTGAGCGCCGCCTTCACCTGGCGGCCCAGGGCGATCAGCTCGGGCAGATGCTCCGGGATCACCGACAGCCCGGCCGCCGATGCCTCCACCTGCGCGTACAGGGCCCCGCCGTAACTCACCACGACCGGAACCGGGCCGCGGGCGGTGCGGACCGTGATCGCCTCGGCGACCAGGTAGGACGGCACGCTCACGAAGTCGGCGGCGGTCACCCGGCCGCCGGTGGTGTGCACCCGCGCGGTGACCCGCCCGGACGGCACGTCGATCGGCACCTCCACCACACCGGCGGCCGGCGCGTCCACCAGACCGGAACGCACCGCCCACACGCCGAGCGCGATCGTCCCGTGCCCGCACGCGGTGGAGAACCCGTCCTTGTGGAAGAACAGCACACCGAACCGGGCGCCGTCGTCGTCCGGAGGGACCAGCAGGCCGCCGTACATGTCGGCGTGCCCGCGCGGCTCGTGGCAAAGGATCCGGCGCAGCCGGTCCACAGCCGGGTCGGCCTGTGCGGACGCCCGGCGCTCGGCGACCGTCCGGCCGCCGATCACGACCGGCGGTTCCGGCACGATCCGGAACGGCTCCCCGCCGGTGTGGTAGTCGATCGTGGCGATCCGTTCCGGCGTCACCCGCTGCTCCCCCTCACCGGAACCGCAGGCGATCGGTCTTGTACGCCCACATCGCGATCTCCACCCGGCTCCGTGCCCCGATCTTCGCCATCAGGCTCGTCACGTGCGTCTTCACCGTACTCAGGCTGATGTGGAACTCAACGGCGATCTCGGTGTTGGTGCGGCCGCGCGCCACCGCACCGAGCACCTCCTCCTCGCGCTCGGGCAGCGCATCGACAGGCTGCCGGGCCGGACCGGCTCCGGCGAACGCCCTCAGCAGCCGCGTCGTGACGCTCAGGGCGATCAGAGCGTGAGCCCGGCGACGCCGGAGAGCACCAGCAGCAGGATCTGCTGATGTCGCTGATCCTCGGTTTCGCCGCCGTCCGCGCCGTGACTTCACCGCTCATCGGGCGTGGATGATCCGCGGGTACGCGATCGGGATGGGCGCCGGCACGCAGTTCTTCACGCAGGCGCCGTGGCTGGCTGCCGTCGGCGAGTTCACCCCGGTCAGCCGGACCGTCACGATGACCCTGGCCTGGCCGATCAACGCACTCGCCGCCGAATGGATCATCCGCCGGGCCCGCACCCGCCGGCGGCCGGCCGTGGCCGGGACCGAGAGCCGCCCCGCCGAGAGGCCCCTGACGTACGGCGCGGCCCGCCGGCCGGAGTCCTGAGTACGGCGCGCGGACCCCTCTTGAGCGATCGCTCAAAAGTGGCTACATTGAGCACACGCTCAAATCACTGGAGGGGGCGGCATGGCCAGGATCTACGTCGAGACGACGATCGCCGCGCCGCTGGAGGACATCTGGGCTGCCACCCAGGACCACCGGCAGCACCCACGCTGGGACGCGCGGTTCGGCCGCATCGACCCGGTCCCGGGTACCGCGCCCGCCGAGTTCACCTACGCGACGGCTGTTCTCCCCGGCGTGGAGATCGCCGGTTTCGGCGTGCACACCGGGGAGCGGCGGGCCGGCGGCGGGGCCGTCTCGGCACTGCGGTTCGGCTCCGCCGATCCCCGTTCACCGATCCGTGAGGGGTCCGGCTACTGGCGATACGTCCCGATCCCCGGCGGGATCAAATTCCTCACCGGGTACGCCTACCGCACCCGCTGGGGCCACGCCGGCCGCCTCGTCGACCTGGTCTTCGGGCCGGTGTTCGGCTGGGCGACCGCCTGGTCGTTCGATCGGCTCCGCCTGTGGCTCGAGCACCGGATCACACCGGAACGGGCCCGCCTGCACGCCGTCGCCGAGGTGCTCGCCCGCGCCGCGCTCGTGGCCGGCGTGGCCGCGACCGGTGCGCCGTGGCAGTTGCTCATGCTGGCGGCGGGGCTGGCTCTCGGCGTACCACCGCATCCGCTCACCCCGGCGGCACGCCGATGCCGCCGCCGTCCCGGAGAGAACGACCTGCGATGACCTCGATCTTTCAACTGACCCTCGGTGACGGCTTCGATCGGCTGCACCCCCGCATGCAACGACGGTTCGGCGTCGACGGCGATCGTGACCAGGGATGCGTGGGCACCGGCACGATGCAGCGGGTGTGGCGCGGCGCCGCGTTCACCTGGCCGTTCCTGCAGCTCGGCACGCTGCGGCACATCCTGTTCCCGGAGACCGGCACCGACGTGCCGTTCACCATCGAGAACTACGCCTACCGGGACGGCTTCGGCCGGCCGACGCTGACGTTCGTGCGCACCTTCCAGGTCCGGCCGCACCGGCGCCGCCGGTTCGACGCGACGATGGTCCACGACCCGGAACGCAATGTGATCATCGACTACCTCGGCACCACCCAGCATCTCGCCGTCGATCTGGACGTGTCGGTGGACGCGCGCGGCGGCCTGCTCGTCCGCAGCGGCCCGCAGACCTTCCGCGGCGGTGTCGGCTGCCCGCCGGCTCTCACCGGCGACGCCGAGGTGCACGAGTTCTGGGACGAGAGGGCGGAGTGCTTCCGGATCCGCGTGAACGTCACCAACCGGCGGTTCGGGCCGCTCTTCGGCTACTACGGCACCTTCACGGCCCGCTATCTCGCGGCCGGGGCCCCGGTCCCGGCGGCGGTCCGCCCGCTGCGCGAGAACCCCTCCACCGGGCGAGGACTCCTGGCCGGCGCGGCGGCGCTCGGGTGAACCGGGCGGGGCGGCATCCCGGGAGCGGCCGCATTGCATAGAGTGCCGTGGATGACGGGGTTCGTGTCTCAGTTCGTCAGCTACTCGCAGTACGAGATCGGGTCGGCCGGTGACAGCGGGGATCTGCTGGACATCTACACGGCCGGTGACGATCTGCTGCACGTCGGCGGGCCGGGCGGCTGCACCGGGTTCACCGGGCTGCACACCGGCGAGGTCGAGTTCCGAGTCCTGTGCCACGCGACCGAGCCACCGCTCGAGAACGAGTCCTGGGACGCCGCCTCCGAGACGACCCTCTGGTGCCCGGACGGGCGGCTGACGGTCATCGGGCTGATGAGTGAGGGCCGCGATCCGCTCACCGACATCCCCGTGCCGGGCGACACCCTTCTGCGGGTACGGGTGTACGCCCGCAACCGCATCCACGAGTCCGGGCGCACCGACACCGACCCGCCGGAGCAGCACGAGGTGCACGTGTGGCCGGTCGACGAGGAGACCGGACAGCTCAGCCTCTTCGACGACGGTGCGCGTGCGGCCTTTCGGCAGCGGCCGGACCGGGCCGCCGAGTGGGCCATGCTGCGCCT
The DNA here is from genome assembly GCF_040639655.1 of Actinoplanes sp. NPDC023801. Taxonomy (NCBI): domain Bacteria; kingdom Bacillati; phylum Actinomycetota; class Actinomycetes; order Micromonosporales; family Micromonosporaceae; genus Actinoplanes; species Actinoplanes sp. NPDC023801. The sequence continues at coordinate 121,664 of NZ_JBFAAI010000018.1, read as the reverse complement.
GCTGGCCGAGCCGACCGGCAACGTCCCCCGGGCACCCGGTGAAGGCGCCCCGGCCTCCGGGCCGCCCGGCGACGGCCGGCGGGTGGCCGTGGTCCGCACCGCGGTCTCGCCGGTACGGCTGCCGGCGACGATCCCGGCCGGTGACCTGAAGATTCACCTGCTCCCGGCCGGCGACGGCGCCCTCGGCTGGCAGTGGGTGGCACCGGACGGGCGGACCGTGCCCGACGAGCGGCCGAGCACGGTCCGGCAGCTGCCCGGCCCCGACGGCACGGTCACCGTCCGTCACGAGGGCGTGCCGGCCGGCCAGGCGGTGCTGCTCGGGCTGATCTGGGACCACCTGCTCGGCTGGACGGACGGTGCCCCGTTCGCGTGGGAGGCCACCCTGCGGGCCCGGGCCGCCGAGGCGGAACGGATCGCCGAGCGGGCCCGGCAGCGCCGCGACGCGGAGGCGGCCGCGGCGTGGGGCGGAAGCGTCCCCACCGAACGGCTGCGGCGCGCCGGGTACCTGGCCCAGTCGCTCGCCCGGATGGACCGGCCGCTGCTCGACCGGCTCGCCGCGCTGACCCCCGACGAGCAGCACCACCTGGCCTGCCGGATCGCCCGCGCCGCCCTGCGACGGGCCGGTCTGGACCGGATCGACTGGATCGCCGAGGGCATGGCCGCCGCCGAGGCCGGTGGGCCGATGCCCGCGTTCTTCTCGGAACAGCACGGGCGCGCGGCGTACGAGAGGATGCTCGCCGACCCGAGGACACCGCGAGCCGTGATCGAGATACCCGGCAAGCGCCGTCCGGTGCTGCTGGCCGCGGCCGCGTTCGGCGTGCTGACGGCACTGACCTACGAGGATCCGCTGGCCGCCGTGGCCGGAGTGGTCCACCTGGCGGCGACCGCCCACGGCCCGGACGCGGCCCGCTTCCTGGCCTCCGTCCCGACCGGCTGACCAGCCCGGCGCAGCGGACCGCAGGCACCGGTTCTCCGGGAATCCTCAGCAGGGTAGGTGTGGTGCCGATGCCTACGGCCATGCCGAAGTTCAAACCCGTCGCCTTTCCGGAGGCGAATCCCACGGACCGTGTGGCCGCCGTGATCATGCCGCCGCAGCACGTCTGGGTCCACGACCTCGACGAGGGTGCCGACGAGGCCGGCGGCCCGCCGGAGCCGAAACTCCCGGAACTGCCCGCGGCGGGTTAGGCGCTGGCATGCTCGGCCGGATGCGTACCTGCCTGCTCCTCGCCGCGGTGACCACCGTGGCCGGGTGCGGAACGGCGCCTGATCGGGCGCAACCGTATCCCGCCCCGGTCTCGTCCCCGGCGGTTCGGTTCTCCTCCCCCGCGCCGCCGCAGCCGCCGTCGATCGTCCCGTCGCCGACCGTCCCGTCGCCGACCGTCCCGTCGCCGACCGCCCGCGGCATCACCAAGCCCGGGACCACGCCGGCCCGGCCGACGAGCCCCGGTTGGGAAATCACGGTGTACTACACCGCCGTCGAGCGGTTCCACGACGGCGATCCGACGCCGGTCACCGGATGCCCGCGGCTGGAATGCACGGGCGGCGACGACGATCTCGGTACCTATCCGGCCGGGTTCGTCGACGCGGTCCGGGACGAGGGCACCGGTCTGACGTCGTCGGGGCGATATCTCAACTGGTCGTACGACGTCGGGTTCTGGCTGGACTCGGCGCCGCGGAGCAGTGACGGCGGCGCACTCGTGCCGTTCGTGTCCGCGGCGGCCGACCCTTCGGTGCTGCCGCGCGGCAGCCGGTTCACGATCGCCGCGTGCGGCAGCCAGGAGGACGGCTCCGCTCCCCCGAAGGCGGTGTGCGCGGCCCTGCGTCAGGCGAAGTGGGAGATCACCGACGAGTTCACTCCCGGCCTGGGCGGCCCCCGGCACCTCGACGCCTACATCGGCCAGGAGACCGGGCCCGGCTTCACCGATTCCCCGTGGTACCTGACGCTCACGGGCGCACGGCTCAGCCTCGGTTGATCTAGTCTCGCCCGATGCACCCGGTGGAGTTCCTTCCCGGCGAGACCGTGCACCTGCGGCACTTCCAGCGCGACCGGCTCGCGCTGGTCTTCCCGTACCGGGTGATCGAGGCGAATGACGACGCGGTGATCCTGTGGGCGCCGGCCGGCACTCAGGGGTGGCTGTTCACGATGCCGGACGGGCGCGGGATCGCGCAGACCCCGCTGCCGGAGTGGTCGGCGGCGGCACGGGTACCGGTACGCCACACCGTCGGTCACGGCATGCTGATCTGGATCCCGTACGGCCGCGACTACTCGGTGCGATGGTTCTTCCACCCGGACGGATCGTTCGTCCGCTGGTACGGCAACCTCGAGGCCCCGTCGGTGCCGTGGCGGTCCGGGGACGCCGCCGGACTGGACACCTCCGACTGGGACCTCGACGTGGTCGTGGAGCCCGACCTCAGCTGGCGCTGGAAGGACGAGGAGCAGTTCACGGCACGCCTGGCGATGCCGGAGTCGTACTGGGTGGACGACGCGGACCGGGTGCGCCGGGCCGGCGCGGAGGTGATCGCGCTGGCCGAGGCGGGCGCGTTCCCGTTCGACGGCTCCTGGTGCGATTTCTCCCCCGACCCGTCGTGGCCGCCGCTGCCGCGTGATCTTCCCGAGGGTCCTCCCCGGATGTGATGTAAGCAACTTCGCCTGTCTGCAGTCCCTCGTGTCGCCCGCGCTGTCCACGATCGGTCCCGAGCTGAACGTGTCGACAAGCGACGTGAGCTGGATCGTCACCGCGTACCTGCTGTCCGCGTCGGTCCTCACGCCGATCCTGACGAGCTGCCCCGCGAGCGGGTCGCCACCACGGTCGGCATGATCTCGGCGATCTTCGGTGTCGGCGCCGGCATCGGCACGGCCGCGGTGGCAGCGGTGATCACGTCGAACAGCACCCTGCAGGGTCTGCCCGCCGACGCCGCGTTCACCGACGGATTCTGGGTCTGCGCCGGTGTCGCCGTGCTCGCGGTGGTCGCCGCCCTGCTGCTGCCGTCCGCGCATCAGCGGCACGCGCAGGCGATGGCGGCCGGTGTCACCGACGTGCCGCCGGAGCCGGAGGAGATCCACCTGCACCGCGCACGCGTCTGACGCTCGGGACTTTCGGCCCTGCTCCCGAGGCCACCTCCGGACGATGCTGGTGCGTCGACGGAGGTGGTCTCGTTGGTTGTCCTGCTCATCGTGCTCGGCATGGTTCTGCTGGTCGCATGCGCCGCACTGTGGCCCGACCGCGAGGAGCCCGCCCGGGCGGAGCCGCCCGCTCCTCTCGACGTCGCCACCAGTCTGGAGGGCGCGCTGGCGAGCCAGCTGCTCGCGGGCGAGATCAACCCGGGGCAGTACCAGCGGGCGCTCGCCCGGCTGGCCGCCCGCGACAGCGAACGCCACCCGCTGTCCCTGCCGCCTCGCGACTAGCAACGTTCCCGCCAACCGCGTGGTGACCAGCGGCTCGCCCGTGGGCAGCCCGGTAAGTCTTCTGTCATGCCCCCGACGCCAGGAACCGTCCGAGCGTCACGTCCATCTCGCATTGCCGCCGCCGCTGTTGAGCGGAGCTGGCCACCCGCCTGTGCCGGGAGGCCGGCTTCGAACCGCCGTCGGTCTGCCGGTGACGGCCGTCCTCACCGCGGTGCGCGCCCGCGGAGCCTGAAGCGCCGCCGTTGCGGGATCACCGGTCGCGGCAGCGGCGCCAGCGGACCCCAGGCCACCTCGCCGCCGCTGTGCGTCGCGCCGTCGAGAGTCACCGCGCCGGGATCGGCGACGAGCCCTTCGAACGTCACCGTGCCGCCAGCGAACTCGGCGCCCTCGAACGCCACCCGGCTGCCCCGGAACTGGGCGCCCTGGAACGTCACGTCCGCGCTCTCGAACCGTGCCCGGTCGAACCACACGGGCGCCCCGTCGACGCGCGCGCCGGCGAAGGTGAACCATCCGATGAACCGCACGCCGTAGAAGCTCATGTTGCCCGGGGCGCTCAGCTCCACCTGGGACAGGTCGGCGCCGTCGATCACCGCGCCCTCGAAACTGAACCGGCAGTCCGACCACTTCACCCGGCCCCATTTGGGGTCGGAGCGCAGGTGGTTGCGGATGATCCGGAACAGGGTCCACCGCACCTGACGCTCGCCCTGGTCCTCGTGCTCGTAGGGCAGCCGGATGTACGCGCACAGCACGTCCACGCACATCTGGCGGCCATGTGCCCAGTCGTCGGCCAGTTCGGCCATCGCGTAGGCGCCCGCGACCCGGACCCGCGGGCTGTCGTGGCCGAGTTGCTCGGAGGCTTTGACGAACCGCTCGGTGAACAGTTTCGTCTCCTCGCGCCGCTCGGCCGCCTCCCCCTGCCGCTGCTTGCGGTAGGCGACGGTCAGCGCCACGATGCCGCCGATCCCGGCGACGACCGCGAGCGCCAGTTTCAGGCTGTCCAGCCGTTCGGCGGCGGTCAGTGGCCGGTTCCCGGGGGCCGGCGCGGTCGCCGTCAGGTCGGGCTGGGCCAGCATCAGCCACAGCACGACACCGACGACCGCGGTCAGCACGACGGAGAGCAGGACCAGCAGCGCGACATGCCGGAACATCGACCGGGGCCAGACGTCCTTCTTCACGGCATCAGCCTATTCAACTGCGTCACTGGCATGCCGGAGATGATCGGAAGGCGGCCGCGCCGCACGTCCCGCCCCCGCGGCGTACTAGATTCCTCAGATCAAATTGCGGTGTGCCGATTGACGGCTTGCTCGGACATCGAACACGACAGGGAGGCGGACGTGGCTCGTACAGCGCCCCTGCCTCGTTGGCATGCCTGGTACGTACCGTTCGCCGTGTCGATGGCCCTCGCCGATGTCGTCCTGATCGTGCTCGGCACCCGGATCGAGTTCCACCGGCTGCTGGTGTGGGTGCCCGCGGTCTGCGGGGTGGCGACCGCGGTCGCCGCCTTCGCGGCCACCTCCGGCGGCACGAACGGCCCGTTGCGGCGGTTCTGGCGGCGGGTCGCGGTCGCCATGGGCGCCGTACTGGCCGGAGCGGTGAGCCAGACCGTCGAGGTCGCGCTCGTCCCCTTCGACGGCATGCCACCGCTCGGTGAGCGCACCCTCGTCCTGTACGTGATCGGCACCATCCTGGCGATCACCGCGCTGCTACGGCTGCCGAGCGGCGGTCGCAGCTGGCGCCGCCTCACCACGGCGGTGCTCGACCTGGCCGTGGTGGCGGTGACCGTGTGCGTCGCGGCCTCGGAGTACATGCAGTGGGCGGTCGACCGGTTCGGCGGCCGCGCCTCGGCGTGGTGGCTGAACCTGGCCATGGTGGGCATCGGCGTGGCCGGCGCGGTCGTCGTTGTAAAGATCATGACGGCCCGGCGCAGCCCGGCACCTCGCACCGCTCTCTGGTGGCTGTCGCCGATCGGGCTCGCCGGTCCGCTGTCGGTGCTCCTGATGTTCGTCCTGCTGCCCTGGCCGCACCTCAACGGCAGTGCCGTGGTGCTGCCGTTCGTCGGCATGTTCGGCACGCTTGCCGCGCACGCGCAGCAGCGGGTGCTGGCCGGGCACGACAGGCCGGCGCCGCGGGTCGGGCATCCCGCCGTCTACCGGCGCGGCGCGGTGATCCCGCTGGTGGCCAGCGGGCTGACCAGCCTGCTCGTCGGAACCTTGTACCTGCGTACCGGGGACCTCACCACGGTTCAGTTCGCCGGGACGCTCCTGCTCCTGCTGCTCGTGGTGGCCCGGCAGGCGATCGCGCTGGCCGAGAACGCCACCCTGCTCGACCGGGTGGCCCATCAGGCAATGCACGACGACCTGACCGGCCTGTACACCCGGCGGCCGTTCGCCACCGCGGTGGCCGGGGCCGAGGGCCCGCACACCGTCGTCCTGATCGACCTCAAGGACTTCCGGTCGATCAACGACAGCCTGGGCCCGCTCGCCGGGGACACACTGCTGATCGGCTACGCCGACCGGCTCACCCGGATCGCCGGGGAGCGGGCCGTGGTCGCCCGCCTGGGCGGCGACGAGTTCGGGCTGCTGCTGCCGGGCGTCCCGGCCGACACCTCGGCGATCGTCGAGCGCCTGGTCGCCGAGGGTGAGGAGCCGCTGAACGCGGCCGGCCACGAGGTGGTGGTCGAGGTGTCGATCGGCATCGCCGACGACACCGACCTGTACCGGCGGGCCGAGATCGCGCTGCGGGAGGCGGCCGGCCACGCGGACGGCCGGGTGATCCGCTACGACGGGTCACTGGAGCGGCATCTCACCCGGCGCGCGACGATCGCCGCGGACCTGCGGCGAGGGCTGGCCGCCGGCGAGTTCCACATGCTCTACCAGCCGATCGTGGCGCTGCCGCACGGGCTGATCACCGGAGTCGAGTCGCTGGTCAGGTGGACGCGCGCCGACGGCCGGACCATCTCGCCCGCCGATTTCGTGCCGGTGGCCGAGGAGACCGGGCTGATCATCGAGCTCGGCGAGTGGATCATCGACACGGTCTGCGCGCAGGCGGCGGCCTGGCGACGGGCCCACGGGCCGGACATGCTCGACTCGGTGGCGGTCAACGTGTCCGCGCGGCAGCTGCTCGACCCGGGGCTGCCGGACGTGGTGGCCGCCGCGCTGAAGCGCCACGACCTGCCGCCGGAGCAGCTCACCGTCGAGATCACCGAAACCGCGGTGTTCGGCGGCGGCCGGGCGCTGGCGTCCGTGCAGGCGCTGTCCGACCTGGGCGTGCACATCGCCCTGGACGACTTCGGCACCGGGCACTCGTCGCTCGGCCTGCTGCGTACCTGCCCGGTGGACGTGATCAAGGTCGACAAGTCGTTCGTCGACGGGCTGAACGGGACGCCGCAGCAGGAGGCGATCGCCGGCGCCATCGCCGACATCGCCGAGAAAATGGGCCTGGGCACGGTGGCCGAGGGTGTCGAGACCACGGACCAGGCGCGGCGGCTGTTCGAGCTGGGTTACCGCCGGGCGCAGGGCTTCCTGTTCGCCCGGCCGCTGCCTGCCCCGGCCATCGACGAGATGCTCGGCGGGACCTCCGGCATGGCGGCCTGACCTCCCTATACCTGATGTGGCGGGCCGGGTGTGGCTATTACGCCGATCTGGAGCGGATTGCTGCGGTAGAAGCCTATAACGGGTATTGGCCACCGTTGTCGCATCCGCTGGTGAGGAGCTCGCTTTGACTACCGTCGCGCCCAGGCCGGTGCCCGTACGGCCACATCCGGTTCGCCGGCAGGTGAAGGGATCGGCGCTGGCCCGGATCCTCCGTACCACGGACGCGAAGCAGATCGGGATCATGTACATGATCACGTCGATCGTGTTCTACATGGTCGGCGGCCTGATGGCCCTGCTGATGCGGGCGGAGCTGGCCAAGCCGGGGATGCAGATCCTGTCGCCGGAGCAGTACAACCAGCTGTTCACCATGCACGGCACCGCCATGCTGCTGTTCTTCGCCACCCCGATCGTGTTCGCGTTCGGCAACTACGTGGTGCCGATCCAGATCGGGGCACCGGACGTGGCATTCCCCCGGCTCAACGCTTTCGCGTACTGGCTGTATCTGTTCGGGACCTTGATTGCGATGAGCGGGTTCCTCACGCCGGGCGGTGCGGCGGACTTCGGCTGGTTCGCCTACACCCCGCTCAGCGACAGCCTGCACTCGCCGGGCGTCGGCGGTAATTGCTGGGTGGTCGGCCTGGCCATCTCCGGACTGGGATCGATCCTCGGCGCGGTCAACCTGATCACCACGGTCCTGACCCTGCGCGCACCCGGCATGACCATGTTCCGGATGCCGATCCTGACCTGGAACTTGCTGGTCACGAGTCTCCTGGTGATCCTGATCTTCCCGTTCCTGGCGGCCGCGCTGTTCGCTCTGGCCGCCGATCGGATACTCGGCGCGCAGGTCTTCAACGTGGAGACCGGCGGGCCGATGCTGTGGCAGCACCTGTTCTGGTTCTTCGGCCATCCCGAGGTGTACGTCATCGCGCTGCCGTTCTTCGGCATCATCACCGAGATCATCCCGGTCTTCAGCCGCAAGCCGGTGTTCGGCTACAAGGGCCTGGTCGCCGCGACCCTGCTGATCGCCGCGCTGTCGATGAGCGTGTGGGCACACCACATGTTCGCCACCGGCCAGGTGCTCCTGCCGTTCTTCAGCTTCATGAGCTTCCTCATCGCCGTACCGACCGGGATGAAGTTCTTCGTCTGGATCGGCACCATGTGGCGCGGCCAGATCAGCTTCGAGTCGCCGATGCTGTGGGCGGTCGGTTTCCTGGTGACGTTCCTGTTCGGCGGCCTGTCCGGGGTGCTGCTGGCCGCGCCGCCGATCGACTTCCACGTCTCCGACTCGTACTTCGTGATCGCCCACTTCCACTACGTGCTGTTCGGCACGATCGTGTTCGCGGTGTTCGCCGGCATCTACTTCTGGTTCCCGAAGATGTTCGGCCGGATGCTCGACGAACGCCTCGCGAAAATCCACTTCTGGCTCACGATGATCGGCTTCCACGGCACGTTCCTGGTGCAGCACTGGCTCGGCACCAAGGGCATGCCCCGGCGGTACATCGACTACCTGGAGATGGACGACTTCACCTTCCTCAACACGTTCTCCACGATCGCCTCGTTCATCCTGGGCATCGCGACGCTGCCGTTCGTCTACAACGTGTGGAAGTCGTACAAGGTCGGCCGCGCCGTCACCGTGGACGATCCGTGGGGTCACGGCAACTCGCTGGAATGGGCCACCAGCAGCCCGCCGCCGCTGCGCAACTTCGACCGGATGCCGCGGATCCGCTCCGAGCGTCCCGCGTTCGACCGGAAGTTCCCGCACCTGGCCGCCGGCGAGCAGTCGCTGGCCGGGCCGCCCGAGGGCGGTGCCCGCCCGCTCAGCAGGGAGTCCGACGGCGGCGCCACCTACTCCGAGGACATCGCCAGCGACCGCGATCGCTGATCCACCCGGCGAGGTATGCCGGCGGTCTGACGCCGGGCACCACATGTCCCTCCGCGGGCCGACGATTCGCACCCCACGCCGTTCCTAGCATCGGTTGACTCCGATGAAAGGAACGTGCACATGGGCAGTCCCGCCTGATCACCGAAGGCAAGCGCCTGGACCCGGCGGTGCCGCGGGAGATCTTCAGTACGGTCGCCACCAACGCCGTGGTGGACGCCGCACCGGCCGGGCACCCGGACAGCCTGCCACTGATCGTGCTGTCGCCCGGCTGGACCCAGCCGATGGCCATCCTGTCCGGGCTGGCCGAGGACCTGGCCAGCCACGGTTACGTGGTGGCCGGTATCCAGCACACCTACGAGACGTACGCGGTGACGTTCCCGGACGGCCGGATCGCCGGATGTGCGGCGTGCGAACTCGACAATGACCGGACCTTCTTCGGGCGGCTCTACCGCAGCCGGGCCGCCGACGTCTCGTTCGTACTCGACGAGCTGACCGGCCGTGATCCGGCATGGCGGGGCAGCCGGCTGATCGACGACTCCCGGATCGGCGTGGCCGGCCACTCGGCCGGCGGGGCGAGCGCTCTCGCCGCGATGGTGGGCGACCGGCGGGTCGACGCCGCGATCGACATCGACGGTACGACCAACACGGGCGGCGAGCCGGTGGTCCCGGCGACCGGGCTGCGGAAGCCGTTCGCGGTGCTCAGCACGACCGATCACGGGCCGGACAGCGATGATCAGTGGCTGGTCGCCGACTACGGGCGGGCGGGCGGCTGGAAGCGCTGGCTCACGGTGGCCGGCACGGACCACGCGTCGTTCACCGATCTCGGGGTCTTCGCCGACCAGCTCGGCATCGACATCGGCCAGACGATCACCGGCGAACGGGCCACCGAGGTCACCCGCCGATACGTCCGGGCGGTGTTCGACAAGCACCTGCGGCACCGGCCCCAGCCCCTGCTGAACCGTTCGTCGCCCCGCTACCCGGAGGTCGTGATCGCGGCACGATGAGACGACCGCCGGCCGTACGTCAGGCGGGGAACCCGTCGCGCTCGACCTGCCGGAGGTACGGCCGGCGGTAACGTTGCGGGGCGTGCCGGACATGGACGTGTCGTGATCTCTCCCGATGAGCGCTTCCGGCAGGTCTACGCCGCCAACTTCGAGGCGCTGCTCGCCTACGCGATACGCCGGGTCGAGCAGCACGAGGACGCGTCGGACATCGTCGCCGAGACGTTCCTGGTGGCCTGGCGGCGCGGCGCGGACCTGCCACCCGACGACGAGGCGACCCTCTGGCTGTACGGGGTCGCCCGTCGCGTCCTGGCCAACCACCACCGGGGCGGCGTACGCCGGGAACGGCTCGGCGAACGGCTGCGCCAGCGGATCACCAGCCTGATGTCCGCCGATCCGGGCCACGAGGTGCCGCAACGGCTGATCGTGCGCGCGGCGCTGGCCCGTCTTCCCGAGATCGACCGGGAGGTCCTCATGCTGACCGCGTGGGAGGGTCTGCAGCCGCGTGAGGTGGCCGAGGTGCTGGGGCTGAGCGCGGGCACCGTACGGACCCGGTTGTCCCGGGCCCGTTCGCGGCTACGGGAACTGGTCGGTGACGATCCTCCGGACGCCGGACATGTACTCGACGTCCTGACCGCGACCGTCCCGGAGGAGGGCCGATGAGCGACGAGCAGCTGGACCGTCTGGTTCGCGACGCCGACCCGTACCGACCCCATCTCGTCACCGGCCTCGACGGGGCGCAGCAGAGTCTCCTGGAGGAGATCATGTCCGCACCCCCGCTGGATTCCCTCCCGCACCGGCGGCCGCTGCGCCGGCGCCTGGCCGTCGCGGTCGCCGCGGCCGCGGTCGTCACCGGCCTGATCGGAGCGACCGTCCTGCTGCGCCCCGAGCCGGAGTCGCCGCTGGTCCTTCCCGGCATCGGGGCGAGCGCCGGCATGGGGGCGAGCCCGTCGGCCGGCACGGACACCGGCGGCGAGGGGGCCGGTCGCCGGCTCGACCTCAAGGCTGCCGAGAGCTACCACCGCCTGCTGGTGGAGGAGCCGGGCTGGAAACTCGACACCATCTACGGGTTCGCCACCGCGGAGGGCACCGCCTCGTACTCCAAGGACGGGGCGACCGTCGAGTTCAACTGGTCGGCCGACGAGTTCTACCAGGGCCGCTACGAGGACCGGCTGTGGGTCGACTTCAGACCCGGTCGGACGACCGTGGCCGGCCAGGCGGGTCACCTCTTCCACAGCAACAGGTGGAATCACGAGGTGCTGCTCAAGCCGAAGGACGGCTCCTTCGTCGCCATCGTCGGCGGCGGCATGACGGCGTCCCGCTTCGACCAGTTGCTCGACCGCGTGGTCCGGGCCGGCCCGGAGGCGTTCCTGGCCTCGCTGCCGCCGGAGGTCGTCACCCCCGGCAAGGTGCGCGAGGCCGCCACCGCGATCCTCGCCGACGTGCCACTGCCTCCGGGCTTCGACGTCGACGACGTGGAGGTGGGCGGGGCGAACTCGCCCTACCAGTTCAACGCCCGGGTCATCACGAAGGTCAGCTGTCAGTGGCTCGCCGAGTGGGAGCGCGCCGACCGGGCCGGCGACGATCCGGCGGCCGAGACGGCGGCTGCCGCACTGAGCGGCGCCACCGGGTGGCAGGTCCTCAAGGACATGGAAGACGGCGGCGGCTGGTCGCGCCAGCTGTGGGACCTCGCCGCCGACGCGGCCGGCGGCGACTACCCCGAGGAGTACGAGGACAGGCTCAGCTGTAACCGGTAACGGGGGTACAGCTCAGCACCGTCGAGCCGGGGTGGTCGTTGCGGCTGCCCCGGCTCGGCGAACCCCGGGAACGTCTCTCATTTTGCGGGCCCAATACCCTGGACCGCCCGAAGTGGAAGACGGCGATAGACAAACTTCGACGAGCGCGAACCCGGCCGCGCCAGCAGGCCGAGCCTCAGCCCCGGCGGTGGGCGGAGCTGGCGAGCCTCCCGCTCGCCCTCCTGGCCCTGGGCGTGGCCGCGATGACCTACCTTGACCAGCGCGACAACAACGCCCTCATCAAGGAACGCCACGAACGTCGCTATGCCGACCGGGTCGTCTGGTGGGAGAAGGCCAGCCAGCGGGCGGACACCCGGCAGACCGAACTGCAGGTGTTCGTCCAGAACCGTGCCACGGCTCCGGTACAGAAGGTGTACATCAACTTCCGCCTCCATGCCGGAATGGACTACGGCGAACGGATCGGCAAGTACCTCACGGACGCGGGTGCCGCGTACGACGACAACTTCGACGGCACCTTGCACTCCGTCTTCACGCTGGACAGTCTTGCTCCCTGCACGAGCATCAAGGTCGTCACGCCGACTGTCGCCGGTGTCAACGTCCTGGTCGACAACGTCGAGTTCCAGGATGTGACGGGCCGATGGTGGATCGGATCCCGTGCCGTCGGGCTCGACGGCCCCAACACGCTCGGTCAGACGGTCCGCCGGATCGACGCCACCGCGATCAACGTGCTCGTCAAGGTCGCGGAGGAGAAGACGATCGAGGACTGTACCGACGCGTGACCAGGCTCGCCGGGAGCCGGGCGGGCCGGCGCTCCCGCGGCTTGATCGAGGGCGGTAGATTCGCCGCATGTCCGGGGGTTCGGCGCGGGTGGTGGGTGGCCGGTACCGGCTGGACGGCTGGCTGGGCCGGGGCGGGATGGGCGCGGTCTGGCAGGCCCACGACACGCTGCTCGGCCGCGATGTCGCCGTCAAGGAGATCTATCTGCCGGGCGACGGCGACGGTCCCGTCGACGCGGACGAGCACGCGGTCCGGCGGGCGATGCGGGAGGCGCGGGCCGCCGCACGGCTGCGACACCCCGGCATCGTCACCGTGCACGACGTCGTCGTGCAGGACGGCCGGCCGTGGATCGTGATGGAGCTGATCAGCGGCCCGTCCCTGGCGGCGGCCATCCGGGAGCACGGCCTGCTGACCGAGCACCGGTGCGCCGCCATCGGATTGCAGGTCCTCGACGCGCTGCGCGCCGCCCACCGCGAAGGCGTCCTGCACCGGGACGTGAAGCCCGCGAACATCCTGCTCGACGCCGATCGGGTCGTCCTCACCGACTTCGGGATCGCCGCGGTCGACGACGCCACCGCCCTGACCACCGCCGGACAGATGATCGGCTCCCCGGCATACCTGGCACCGGAGCGGGTCAACGGCCGGCCGGCGACCGCCGCCAGCGACCTGTGGTCGCTCGGCGTCACCCTCTACACGGCGGTGACCGGCCGTCCCCCGTTCCACGGTGCCGACACGCAGGGCACGCTTGCCGCCGTCCTGCACGGCCGCCCCGCGACGCCCGCGCACGCCGGGCAGCTCTGGCCGGTCCTCAAGGGCCTGCTGGCCAAGGATCCGGCCCACCGCCTCACCGCCGACCGGGCCCGGCCGTTGCTGGAGGCCGTGGTACGTACGCACGGCGAGGTGCCCGGCCGCAAGCCGACCGGGCGGACGCCCCGCGGGGAGCGGGTCCGGCCGGACGGCCCGGAACCGGCGCCGACCCTGCCCGCCCCGCCGGTCACCCTCGCCGCGCCGACGGCGGTACGGCCCCCGGACGGCCCGGCAGCCGGCGCGCTGCCGTCCTCCGCCCGGCGTCAGAGGGCTCCGGGACGGGGGCCGTGGATCGCCCTGGTCGTCGTCAGCGCGTTGCTCGTCGCCGGCGCGGTCACCCGGGAGGTCTGGCTGCGCACCGGGCCGGCCGGGTCGGCGGCCCCGGAACCGGCCACCTCGGCCACCACCGGCCCGGGGGCATCGGCGCCGACGGGCGTGCCCGCGGCGTTCGCCGGCCGATGGTCGGGGCGGGCCAGCCAGCCGGGCGGCAGCGTCACGTCGTGGCAGGTGACGATCACGTTCGCCGCCGCGTCGAGCGTCGGGGAGTTCGAGTCGCCGACCCTGAACTGCACCTGGAGCCTCACCGTCGTCGATCCGGCGCCGACCGGCCGTGAGCTGCGCCTGCGGCAGGAGAAGACCAGCTGGGACCCGCGCGGGTCCTGCGTCACCACAGCCGACCTCACCCTGCGCCTGGGTCCGGACGACCGCCTCGAGATGCGCTGGCAGGCGGCCGGTGACGAGTCGAACCAGGCGACGGCCTCACTGACCCGTTCCTGAGCGTCAGACGCCGATCGGGTGACGGCGGGCCCACCGGCGTAGCCGTGCCAGGCGTCGGCCACGCGGACACGGCTGGGGAACCGGGTGGACCCATCGGCAGACCAAGCCGGTGGCATTGGCTCTGTCGCGGGCCCGCCGGGGCTGACCAGGATCGAGGGTATGCATCCTGACACCCGCGTCGTCCACATTCCCGTACCGGTCCCGGACAGCACTCCGCTGAGCGTGCCGCTGTACCAGACGTCGTCGTTCGCGTTCGACGATCCCGGCCCGCTGGCCGACGGGCTGAACCGGCCCGACGGGTCGTACGTCTACTCGCGTTTCGCCAATCCGACCGTGCGCGCCCTGGAGGAGGCGATGACCGATCTCGAGGGTGGTGCCGCCGCCATCGCCACCGGCTCCGGGATGGGCGCCGTCTCGTTGCTGCTGCACAGCCTGCTGCGGTCCGGCGACCATGTGATCGCCCAGCACACCCTCTACGGCGGCACCCACGCGGCGCTGCGCAAACTCGCCGAGCGCCACGACCTCACGATCTCCTGGGTCACCGGGCACGACCCGGAGGAGGTACGTCAGGCGATCACCCCGCGTACGCGGATCCTCTACCTGGAGACGATCGCCAACCCGACCGGTCACGTGAGCGACCTGCCGGCCCTCGCCCCGATCGCGCGGGCCGCCGGGGTCGTGACGATCGTCGACAACACGTTCGCCACGCCGCTGCTGTGCCGGCCGATCGATCACGGGGCCGACGTGGTGATCCACTCGGTGACGAAGTTCCTCGGCGGGCACAGCGACGTGACCGGTGGCATCGCGGTCTTCGCCGACGACGCGCTGTACCGCGAGGTGTGGGCCGAAGCGGTCGAGTTCGGATCGGTCGCCGACCCGTTCGCGGCCTGGCTGACCCTGCGCGGCATGCAGACGCTGCCACTGCGGATCGCCCGGCACACCGGCAACGTGGCCCGCGTCGCCGGTCACCTGGCCGGGCACCCGGCGGTCGAGCGGGTGCTGTGGACCGGCTCGCCCAGCCATCCCAGTCACGCGGTCGCCACGTCGTACGTCCACGGCTTCGCCGCCCCGTTCTGTTTCGATCTGGCCGGCGGGTACGAGGCCGGCCTGCGGTTCCAGAAGCGGGTACGGGTGATCAAGCTCGCGGCGTCGCTCGGTGGTACGCAGACCCTGATCCTGCATCCGGCGTCCACGTCGCACCGGCAGCTCGACGCGGAGCAGCTGGAGGCCGCCTCGATCGGCCCCGGCACGATCCGGATCGCGGTCGGCATCGAGCACCCGGAAGACCTGATCGCCGACCTCGATCAGGCACTGCAGAGTTTCCCGGCCGCCTGAGCGGGGCATCGTCGATGGTGCGACACATCCACCACCGGACAGGAGGCCCCCCGATGGCCGGGAACGAGCACGAGGTCAACCGCAGCGCCAAGAGCGGCCGCTTCGTCAAGGAGAGCACCGCCAAGCGCAATCCGAGCACCACGACCACCGAGCGGGTGGGCGGTGACAAGGAGCACGGTGACCGGGAGGTCAACCGCAGCGCGAAGACCGGCAAGTTCGTCACGGAGACCACCACTGAGCTGCACCCCTCCACCACGGAGACGCAGCGCCGCTGACTCCCCTCGGGGAACAGGCCGCCCTCCGCCGATCCGGCGGAGGGCGGCCTTGCTTTGCACCTGGTGCAACGATGCACTTAGTGTAGAAGGGTGACCATCGATCGCCGGTCGGCGTTGAAGGCACGCCACCGGCGCGCCATCCTCGACGCCGCGAACGCCTTGATCTCCGAGGGCGTCCGGTTCAGCGTCGACCAGCTCGCCGAGCGCGCCGACGTCTCCCGGCGCACCATCTTCAACCACTTCGCGTCGATCGACGACGTGGTCACCACGGTCTGCACCGAGACGCTCAACGTGGTGATCGCCGGCTTCCGCACGAACGTCACGGCGGGCGAGCGGGCGTCGATGTTCGGTGACGTCGCCGGCGCGCTACGGGTCACCGACGTGCCCGGCATCATCGCCTTCCTGTGGCGGGCACTCGGCGGATTCGGGCCCGGCGACCCCCGGGCCACTCAGATCTTCCAGGCCACCTTCACCCGTACGTCGGAGGAGATGGCCCGGGAACTGGCCCGCCGCTACCCGGAGGCCGACCCGATCGAGGCCGCGATCCTGGTCAGCTCGCTGATGAACGGAGTCGTCGTGATCGCCACCCACTGGCTCGGCGTGACCGCCGCCCAGACCGACGAACAGTCCCGCGAGCTCTGGCACCACCTGCTCGAACGATTGATCGACACTGTCCGCACCGGCTACTAGAAGGACCGAGACACATTGGCCGAGTTTCTCTACCGCCTGGGCAGGTTCTGCGCCCGGCGGGCCGGGGTCGTCCTGGCGTCATGGCTGGTAATCCTGGGGCTCGCCGTCACCGGCTACTTCGTCGCACGGGGTGAGCTGTCCCCGGTCGTCGACATTCCCGGCACCGAGACCGCGAGGGTGAGCGACCGTCTCGGCGAGCGGCTGCCCGTCGCGGCCGGCGGCAACGGCAAGCTCGTCTTCCACACCCCCGACGGGGCGCCGCTGACCGACTCGCAGCGGGCCGGGATCACCGCCCTGCTCAAGTCGACCGCCGAACTCGAGGGCGTCGGATCGACGACCGACCCGTTCGCGATCGAGAAGCGCATCGCCGACCAGCGGGCCCAGCTCGACGACGGTCTGAAACAGATCACCGACGGCCGGGCGCAGCTCCTCGACGGGCAACAGAAGATCAACGGCGCCAAGAGCATCTGGGACCAGCTCGACCCCGCCACCCGTGCCGAGGTCGACGCCCAGCAGGCCACCGTCATCGAGAAGCGCAAGGAACTCGAGGCGCAGGCCCTGAAGGTCGACCGCGGCCGGCAGCTGCTCAACATGTCGGCGGCGATCCGCACGGTGTCCGTGGACGGCTCCGCCGCGGTGGCGCAGGTCCAGTTCGACCTGCCGCAGCTCGACGTCACCCCGGAGACCAAGGAACGCGTCGTCGAGCACGTCAACGCGGGCCTGCCGGGCGGCGTCGAGGTCGAGTACTCCAACGAGATCACCCAGGGCCTGCCGGAGCTCGTCGGCATCGGCGAGATCGTCGGCCTGATCATCGCGGCGATCACCCTGCTGGTCATGCTGCGTACGCTGATCGCCGCGGCCCTGCCCATCCTGACCGCCCTGACCGGCGTCGGCATCGGCGTCACCGCATCGCTGGCGCTCTCCGGCACGGTCGAGATGCTGTCGATCACCCCGGTGCTCGGCGTCATGCTGGGCCTGGCCGTCGGCATCGACTACTCGCTGTTCATCCTCAACAGGCACCGGCGGCAGCTGCTCGACGGCGTGGACTTCCACGAGTCGATCGGGCTGGCCAACGGCACGTCCGGCAACGCCGTGGTGTTCGCCGGGTCCACGGTGCTGGTGGCGCTGCTGGCCCTGAACGTGACCGGCATCCCGTTCCTCGGCCTGATGGGCACCGTCGCCGCGATCTGTGTGGCCGTGGCCGTACTCCTCGCCGTGACCCTGACCCCCGCACTGCTGGCGCTGATCGGCAACCGCGTCCTCAACCGCAAGGCCCACGCGCAGTCGAACGCCGACGTCCGGCCGATGAGCACCGGCCGCGCCGTGACCACCGTCCTGGTCCTGCTCATCGCCCTGGTCGCGGTCGCGGTGCCGGCGCTGTCGATGCGGCTCGGCCTGCCCGACGGCTCGTCCGAGGCGCAGGACTCCAGCCAGTACCAGGCTTTCAAGACGATCGAGCAGAAGTTCGGCGCCGGCGTCAACGGCTCCCTGGTGGTCGTCGCCGACCTGCCGGCCCCGGCCACCGGCGACGCGCTGATCGACGAACAGGTCCGCATCGGCACACTGCTGCTGGCCCAGAACAACGTGAGCGCGGTCGCCCCGATCGGCGCGTCCGCCGACAACCGGACGCTAGGCTTCCAGATCATCCCGGAGGAGGGCCCGACCACCGCCGAGACCGAACAGCTGGTCCACGACCTGCGCGGCCTCTCCCCTCTGTCCGCCGGCCCCGGCGCCTCCGGAGACGTCGTGCTCGGCGTGGCCGGCAGCGCCAGCGGCAACATCGACATCTCGGAGCGGCTGGCCGACGCGCTCCCCGGCTACCTGGGCCTGGTCATCGGCATCAGCCTGATCATCATGATCCTGGTGTTCCGGTCCATCCTGGTCCCGGTCACCGCGACGCTCGGCTTCATTCTGTCGCTGTTCGCCACGTTCGGCGGCGTCACCGCGATCTTCCAGTGGGGCTGGCTGGGCGCCGTGTTCGGCGTCCACGACCCCGGCCCGGTGCTGAGCTTCCTGCCGACCATCCTGATCGGCATCCTGTTCGGCCTGGCCATGGACTACCAGCTGTTCCTGGTCTCCGGCATGCGTGAGGCGTACGCCCACGGCGCCTCCCCCCGGCTCGCCGTCCAGCAGGGCGTGCACGCCGGCCGTACGGTCGTCACCGCGGCCGCCATCATCATGATCAGCGTCTTCGGCGGCTTCATCTTCTCGAACACCGCCATGATCAGGTCGCTGGGCTTCGGGCTGGCGTTCGGCGTGCTCGTCGACGCCTTCCTGGTCCGCATGCTGCTCATCCCGGCGGTCATGCACCTGCTCGGCCGCTCCGCCTGGTGGATCCCGCGCTGGCTCGACCGCATCCTGCCCAACGTGGACGTCGAGGGTGCCGCCCTCGAACGGGCCCACCCGGCCGGCGCCCACCACACCGGCCACGCCGAACCAGCGGAGCCCGCACTCCACTGAAACCCCTGACGATGCCTCGCTGCCGGCGATCCACTCCCGGCAGCGAGGCATCACCTTTCCCGAGGACGTCTCTCCCCAGCCGTCGCACACCGCTGCCTCAACCCGCCCGAGACAGCGACAGCGCCCAGCCCAGCCCTCGGCGGCTGGCGCGTACCGCTGTCTCAACGGGTTTGAGAGGACGGTGCTGCGCGGCCGGGGTTATGGAGTGGTGAGCAGGGTTCGGACGCCGGCGGCATCGGTGTTGGAGCCGAACAGGGCGGTTCCCGGCTCCATGTGTACGCCCGCGCTCAGTCCACCCGCGTGGACCGGGTCGAAACCGAGCCGGTCGACGATCTCGGAGACCGCGGCCACGCCGCCGGGATCGTCACCGGCGATCGCGATCGCTTTGCGCCCGGGGGCGCCGGTGGGCCGGGCCTCCTCCTCGAGGACGTGGTAGCCCATGTGGTTGAAAGCTTTGACGACCCGTGCCCCGGGCAGGGCCGCGTGGACCAGACGGCTGGTGTCGGCGCGCAGGTCGTCGCGGTGGCCGTCGACCTCCCACCAGTAGTTCATGGCGTCGATGACGAGCTTGCCGCGCAGCTCCGCGGCCGGGACGGTGCGGTGCTTACCGAGCGGCAGCGCCAGGACGACGACGTCAGCGCGGGTGGCTGCCTCGATCGCGGTGACGGCGGTGGCGCCGGGCGCCAGCACCCCGACGATCAGCTCGATCTTCGCCGGCTCACCGGAACCGGCGATCAGGGCCCGATAGCCGGCGGCGGCGGCCAGCCGTGCCAGCACGGTGCCGAGTTTGCCCGCGCCGAGAATGCCGATGGTGGTCATGACCGGACCCTTCCCCAGTAGTTGACGTGTCAGTCAACTACTGGGCGGCGAGGCTCATTCCCTACCGCTCTCACGTCCGCGGATGTAGGCCTCGATCTCCTCGTCGGTCGGCTCCCGGAAATACTCGAACGGGGCGACCGAGACGCCCTCGACGACGCGGCGCGGGTCGTCGTCCGGCGCGGCCGGATCGAGGTACGAGCCACAACGAGGCAGCCAAGGCCCTCGCCGCCACCATCGAGGCCAGCAGGGGCGCCATCGCGACAACGGCGCAAGACGCAGAAGGCAGACGGCGGGCGCAAGACCGTAGGCGGTAGGCGGTAGGCGGCAGGCGCGGAAGCGGCCACGAGCGGCACCCCCAGCACGGAAGGGCCGCCGCGACAGCCGGTGAGCGGGGATCGCAGCCCGGCGGCCGCGTTGTCGGCCGTGCGCCCCACCCTCGTCGCGGGGTGGCCCCGGGTACGGCATGGTTGCGGTTGCCCGCGGCCCACCCCGTACCCGAAATGGATCTCAGCGGGCCAGCCAGCCTCCGTCGACCGGGAGGACCGCCCCGTGGACGTACCGGGCGGCGTCGGAGGCCAGGAAGACGACCGCGCCCTTGAGGTCGCCGGGTTGACCCCAGCGGCCGGCCGGGATGCGGTCGAGGATGCCGGGCGCCCGGTCCGGGTCGGCGCGCAGGGCGGCCGTGTTGTCGGTGGCCATGTATCCGGGGGCGATGGCGTTGACGTTGACGCCGAAGCCGGCCCACTCGTTGGCGAGTGCCCTGGTCAGCCCGAGGATGGCGTGCTTGCTCGCGGTGTAGGCGGGCACCCGGATGCCGCCCTGGAAGGAGAGCATCGACGCGATGTTGATGATCTTCCCGTGGCCCTGGGCGATCATCCGCCGGCCGGCCGCCTGGGAGAGATGGAAGGCGGCGTCCAGATTTACGGTGAGCACGTCGTCCCAGTCGCCCGCGGTCACCTCGGCGGCCGGGGCACGGCGGATGATACCGGCGTTGTTGACGAGGATGTCGATGTGGTCCAGTTCGGACACGTAGGCGTGCACGTCGGCGGTGGCCAGGTCGAGTTCCTTGCTGCCGGCCGCGATCACGGTGGCGCCGGCCTCGGCCAGCGCGTCGGCGCACGCCCGGCCGAGACCGCGGTTGCCTCCGGTGACGAGGGCGACCCGCCCGTCCAGGCGGAAACTGTCCAGCACCATCAAAGGCCCAGGTCCCGCAGCGTGGGCACGGTCCGGCCGACCCAGCGCAGACCGGCGTCCTCGTGTGCGCCCTGGGTACGTTGCAGCTTGACGTCGAGGAGCGTGCACGGGTTGAACGGCAGGTCGTTGAGCCCGGCCGCCACGGGGATGCAACAGTGATACCGACAGTCCACGATGGAGCTCCTTACCAGGGGTGGGACCAGCCGGGCCGGGCGGTACGGGTGAGCGCCTCGAGGTAGAAGTAGTCCCCCCAGAGGTTGCCCTCGTCGACACCGACGGCCTTGGGTTTGTCGTAGACGCCGTGCAGCAGCAGCGCGTTGGAGTCGGGCCGCCGCACGGTCGAGTAGCCGTCGATCAGCGATCGCAGGATCCGGCCGGCGGACGCCCGATAGTGATCAGCCAGCGACGCCGGGACGTAGGCGGCCAGCTCCAGCAGGCCGTTGACCGCGATGGCCGCCGCCGAACTGTCCCGCTCCTCGGTGGTCACGGCATCCCGCGCGAAGATCAGATCCCAGTGCGCGACGCCGTCCTCCGGGAGATGTGCCAGGAAGTAGTCGGCACACCGGACCGCGGCCGCCAGCAGCGAAGGGTCTCCGGTGTACTGGTGGTTGAGCGTGAACCCGTAGATGCCCCACGCCTGGCCACGGGCCCAGCACGACTCGTCCGCGCTGCCCTGCTCGGTCTCTCCGCGCAGCGGCTCGCCGGTGGCCGGATCCCAGTAGAACGTGTGGTACGTCGTGTCGTCCGGCCGCAGCAAATGATCGCGCAGCTGGGCGGCATGCCGCCGGGCGGCCGCGGCATATCGGGGGTCCCCGCTGGTCCGGCTCGCCCAGAACAGCAGCGGCGTGTTCATCAGGCTGTCCACGATGGTGCGTCCCTGCTGTCGCGGATCGGCCAGGTCGCCCCAGGCCTGGATGATCCCCGCGGACGGCAGCACCCGGCTGAGCAGATGATCGGCGGCGGACAGCGCGGCACGTCTGGCCTCCGGGTCCCGGCTTCGCCGCCACGCGGTCACGCAGGAGAGGGTGTAGAGGAACCCCAGATCGTGGGTGTCGAGATCGATGCCCCGGCCGACCCGGTCGGCGAACGACCGGACGTGCGTGCAGGCCGCCTTGCGGTAGGTGTCGTCGCCGGTCAGGTCGTGGGCGAGCCACAGCATCCCGGGCCAGAAACTGGTGGTCCAGCCGGTGTTCGCAGGCCGGGGCCGATAGCGATCGTTCTCGGTCGTGTCACCCGGGTACCGGTCGCCGAACTCAGCCATGTTCGCGTCGATGGTGCGCAGGGCGGCGGTCACGGCAGTTCCGGTCTGGTCGGCGATCGCCGTCATGTTGTCCTTCCGGTCGGGGTCAGGGTGAACCGGCTGTTCGCCCAGACGACATAGAGCAGCGGACTGGCCACGACACCGATCGCGATGGCCGGCCGCGCTGCCAGCAACGCCTCGAACAGCACCAGCGTGACCAGCGAGAGCAGGCTCAGGTACCAGCGTCGTACGCCGAGGTGGAGTCCGGCCCGGGCGGCGTCGCGCAGTCGCGTCCCGGGGCGGTCGGCCAGGAGCACCAGCACCAGCAGTGTGGTGACGGCGATCAGCGTCATGGCCACGGTGATCATCGGCAGGACGAGGGCGCCGATCGGCCTGCCCCACGCCCAGCGCGCGTCCACGCCGAGGACGAGCAGCACGACGGTGGCGAGCGTCCCGGTGGTCAGCGCGCGTCGCGCCGAGGTGCGCCAGGCCGTCCAGAAGACCTTGACGACCGGGCTCGGGTACGACTTGAGCACCGTGAACACCGCAACCAGGGCCGGTCCGCCGAGCGGCGCGAACAGTACGAGCAGCGGCCAGGTCCGTCCCGGGTCGGTGGTGAGCACGACCAGCACCAGCGGCGCGCAGGCGATCGCGAGCAGCAGGTTCGTCAGCAGTGCCGTGTGCACCGCCTGGAAGATCCGGCCGGGGTTCATCCCTTGAGTCCCGTGGTCGCGACGCCCTCGACGAAGTACCGCTGCCCGGCCAGGAAGATCACCACGACCGGCAGCACCGACAGCACCGACCCGGTCATGATCAGCGCGTACTCGGCGTTGTACTGGCCGATGAACGACTTCAGTCCGATCTGGATCGTCCACAGGTCGGGGCTGCGCAGGTAGAGCAGCGGCCCCAGATAGTCGTTCCAGGTCGTGACCAGGGTGATCAGGCTGAGACTGGCGAGTGCCGGCACGGACAGCGGCAGCATGATCCGGCGGTAGATGCCGTACTCGTTCATCCCGTCGATGCGGGCCGCGTCGAGCAGTTCGTCCGGGACGGTCTCGTAGAACTGTTTCATCATGAAGACGCCGAGCGCACCGAACGCCTGCAGCGCCACGATCGACCACAGGGTGTCGGTGAGCTGCAGTTTCGTCATCATCACGAACTGCGGGACCATGTACGACGCCCACGGCACCGCGAGCGTGCCGATGTAGGCGAGGAACAGCACGTCGCGTCCGGGGAAGCGGATCTTCGCGAAGCCGTACGCCGCGAAGCTGCCGGTGAGGACCTGCAGCAACGTGACGATCGCGGCCAGGAAGACGGTGTTGCCGAGCCAGGTCGTCATGTCCGACTTGCGCCAGATCTCGGCGTAGTTGCTCCACACCGGGTCGGTGGCGATCCACTGGATCGGGACGGTGAAGACCTCGTTGTTGGTCTTCAGCGACGACATGACCATCCAGTAGAACGGCAGCAGCACCCCGACGGAGGCCACCCCGAGCGCCAGATAGCCCAGAACCCGCCAGCCCCGGGACGGACGGCGTGCCGGCATCCCGGTCGCGGCCGGCGCCTCTTTCACAGCCAGCAGGGTGGTCATCGGTCACTCCCGCGCTTGTTCACGACGAACTGGATGATCGTCACCAGGAAGCAGATGGCGAAGAGCACGATGGAGACCGCGGACGCGTAGCCGAACTGGTTCTCCTCGAAGCCCTTCTGGAAGATGTACTGCGACAGCACGAGCGTGGACTGGCCGGGCCCGCCGTCGGTCATCACCAGGATCACGTCGAACACCTTGAAACTGTTGATGGTGATCAGCACGGTGACGAAGAACGTGGTCGGCCGCAGCCCCGGCAGCGTGACCGCCCGGAACCGCTGCCACGCGTTGGCCCCGTCGACCCGGGCGGCCTCGTGCAGCTGCGCCGGGATGGTCTGCAACCCGGCCAGGAACAGCAGCATGTAGTAGCCCATGTCGCGCCAGGTGCCGACCAGGATGACGGCCGGCATCGACCAGTCCGCCGAGGTGGTCCAGCCGGGCGGGTTCGCCACGCCGATCCACCGCAGCACCTCGTTGACCGGCCCGAACCCCGGGCTGAGCAGCATGTTCCAGATCTGCGCGATCGCCACGATCGAGGTGATGTACGGGAAGAACGCCACCGTACGGAAGAACGCCACCCCCCGCAGTTTCCGGTTGAGCAACAGCGCCAGGGCGAGGGAGAGGCCGAGGGTGAGCGGGATGTGGAAGACCGAGTAGTAGAAGGTGTTCGTCAGCGCGGTCCAGAAGCTGGTGTCCCGGGCCATCTGCCGGAAGTTGTCCAGCCCGGTCCAGGTCGC
The DNA here is from genome assembly GCF_040639655.1 of Actinoplanes sp. NPDC023801. Classification (NCBI taxonomy): domain Bacteria; kingdom Bacillati; phylum Actinomycetota; class Actinomycetes; order Micromonosporales; family Micromonosporaceae; genus Actinoplanes; species Actinoplanes sp. NPDC023801. The sequence goes on along the minus strand of NZ_JBFAAI010000018.1, from coordinate 97,329 downwards.
GCCGCCGAACACGTCCCACTCGGTGAACGCGTAGTAGAACAGCAGGCCCACCGGCACCAGCGTGAGGATCACGAAGCCGGCGAAGTTCGGCAGCAGGAACGACCAGCCCACCGCCGTGTTGCGCCACCGCCGGCGCCGCACCGGCATCGTCGTCATGCAGAGCTCCTGTCGGGGTCTTGGCGCGGGCCCGGCCCGTGATGCCGGGCCCGCGGGCGGATCACTTGCTGAGGACCTCGGCCTTGGCACGGTCCTGTGCCTTGGTGATGGCCGCGTCGATCGGCGTGGCGCCGGACAGGATCTCCGTGTGCATGTCCTTGAGGATGTTCTGCAGCGGCGCGGTGTACTTGGAGACCGGGTTCTCCGGTTTGGTGTCGTGGCTGGTGAAGGTGAACTTCGACAGGTCGTCGCCCGGCGCGCCCTTGAGCGAGAAGATGGTGTCGGCCACCGAGCTGTTGTCGGCCGGGGTCACACCGATCCCGGCGAGCGCCTTCGCGGCGTCCGCCGAGGCCGCGTACGCCAGGAACTCCTTGGCCGCCGCGATCTTCCGCGCGCTGCTCTTCGGGTTGATGCCGAGTCCGGTCGGGTCGGCGAAGGTGACCGGCGTGGCCGATGTGCCGGTGGTGGCCTTGGTCAGCTGCGGTGCCGGGGCGATACCCCACTCGAAGGCGTCCGCGTCGCCCTTGGCCTGCTGGTTGAGCAGGGTGGCGATGTACCAGGTGCCCATCGTCATCATGGCCGCCTGCTGCTTACCGAACTGGGCCTGGTACGTCAGGCTGTTCGTGGTGGCGTCACCGAGACTGACCTGTGCACCGGCGATCTGCAGGTCCAGCGCCGTCTCGTAGTACGGCTTGAGGTACCCGAAGTCACCGCTGTCCAGGTTGGCGCCCGCGGTCTGGGCGAGTGCGAAGCTCTGCGCCGTGGACTGCCAGGTGTGCTGGTAGGCCCCGAGCGCCTTGTCGCCCTTCGCCTTCAGCCCGGCGGTCAGCTGCTTCGCCGCGGCCGCGTACTCCACCCAGGTCCAGCTGCCGTCCGGGTGCTTGACGCCGGCCTTGTCGAACAGCGCCTTGTTGTAATACAGCACCCACGAGTCCTGGCGGTACGGGATCGCGTAGGTCTTGCCCTCCACCTGGTAGAAGTTCAGGCCGCCGACCTTCGGGCCGAGCTTGCCGGCCACGTCGGACACGTCCACCAGTTGCTTGCCGTTCTGGTAGGTGTAGAAGTTCTTGAGGTTCTTCTGCACGTAGACGTCCGGTGCCTTGCCGGCGGCCAGGTCGGCGATCATCTGGGTGTCGTAGTTGGCGGCGTCGTACTCCTTGAGCTCGACCGTGATGTCCGGGTGCGAGGTCTTGAAGCCGTCGGCGAGGGTCTTGAACTCAGGTGTGGTGGCCAGGCTCCACCCGGCCAGGGTGAGGGTGATCGGACCCGACTCCTCCGAGCCGTCACCGTCGCCGGAGCAACCGGAGACGGCCAGCAGGAGCGCCGTGAGAGCGGCGAGGGAACGCTTCATCTCGACTCCTCTATGTCGATACGGGTGTGTGTGAGGACGGCGTCGGGCCAGACGACCCGCACGCGTGATTGATGGATCTCGACGCGGCACCGCGCCTGCGCCGGGTGGGTGGACAGTTCGACGAACAGCGCGATCCAGCTCTCCGGCACCGGGTGGTCGGTCCACGGCACCCGGACCGGATCGCCGAGCGGGGACGCGTCGTCGTGTTCGGTGGTTCCCGTCTCCCCGCCACCGAGGACCGGGGTGATCCGGGAGGTGAGGACGTCCCCGGTGACCGGCCAGCCGAGGACGCGCAGCCGTACGGCTTCGGCGCTCGCATCGCCGACCCGGACGAGACGGACCTCCCAGGCCCCGCGGACCAGGGAGAAGGTGGTGATCCGCCCGGCCCGGCGGAGGCGTCCGGCGCGGCCCGAGCCGTGGTCCCGGCCGGGCGGATCCGGGTCCAGCCAATGTGCCTCGGTCACCGACCCGGCAACCCCCACATCCCCTTCGACGCGTACGGCCAGAGTGCGCATCCCGGTGCGGTGCGAGTGCCGGCCGGCCGCGTCGACGAGGACGGCCGACTGGTCGGCGGGGTCGGTCCAGCCACTCTCGCCGAGCACCGGGGCGGTGGCCGTGGAGTAGCCGAGCCGGGCGTACAGCGGTGAGTCGCCGCCGGGCACGCCCTCCTCGCCGTGGTCGGTGCCGTGGTTGACGACCCGGACGATGCCGTCGGCGCGGGTGCCGGCGATCAGCCAGCCCGGTGCGCGGACGGCCCGCAGCACGTCGCCGGTCTCCACCGGCAGCGGCTCGGCCGGCGCGGCCCACACCGGATGGTCGGCCGGGAGTGCCACGCCGAGCAGGCCCTTGGCGGCCCAGTAGGGCGAGCCGGGACCGGAGTACGACTGGGCCAGCCGCGGCCACGGACCGTGCCAGCCGAGAGTGAGCAGGTCGCCCGCATCGGCCGCGGGGCCGGTGAAGTGGCCGGCGACCTTGGCCGCGGCGTGCCGTAACCGTCCCGGTGAGTGCGAGGGGACGTCGGCCAGCACCCCGGCCCAGAACGGTGCCGCGGCGGCGAACCGGTAGATCAGGCTGCGGCCCTGCAGCAGCGGCGAACCGTCCGCGCCGACCAGGGCGAGCGCGTCGTCGAGGTACCGGTCGAGAGCGGCCACGTCCTCCTTGCGCGGCCCCGATACCCCGGCCATCCGTGACCAGAGAACCGGGTACAGGTGCAGGGCCCAGCCGGTGTAGTGGTCGAACGCGCGGGCCGAGCCGTCGGACAGCCAGCCGTCGGCGCGCCGGAACGTGTCGTGGGTGGCCAGGTCCTCGGCCATCTCGGTGTCGGAGAACGGCCCGCCGACCGAGCGCAGGAACGTCTGCACGACCAGGCGGAACCAGACCCAGTTGATCCGCGGATAGGTGTCGTCGCCGACGGCCGGGGCCAGGTAGCCGATCACCCGTTCCTGGACGGCCGGGTCCAGCCGGTCCCAGATCCAGGGCCGGGTCATGTCGAGGACGAGGGCGATCGAGGCCGCCTCCACCTTGGCCTGGGAGTGCTCGTTCAGCCGTACCCATCGCTCGGGGTGGGTGGGGTCGGTGCCCGCCGCGAGGCCGGCGGCGTACCGCTCGGCCAGTTCGTCGAGGCCCCGGCCACGTTCGCCGGCCAGGCGGAAACCGGCCAGCAGGAACGTGCGGGCGAAGCCCTCGAGGCCGTCGACCGCCCGCCCGTAGCCACCCTCGGCGCCGGGCAGTGTGAACAGCGCGTGTGACGGCGAGGCGTGCCGGCGCGCGGCGGCGAGGAGACGGTCGGCGAAGCCGGTCCAGTCGTCCCGGGTGCCGAGGGCAGAGTTCAGGGAGGGCACGTCACGCTCCGGAGTCGATCGGGCGGGCACCTGTGATCGGTTTCCGGGAAGTAAAACGCTCACAATCGAGCATGTCAATGAGTTCTTCGCTCAGACCTCGCCAAAAGTGCTCACAGAACGCCGTGACCTGGCCTTTTAGGAGGAGCCTCGACTGTCCGTCCGGCGGTCGGCGACCGCAACTGTCGGCACAGGACGATCAAAGTGATCTGATACGATCGCGATCGATCACGGGGAGGTGACCCATGTTCGTGCCCCCAGCAAACGACCGGCAGGCGTGGAGGTCGGCCGACGAACCGACCCTCCGTCAGCTGTCCGAGCGGGCCCGCGCCACTCTCGGCACGCCGTGGCCTGCTCCGCTCGCCCGTGACTTCGCGCGCTACTTCCGCGACGGCGACCGCGACACGTACGAACAGGCTCTCTGGAAGCGGCACCGGCGCCTGGCCCGCGCCGTGACGCTCACCGCGGCCACCCTCGATCCGGTGTGGCTCGACGAGGTGGCCGACGGCGTCGTCCTGTTCTGTGAGCAGAGCACCTGGTGCTGGCCGGCCCACGACGACACGTTCACCCGGCACGGCTCGGTACTGCCGACCGTCACCGAGCCGTACCTCGACCTGGGCGCCGGTGAGGTGGCCGCGGATCTGGCATGGACCGACCACGTGCTCGGCACCCAGCTCGACGAACGGTATCCCGGACTGCGTGCCCGGATCCGGCACGAGGTCGAACGCCGGGTGCTCACGCCGTTCCTCGAACGGCGGGACTGGACCTGGCTCGGCCTCGACGGGCACGTCCACAACTGGAACCCGTGGATCCACAGCAACATCCTGATCGCCACTTCGCTGCTGGTCTCCTCGCCGGACCGGCGGCGCCGGCTGACCGATCTCGTCATCGAGGGAATCGGGCGGTACGCCGCGGCCGTGCCCGCCGACGGCGCCATCGACGAGGGCTTCCACTACTGGTGGCTCGGGGCGTTGCGCTACCTGGAGACCATGGAGCGCCTCGGCCGCGAACTCGATCCCGAGCTGATCGCCTTCCCGCACCGCGTCCACCTGGGCGGACCCTGGTACCTCAATCACGCCGACGGCCCGGCCCGGCCGTCGCCGCACCAGCCGTGGCACGCCCTGCACCGGCTGGCCCGCCGGATCGGTGCCCACGAGGCCGAGGCGCACGCGGCCACCCACCGGAGGCCCGGCGAACCGGTCGCACACGAGAGCCACGGCCTCGGTTACCTGCTGCAGGCCGTCACCGACCGGGACTGGATCGCCGCGACGCCGGCCGCCTCGCCGCTGCCCCGCGACGTCTGGTTCCCCTCCACCCAGGTGCTGCTGGCCCGGCCCGCCGGAGGCAGCGCCGCGGGTCTGACCCTGGCCGTCAAGGGCGGCCACAACGACGAGAACCACAACCACAACGACATCGGCAGCTTCGTGGTGGCCTGCGGCGGTGTGCCGGTGCTGATCGACCCGGGGCGGCCCACCTACACCGCGCAGACCTTCGGACCCCGGCGCTACGAGATCTGGACCATGCGCTCCACCTGGCACAACACCCCCTCGATCCGGGGTTCCGAGCAGGCGGCGGGACGCGCGTTCGAGGCCCGTGACGTGGCCGTCGACGTCGCCTCCGGAGAACTGACCCTCGACCTCGCCGCCGCCTACCCCCGCGACGACATCCACCGCTGGATCCGCACGGCCCGGCTGGACCGTGCCGGCGGCACGATCACCGTGCGTGACTCCTGGGAGCTGTCGCCGGGCTCCGGGCGCACCGTGATCCACCTCGTCACGGCCGGCCAGGTCACCCTGTCCGGCGGCGGCGCCGACATCGGCCCGGTCACGGTGACCTGGGGCGACCGGCCCTGCACGATCACCACCCGACGGCTCGGCGACCCGATGCTCTCCGAGGTCTGGGGTGACCACCTGACCCGCCTCGACATCGACGTCACCACCCTGGGTCCCATCGGTACCCTCGAACTGACCGTGAAGGAGAAGCAGCGGTGAGCACTTCTGACAAGCGGGGCCCGTTACAGGTGGCCCGCCGGGCGCGGCTGCTGGAACAGTTGCAGCGCGACGGCGTGCTCCGGGTCTCCGACCTCACCGACGCGCTCGGCGCCTCCACGGTCACGATCCGCCGCGACATAGCCCAGCTCGCCTCCGAGGGTCTGGTCCGGCGGGTGCACGGCGGAGTGGCGCTGCCCACCGGCGACGAGGCCCGCGACCCCGAGCTCGACCTCGCCGGCAGCATCGGCATGCTGGTCCCGTCGCTTGACTACTACTACCCGCACGTAGCCCGCGGCGCCGAGGAGGCCGCCCGCGAACTCGACCTGCGGATCGTGCTGCGGGGCTCGTCGTACCAGACCGAGGACGACCGGCCCCAGCTCGACCGGCTGGTCGACCAGGGCGTCGACGCGCTGATCGTGGCGCCCCGGCTGGACGCGCCGACCGCCCAGCAGACCATCGAGTGGCTGGCCGGCCTCGGCATCCCGGTCGTCCTGCTGGAACGCACCGCCACCGCCGGCCCGCACCACGCCCACCTCGAGTCGGTCGTCTCCGATCACGCGCAGGGCGCCGGCATGGCCGTCCGGCACCTGACCGGTCTCGGTCACCGCAAGGTGGGCGTGGTGCTGTCCGGCCCCAGCCCGACCCGCCCGCACATCCACCGCGGCTGGCTCGAGGCGGCCTCCGAGTGCGGCATCGACGTGAGCGACACGGTCGACGCGGTGGTGCCGGACGCGTCCTCACCCGAGTGCAAGGCCGCTCTCGACCGGGCGCTCGACAAGGCCCTCGAGACGGGCACCACGGCCCTGCTGGTGCACGCCGACGCCGAGGCGATAGCGCTGGTCCAGCGCTGCGAGGAACGCCACCTGTCGGTGCCCGGCGACCTGTCGATCGTCGCCTACGACGACGAGGTGGCCGGCCTGTTCAGCCCGGCCCTGACCGCGGTCCGCCCGCCACGGCGCTCGATCGGCCGGGCCGCGGTCCGCCTGGCCGCCGACCGCCTGGCCGACCCCCAGCGCCCCACCCACCGCATCATGATCAGTCCCGCGCTGCGCCTCCGCGACTCGGTCACGTCACCACGCCACTGACCCCACGCGCCCACGTGCGTGGTGAACTGCGGCTCACCCGCGGGCGCACATCACCACGCGGGGTGGGGTGTCAGGCGCGGACGCGGCGGGACAGGGAGGACTGGCGCACCACCAGTTCCGGCGCGACCAGCACACCCTGGGCGGGCCGTTTGTCGCCGTCCAGCAGCCGCGACACCATCAACTCGACGGCCAGCCGGCCGACGTGGTTCTTCGGCGGGCGGATCGCGGTCAGTGCCGGTTCGGCCAGGTGCGCCACCTCGTCGTCGTAGGAGACGATCGCCAGGTCGTCGGGTACCCGGATGCCCTGGTCGGCGGCGTTCTGGGCGAGCACGATGGCCTGCGGGTCACTGTGCACGACAACCGCGGACAAACCCCTGAGCGGTACGTTCACGGCGTCGTCCGCGATGCCGAGGTCCGCGCAGGCCCGGTGCCAGCCCTGCAACAGGTACGCCGAGGTCGGACTGCCACCGGACAGCCGCAGACCGATCCGGCGGTGGCCCTGCTCGTACAGGTGATGGACGGCGATCTCCAGTCCGAGCCCGTGATCGCTGCGGACCCATTCGATCTGCCGGGGTCCGCCCGCCCATCGGCGCGGCTGCCGCTCGACCAGGATCACCGGCACCGGCAGCCGGGTGATCCAGCTGATCATCCGGTCCGCGTCGTCACCGTCCAGGCTGGGGGCCAGCAGCAGGCCCTGCACCTGCCCGGCGTCGACGAGCCGGCCGATCTGCCGGCGGTCCTCCTCCGGGTCGTAACTGGACCCGCGCAACTGCACGTTCACTCCGAGTGCCGCGCCGGCCGCGCGCGCACCGGCGACGATCGGCGGCCAGTAGAAGTCGAGTGACGGCACCACCATGCCGACCGTGAAGGCCGTCCGGCGGGCCGGCAGCGACCGGATGGGCGCCGGCAGGGTGGCACCGCCGTGCACCCGGTGCACCAGGTTGCGGGCGGCCAGGGCGGCGATGTCCCGCCGGATGGTCAACTCACTGACTCCCAGGTCACGGGCGAGGTCGCTGACCCGGACCGCGCCGCTGCGGCGGAGCTCGGTGAGCAGGCGGTCGTGCCGCTGCACCTGGAACAGGGTTGTTCGATTGGTTGCGTTTCCGACCGAGCGGGATCGCACCATGGCCTCACCGTTTCCGACCGTTTACGAAGACGTTACACATATTCTTACGCATCGATCGGGAGCTCGGATGAGACTTCTCGCCGCCCTCGCGGTGGTCCTGCTGTTCGTGGTGCTGCCGGCCCCGGCCCAGGCCGCACCCGTCACGATCACCAACGGGGTCCAGTTCACCGACACGGCGGGAGCCGGGGTGCACGCCCACGGCGGCGGCGTGCTCAAGGCCGGCTCCTACTGGTACTGGTTCGGAGAGAACCGCAACGCCGACGACACGTTCCGCGCCGTCTCCGTCTACCGGTCGGCTGACCTGCGCACGTGGGAGTTCCGCAACAACGTACTCACCTCGTCGTCGGCATCCGAACTGGGCAGCGCCAAGATCGAACGGCCGAAGGTCGTCTACAACGCGTCGACCGGGCGGTACGTCATGTGGATGCACAAGGAGAACGGGACGGACTACGGCGAGGCGCGGGCGGCGGTGGCGTCCTCGGCCACGATCGACGGCACGTACACGTACCACAGCAGTTTCCGCCCGTTCAACCAGTACATGTCCCGCGACATCACGCTCTTCGACGACGGCGGCGTGGCGTACATGATCTCCGCGGCCGACGAGAACCGCGACCTGCAGATCTATCGCCTCACCGCCGACTACCTGCAGGTCTCGACGCTGGTCGGCAATTTCTGGGACAACGCCACGCGCGAGGCGCCGGCCATGTTCAAGCGCAACGGCGTCTACTTCCTGCTCACGTCGGGCACCTCCGGCTGGAACCCGAACCAGGCGAAATACGCGACCGCGACGAGCATCAGCGGCCCGTGGTCCGGGTGGACGAACGTCGGCGACTCCACCACCTTCGGTTCGCAGCCGGCCTACGTCCTGCCGATCACCGGTACGTCCGGCACGAGCTACCTCTACATGGGCGACCGCTGGGCCGGCGCCTGGTCCGGCCCGGTCAACGACTCGCGGTACGTGTGGCTGCCCATCACCTTCCCGAGCAGCACCAGCATGTCGCTGAACTGGTATCCCACCATCACGGTCGACGCGGCCGCCGGGACGGTCACCGGGAACGCCGCCGGCTACTACCGTGTGACCAACCGCGCCAGCGGCAAGGTGATGGACGTGGTGAGCGCCTCGATGGCCAACAGCGCCGAGGTCAAGCAGTACACCTGGAACAGCGGCGGGAACCAGCGCTGGGAATTCCGCGACGCCGGCAACGGGTATCTCCAGATCGTTGCCCAGCACAGCGGGAAGTGCCTGGACGTGGCCTCGGCGTCCACGTCCGACGGCGCCAACATCATCCAGTACACCTGCGGAAGCGGCACCAACCAGCAGTGGCAGTGGGCCGCGACCGGCAGCTACTTCCAGTTGCGGGCCAGGCACAGCGGCAAGTGCCTCGACGTCGTCTCCTCGAACACGGCGGACGGCGCCGACATCCAGCAGTACGCCTGCGGTTCCGGCAACAATCAGCAGTGGTCCCGCACCGCCTCCTGAGCAGGGCGCACCGGCCGGCCGAGCACCCTCGGCCGGCACCGCGACCGTGACCGGCGGGTCTCGTCGCCGCCGGCCGCCCGGTTCGGCGCCGTCCGTCGCCGACGGGATGATGTCAGGCGTGACGATACGGTTCGTAACGCGATGTGAGGTCGACGATCGTGTGCTCAGCGCATTGCACGCCCGCGCGTTCGGTGGTGACCCCGCCGAGGTGAGGCCGTGGGCGCAGCGGCTGGAGAGGCATGCGCTCACCTGGGTCGGCGCGTTCGAGGGCGACGATCTCGTGGGGTTCGTCCAGGTCGGCTGGGACGGTGGCGGTCACGCGTTCCTGCTGGACACCGCGGTCGATCCGGCCCGGCAGCGCGGCGGGGTCGGCCGGCGGCTCGTCGAGGTGGCCACCGCCGAGGCACGGGCGGCGGGCTGCGAATGGCTGCACGTCGACTTCGAGCCGCATCTGGAGAGGTTCTATCTGGACAGCTGCGGTTTCCGGGCCACTCCGGCCGGCTTGATCCACCTGGGTGCGGCGTGACCGGCGAGCCGGAAGTGGTGCTGGAACGGCTCCGCCCGGGCCACGCGCCGGCGCTGCTGGAGTTCGAGCTGGTCAATCGGGCCTGGTTCGCGCGATCGATACCGGATCGCGGCGACCACTATTTCGCCGAGTTCGATGATCGGCACGCGGCTCTGCTTGCCGAACAGGCGACCGGTGCCTGCCATTTTCACGTCCTTGCCGACGAGACCGGCGCGATCGTGGGACGGTTCAATCTCGTGGACGTCAGGGACGGCAGTGCGGAGCTGGGGTTCCGCATGGCGGAGCGGGCGGCCGGGCGTGGGCTGGCGAAACGGGGTGTCCGCCGGGTCTGTGACGTGGCCCGTGACGAGTACGGGCTGCAGCGTCTGACGGCCCGCGCGAGCCCGCACAACGCCGGTTCGCTGGGGGTGCTGCGCGCCACCGGCTTCGTGGTGGCCGGCACCGGCGCCCTGGCGACCGGCGACGAGTTCGTCCGGCACGTCCGTGAGCTGCGGGTGGGGTGAGCCCGAGGATGCGGATCAGATTCGGCCGCCCCGATCTCGGCGCCCATGCCGGCCGGTTCGACGTCCCGGCCGCGGACACGGCGTTCGGGGTCACCTTTCTCGGGGTGTCAGGGCTGCTGTTCAGCGACGGCACCGACGCGATCATGACTGACGGGTTCTTCTCCCGCCCGTCGATGGCACGGGTCGCGCTGCGCCGCATCGCACCGGACGGCCGCCGCATCGACGCGGCGCTGGCCCGGCTCGGCCTCCGGCCCGGCCACGGCACCGGGGCAGGGCTGCGCGCGGTCGCGGCGGTGCACACGCATTTCGATCACGTGATGGACTCACCGGCGGTGGCGGCACGGACCGGGGCGGTTCTGGCCGGTGGCGAGTCGGCCGCGAACGTCGCCCGCGGTGCCGGGCTCGCGGAGGACCGCATCCGGGTGGTGAGTCCGGGAGAGACCCTGCGGTACGGGTCGTTCACGCTCACCTTCGCACTGTCGGAGCACTGCCCGCCGGATCGTTTCCCCGGCGCGATCACCACTCCGCTCGTGCCGCCGGCCCGGGCCGGGGCCTACCGCTGCGGGGAGTCCTGGTCGATCGTGGCCGGGCACGCCAGCGGCCGGACCGCCCTGATCCAGGGCAGCGCCGGATTCGTGCCGGGCGGGCTCGACGGGCACCGGGCCGACGTCGCGTACCTCGGCATCGGCGGACTCGGCGTTCACGACGAGCGTTACCTGCGCGATTACTGGGAACACACGGTCCGTGCGGTGCGGGCACGCCGGGTCGTGCTGATCCACTGGGACGACTTCTTCCGGCCACTGGACCGGCCGTTGCGGGCCCTGCCGTACGCGGGTGACGACCTCGACGCCAGCATGCGCGTGCTGGCCCGGCTCGCCGGCCGGGACCGGGTGCCCCTGCACCTGCCCGCGGTGTGGCACCGCGAGGACCCGTGGAACGGCCTGGCAGCGTGAGATCGAACGGGCGAGAGGTGCACGTCAGATGTTGCAGATCAACGAGCGGCTGATCAGCTGGGCCAGCATTCTCGAGGAGGAGACCCGGCGGCAGGCCGAGAAGGCGTCCCGGCTGCCGTTCATCCACCCGCACATCGCGCTAATGCCGGACGCGCATCTGGGCAAGGGCGCCACGGTCGGTTCGGTGATCCCGACGCTCGGGGCGATCATCCCGGCGGCCGTCGGCGTCGACATCGGGTGCGGGATGGCGGCGGTGCGGACCCAATACCACCGCGACGACCTGGTCGGGGACCTGCGCCGGCTGCGCACGTCGATCGAGGAGGCCGTGCCGCTGTCGGCCGGCTCCTACAACTCCCGGCTCACCGAGTCGGCGCGGCGCCGGGTGGATCAGCTGACCGGAGAGGCCGAGACGGCCGGATTCGACCCCCTGCGGTACGCGAAGAACTGGCCCCTGCAACTCGGAACGCTCGGCAGCGGCAACCACTTCATCGAGGTGTGCCATGACGAGTCCGGGTCGGTGTGGCTGTTCCTGCACTCCGGCTCCCGTGGCGTCGGCAACCGGATCGCCACCCACCACATCCGGGTGGCGCAGGATCTGATGCGGCAGCGGCGGATCGACCTGCCCGACCGTGATCTCGCCTACCTGGAGGAGGGCAGCGACCAGTTCGACGCCTACCTGCGGGAGCTGCGGTGGGCGCAGAACTTCGCGCTGATCAACCGGGACGAGATGATGGACCGCGTGATCGCCTGCTTCGCGGAGTTCGTCGGCGGGCCGGTGGAGCAGCGCGAGCGGGTGCAGTGCCACCACAACTACACCGAGCGGGAGACCCACTACGGCGAACAGGTGTGGCTGTCGCGCAAGGGGGCGATCAACGCGGGCCGTGGGGTGGCGGGGCTCATTCCCGGGTCGATGGGCGACGCCTCGTACGTGGTCGTGGGTAAAGGCAATGCGGCCGCCCTGAACTCGTCGCCGCACGGGGCCGGGCGCGCCTTCTCCCGGACCGCGGCCCGCCGGGCGTTCACCCGGGAGCAGCTGCGGGAGGCGATGAAGGGCATCGAGTTCCGGGACACCGACGCGTTCCTGGACGAGATCCCGCAGGCGTACAAGCCGATCGACGTGGTCATGCGCGATGCCGAGGACCTCGTCGAGGTCCGTCACACGCTGCGGCAGATGGTCAACGTGAAGGGCGACTGAACCGGGACGTGTGATGTGCCACTAAGTGCTTTCTCCGGCGCCCGGCCAGCCGAAGGGACAGAGGGAACGGCTGACCGGCGGGAGCGGGAGGGGGCATCTGATGGAGGAACGCTACCGGGGCGTGCACACACGCCGCGCGCTGCACCGGCGCCGGATGAGCCGCCGTGCGCGGTTCGCCGCGGGGGCGTTCGCCGTGCTCGGAGTCCTCGGCGTCGGTGCCGCCGAGGCGGGTGTGACACCGGCCCGCGAGGAGAACACCACTCCGGTCGCCGCCGCCGCACCGGCCGTCACGGTCGCCGGGGCGCCGCTGGCCGGGCCCGCCTACGACTCGGCCGCCTATCGCACCGCCCTGGAGCAGCAGATCGGTCATCCGCTCTCGGACACCGGGTTCGCCGAGATCGAGGAGGTCGCCGGGCAGGTCTGCGGGTGGGACCGGGAGGAGTTCGCCGGCTGGGTGGCCGTGAACACCGACGACGGCACCCTGGCCGACGTGCATCTGGACGTCAGTCACCGCTGCCCGGAGCGCGAACCGGAGATCACCGAGGCGCTCGCCGTGATCGACAAGGCCCGCAAGTCGTGCCGGATGCCGAAGACCGACGATCCGCAGATCCGCGAGATGACCGCCGGACGGCCAGCGCAGGCCGCTCTCACCTGCGTCCTCCTGACCAAGCCGATCGCCTGAGACGCGCCGCGGGACCGGCGCCCGGCCCGCGACCGAGACGTCCGGAAAGCCGAAAGCCGCCCCCTTCGCGGGTCGGCGGGCCGACCATGGAGTGATGGGCGAGACACACGTACCGGAAGAACCGAAGAAGATCCACGGGGACAAGCTGGCCGAGGCGTTCCGTGAGCCACGGGAAGCCGAGGATCAGCCGCGGGCCGAGGACCTGCCGCGGCATCCGGCCAGCCGGACCAAGGAGAAGACCCGCAGCGGTACGCGGAGCGGCCACAGCCGGTGAAGCCGGCGGCCTCTCACGGATCCGACCGGGACCCGCCACCCACCCGGGCGTCCTCGGCCGGGTAGTCGAACCAGCCTTCGGGATCGTGGCCGGGCCGGTTCCGCAGCAGCCATCCGACCGTCTCGGCGACGGTCGCCGCGTAGTCACCGACCGGCCGGTAACCGAGTTTCTCCGCCGCGCTCGTGTCGAGGACGATCGGCGACATCCGGTGCCACGGATGCCATCCGGCCGGATCGTCGCCGGGCAGCAGGATCTCCTCCCGGGTGTGCCCGGTCAGATCGGCGATCACCCGGGAGATGGTCAGACCGTCGGGCGCGTCCGGGTCGGCCGCGTTGAGGATGCGCCGGCCCGGCCGGTCGGCGACGCAGGCGACGAGCGCGGCGATGTTGGCGGCCGCCGACGTGTGGTCGACGCCCCGGCCCTCGGCGGCGAGCAGGACGTACGGCCGGCGGTCGAGCGCCCGCTTGACGAACCACCATTCGCGTGCCGGGCCGGCTCCCGGCCCGTGCACCTTGGACGGCCGCAGCACGGTCACCGGCGCGCCGCTGTCCAGCAGCAGCCGCTCGGCGGCGACCTTGTTGGGCCCGTACCCCGCCGCCGAGTTGTAGTCCATGTCGCCCGGAGGCACGGTCGCCTGGTCCTCGGTGACCGGGCCGTCGAAGTGCGGCGGCTCCGCCGAGTTGACGTGGTTGCCATCGGCATCGGCGTAGACGGCCTTGCTGGAGATCATCACCGCGGAGCCGGCGTCGCGCATGAGCGGAAGCACCTGACGGGCGTGTCCGGCGGTGTAGCAGGCACAGTCGACGACCAGGTCGAACTGCCCGCCCGGCAGGGTGTCGTGGTCGGCCAGGACCAGGGCGACGCCGGCCGGGACCGGGCGGGGGCGACGGCCGGTGACGGTGACCTGCCAGCCCGCCGCGAGCAGGTGACGAGCGACGGCCCCGCCGATCGTCCCGGTGCCGCCGATGACCAGAACGGTTCGCATTGGATACGTTCTAGCACGTGCCCGATCAGGTTGCGCCGCATGGAACCCGCCGGCCGCGCCGGGATCGGGGCCGGCGTGCTGACCGTAGCTGCCGTCATCGATAGCCTGGCGGAGTGAAACCGCGCGCCGAGGCCGTCGAAGTCTGCCTGGAAGCGCTGGCCACCGGCCGCGTCCACGGCATCTCCCCCAACCATGACCCCGAGCTTCTCGCCGCCCACTCGCCGTTCACCCAGAGCGTCCTGAGCCCGCACGGCATGTTCCGCGACTGGGGTCTGTTCGAGGCTCACTTCACCCGCTGGGCACCGGCCCAGCCCTGGCGCTGCCAGTTCCTCATCGTGCAGGCGCACCGGATGCGCAAACCGCCGAAGTGGAGACGCCTGCTCCGCGAACTCGACGGTTTCGGGCTGGCACCCGGTTCGTACACCGTTCCCGGCTCGGACTACGTACGGATCGTCGCCTCCGGAAGCGAGGTGTGCATCGACACCGACACCGGCCGGATCATGAAGATCAGCGTGCCGGCGACACCTCCACTGACCGTTCATGATCAGGCACCAACGCACCTGCGCCGGCAGGTGCGGACCATCGCGACCGCGCCGGAGGCCGACTGGCCACGCTGGCTCGAGCGCCGCCCGCCCGGCGAATGGACCCACCATCTGGCCGTCCTGTTCCACCTGCACCGCGACGACCCGGAACGGCGCGACACCTGGACGGCGTTCGGCCTGTGGCTGCTGCGACAGGTCGCCGATCAGGTACCGGCCGACGAGTGGGCGTGGCGCTGGTCCGATTTTGTCCTCGCCCGGCCCGGCACCGTGCCGGTCGGCGACGTGGCACGGGTCTGCCTGGCCGCACTGCCGATGTCGCCGGAGGAGGCCGCGGCACTGCCCCGGGACTGGCGGTCCCGCACCCCGGAGACCGTGCGCCGATCACGGATGACCCTCGCACTGCTGCGCTTCGCGGCCGACGACGTGCCACCTCCCCCGGAACCGGCTCCGGGACTGACCGCATGGCGGCCGCTACTACGGCACATCGGCTGAGCGCGGCCTGTGTGCGGCTCAATCTCCGCACAGCGGCACACCGCAAGCATCGAGGGAAACCCATCTCTTCGGTACGGAGAAAGCGATGCGATCCTCTCGACGCACGGCCGCGATCGTGGCCGCCACCTGCACGATGCTCAGCCTCCCGGCCGCCGCGCACGCCGGACCCGATCCGGACGTCGCCCGCCTGCACGGCTCGGCCCTGGTTTTCTACCCACCGTCGCCGGCCGACGAGGTGCGGTTCACGGTGGACGCCTATGCCCGCTACGGCGGCCTCGGCCCGTGGCCGGTCCGGTCGTGGGGGACCGCGCACCTGTCCCACCACTCCCCTGCCCAGAACTACACCGTCTGGTACTCGATGCGGGTGGACTGCCTGATGACCGGCGGTGACACGGCCACCGTCACCGGCGAGGTCCTGGACGCCTCGCCGAACGCCGCCGGGTGGATCGGTGACCGGGTCGGGTTCAGCGTCACCGACCGGGGCCGGCGCGACCGGGTCGGGATGACGGGCCTGCTCAGCCCCTACCCGGACGACTCCCCCGCACCCCGCAAGTGCACAGCGCCGGCCGCATATTCCACAGTGGTCGGCGGTGGCTACACGGTGACCGACACTGATCACTGGTGACCGGTGGCCGTCCCGCTCGGCCGGCCCCGCCGAGTTCCGGGCGCACGCCGCCACCGGCACCGTCCTGTCGGTCGAGCAGTACTGGCCACTGACCGAACTCGATCGCCGGGACGGCTTCCCCGAACCGGCCCTGTGGACCCATCTCACCCCTCACCCCGCCCAGAACCCAGCGCCGTAACGAACGCACTGATACAGCGCCCGCGCCCAGCCGGGTCCGCGCGGCTGGTGCACAGCGCTGTATCACGGCCGCTGATACAGCGGTGGGTGCTGGCCGGGTGTGGTGGCCAGCAGGAGGGTGGAGGCGGCGGCGAAGACGGCGGCGCCGGCGAAGATCAGCGCCGGTGACCCGTACGAGATCAAGGAAGCGAAGGCGACGCCCGCGGTGACCGGGACACAGGCCTCGGCCATCGCGCCGACACCGGTCAGCGCCCCCTGGACCGTGCCCTGCTCGCCCGGCCGGATGCCACGGGAGATCCATGATCGTTCGGCCGCGCCGCCGAACGAGGCGACCACCCCGACGGCCTGCCCGGTGTAGAGCATCCACGGTGCGGCCGCGACCGCGGTGATCGCCGGCGAGATCGCACCGATGAGGCTGCCGGCGATGGCGGCCCGCTGGTCACCGAGCCGGCGGACGATCGGGCCGACCGCTCTGGCCTGGAACAATGCACCGGCCAGGGCACCGGCGGCCATCACGGCACCGATGTGGGCGGTGGTCCACGCGAACTGGACGGCGAGGAAGAACGACCACACCGACTGGTGGATCATGCGGGCGACGTCGGCGCAGAGCCGGGCGCAGGTGAGGCGGCCCAGCACCGGCCGGCGCAGGACGGCGATGATCGCGGTGACCGGGTTCGCGGCACGCAGCGTGAGCGGGGTGGTGCGGTCACCGGGACGGGACTCGGGCAGGATCAGCCATCCGTAGGCGGCGTTGGCGAAGCAGAGCGCGGCCGCGGCGAGGAACGGCAGGCGTACGTCGACCGCGCCGAGCAGCCCGCCGAGGATGGGTCCGGCGACGAAGCCGAGTCCGAAGGCGGCACCGATCCGGCCGTACGCCCGGGCCCGTTCCGCAGGTTCGGTGACGTCCGCGACATAGGCGTTGACCACGGTGTTCGTGCCCGCGCAGGCGCCGGCGACGGCATGGAACAGCAGCAGCGTCCACGGCCCGGACGCGGAGGCGTGGGCCAGCCAGTCGACGCCGAGGCACGTCAGCGAGACGAGGAGGACGGGCCGCCGGCCGTACCGGTCGGAGAGGCGTCCGAGCAGCGGCGACAGCGCGAACTGCAGCATGCCGTAGGTGGACCCGAGCACCCCGGACCAGACCACGGCGGTCGCCGGATCGGCGGTGACGGCGGTCATCAGGGCGGGCACGATCGGCACGATCAGGCCGAGCCCGAGCATGTCGACGAAGACGGTGACGAGCAGGAATCTCAACGGTGGCTCCGCGATGTGAGGTGGGGCTGGAGCCCCCCTCGGACCCATCGCGGGCACGGAGAATCAGACTATCGGCGTCGTCAACCCATTTCGTAGTAGGAGTTCACGGCGGGCTGCCCGGTGTAGTTGGGCCCGGCTCGGTCGTCGGCACCGAGATAGCGGTACGGCAGGTCGAGCTTCCGTGGCCCGGCACAGACGATCCGCTTCCGGCGACCGTCGTAGTCGACGCCGGCCGCCCGCAGCAGGGCGGTCAGCCTCCGGCCGCCCGGCCGGATCGATGCGAGGTCGAGGTCCGCGACGAAGGTCCCGGACGGCGTCAGCCAGGTCAGGATCCGCGCGAGTACGCCCAGCTTGTCACCCACGTAGTGCAGCCCATGGACACACGTGATCAGGTCGAACGCCCGCTCCGGGGTCCACGTCCCGATCGGCGCGGCGACCAGGGTGAGCCCCGGCGGCGCGGGCGCGAACGCGTCGACCAGATCCACCCCCACCAGTCGCGCCGGGTCGGTCCGCGCCGCGGCCTGGATCAGTGCCCGGCCGCTGCCGCAGCACAGGTCCAGCCAGCCGTCACCGGCCCGCTCCACCGGGTCGAACCCGAGCACCCGGGCATAACTGTTGACGCCGGTCAGCTGCCGCTCCCGGTTCATGGCGTTGTTGGCCACCACCGACGACGAGTGCAGGGCCTGATCATCGAGCAGTTCTGGCACTGTCACATTCTTCCAGCGGGGTCGTCCGGTGGTCCAGGTCCGACGGTTGTGGTGGCCGAGGAGGCCGAGCGGTGGTCCTGGTCCGGCATCCGGTGACCATAGAGTCGCGGGATGACCACGCACGATGATCCGGTGACACCCCACCGGCGGCGCCTGCCCGGATCGTCGTCACCTACCGGTCGTACGAGGAGAAGGACGAGACCGGGGCCGCCGCGTTCGGCGTCGGGACCGCGAGTGAGATCGTCGGCACCAGCTGGAGCGGGACGTTCGTCCGGACCGGCTTCCTGCGGCGCAGCCACCCGGACGAGCAGTTCCAGTTCGGCAACAAGGCCCTCTGCGGTACGGGTGCGAGCCGGACCGATCGGGCCGAGTGCAACGTCTGAACCCGGGATGATCGGATCGGGCCAGGACGATCGGGCGGCGGCAGGGCCGCACCGACGAGAGTTGACGCCGGAAGGAGGCCTCCATGATCTCGGCACTCAACCGGCTCGTCGACCTGGTCGAGGAGCACCTCGGCAAGGAGATGGACGTCAGCGCGGTGTCGCGGGAACTCGCGACGACCGAGTACCACCTGCGGCGGATGTTCTCGTCGCTGGCCGGGATGCCGCTGTCGGAGTACGTGCGGCGGCGCCGGATGACGGTCGCCGCCGGCGACGTGGTCCGTGGTGACGACCTGCTGGGCATCGCGGTGCGGTACGGGTACGGCTCGGCCGAGGCGTTCGGCCGGGCGTTCCGGGCCGTCCACGGCGCCGGGCCGGCTGAGGTACGCCGCGACGGAGGCCCCCTTCGGACACAACCGCAGATCAGGTTCCACCTGACCGTCGAAGGGAGCACCCCCATGGACGCCCGAATCGCCGACCGGCCCGAGATCCGGCTCGTCGGCCACGCCACCCGGGTCCCGCTGATCCACGCGGGAGCCAACCCGCACATCCAGGAGTTCGTCGCCGGCCTGTCGACGTCGGAGCACCAGCGGCTCAAAGCCCTTAGCGACACCGAGCCGGCCGGCCTGCTTCAGGTCACGCACGGGATCGAGCCGGACGCGCCGGAGGGCAGCGAGCTGACCTACCTGCACGGGGCGGCCGTCGGCCGGGACACCCCGGTCCCGGACGACCTCGACGCCATCGAGGTGCCGGCCGGCAAGTGGGTGGTGTTCCGCACCTCGGGGCCCTATCCGGAGGCGCTGCAGACGGCGTGGGCGGCGACCGCTACCGACTGGTTCCCGTCGAACCCGTGGCGGCTGCGGCCGGGCCCGTCGATCGTCGCGATGCTCGACCTCGCCGCCGACTTCAGCACCGCCACATGTGAGCTGTGGATGCCGGTCGAGCCCGCCTGAGTGCCGGGATGCACGCGCGGCTCGGCGGTGTCAGCCGCGCGAGTCGGCGTGCATCTCCCACGGGGCCTGCGGCAGCACGTGGCCGGTCTCGAGGAGTGACTTGAGGTTGGCCATCACGGCCGGCCAGCCGTGCGAGACAGCCTCGGCGTCGCTGTCGCTCGGCAGGTTCTCGTGGGTGACGGACAGCCGGACGATGTCGTGGTGCGGTTCGATGAGGAACGTGACCGTCGACGCGTCCGGCCCGGCGCCGGAACCGGGTTCGCCGAACGTCATGACGAGCCGGTGCGGCGGGTCGGCCTCGAGCACGACGCCGCCGCCGTCGGAGATGCCGGACCCGTCGGTCCGCACGTGCTCCCACGGCGATCCGGGCCGCCAGTCGGAGACGTTGTTGTGCCCCCAGAACTCGCCGGTCAGGTCCGCCGAGGTCAACGCCTCCCAGACCCGGTCCGGGGTGGCGTGGATGTAGGTCACGTACACGAAGTTCGGTTTCATCGGTGACTCCTCCGCATGCCGCCGGATCGTGTCGAGCGTCCGCAGCCGCGGCTCCTCGAACGGGGCGATCCATCGCTGCCGTAGATCGTGGATGGGAACCGGGTTGAGGTAATGCAGCTTCTCCCGGCCGCGCCGGACCGTGCTGATCAGGTTCGCCTCCTCCAGCACGGCGAGGTGCTGGGTGACGGACTGCCGGGTGATGTCCAGGCCGGCGGCGAGCCGGCCCAGCGTCTGGCCGTCCTCCGCGCGCAGGCCGTCGAGCAGCCGGCGGCGGGTGGGATCGGCAAGCGCCCGGAACACCGCGTCCATGACCTGCATTATGCAGTCTTCAGACTGCATGTTGTCAACCGACGTTCGCGATCATCCGGCCCAGAACCCGCAGCGCGACGACGTAGTCGGCGTCGTCGATCCCCTCGTGGATCCGGGCGCGGATCGCGGGCGCATGAGACTTCATCTCCAGGCGCGCCGCCTCCCCCGCCTCGGTGATCCACCAGCGCCCGGCGCCGTCCACCCGCAGCAGACCAAGCTCCGCGAGCGCCCCGGCCTCGGCCGCCAGATCGTCCTCGGCCCGCAGGTACGTGCTCATCGCCTCCTCGAGCTCCGGAACGGTCCTGCCCTGCCCGTCCGGTGAGAGATCATTCGCGGACAGGTTGCGCAGCAGCCAGAACCCCGGCTGGGTGAACCCGGCCGCGGCCTGCTGCCGCCGGGTGAAACCGATGAGCGCCTCGTACGCCACGCCGGTCCAGTAGGCGGCCGGCTGGCCCGCCAGCTCCTCGTCAGTCAGCTCCTCGATGTCCATGCGGCGACCGTAGGACCTCAACGGAGGTTGAGATCAAGCCCGGCGGCTGGCGGTCGCGGGCTACCGTGGGCCCGTGATCGATTTCTCGAGCCCCTCCGTTTTCAAGCTCACCCCGGTCGACCCCGGTGCGGTGTATTCACAGGTGGCGCCGCTGCTGATCCAGGGCGAGCAGCTGATCTACGCATTCAAGACGACCCGGGACTTCGTGGCGTTCACCAACAAGCGGCTCATCGCCGCCAACATCCAGGGCATGACCGGCAAGAAGGTGGACTTCACCTCGCTGCCGTACAACAAGATCCAGGCCTTTTCGATCGAGACCGCCGGCAACTTCGACCGGGACGCCGAGCTGGAGCTGTATTTCAGCGGCCTCGGCAAGGTGCGCCTGGAGTTCAAGTCGAGCTCCGACATCCGTCAGCTGGGCCAGCTGATCGCCGGCTTCGTCCTCTGAGCACCGCGTAATCTCGCGGGATGATCAAAGCAGTCGTCATCGATGTGGACGACACCCTCTGCATGACCGAGGCGTCGTCCTTCGAACTGGAGAACGAGGTGCTCGCCGCGATGGGGCGGCCGCCGATCCGGCGTGCCGTGCACCTGGCGACCTGGGGCGAGCCGTTGCTCGAGGCGATGCCGAAACGATCACCGGGCCTCGACCTCGGCGAGTTCGCGCCGCTGTTCCAGGCCACGATGGAGCGTTACATCGCCGAGGGACGGCTCGACGTGATCCCGCCGGAAAACCTGGCCGCCCTCGACGAACTGGTGCTCTCCGGGCGTACCGTCATGTTGCTGACCTCCCGCACCGGGCCGGAGGTACGCCACATGCTGGAGCCTGATCACGTGCTCGCCGAACGGATCAGCGGCATCTGGCACCGCGACAACACCCGGTACGGCAAACCCGACCCGCGTGCGTTCGACGAGCTGCTCGCGCACACCGGGCTGTCGCCGGCGCAGTGTGTCTACGTCGGCGACTCGCCCGGTGACGCGGTCGCGGCCGGCGGCGCCGGGATGGCGTTCGTGGCCTGCCTGCAGAGCGGTGTCCGCAGCATCGGCGATTTCGACGGCCGTTACGTGACCGCGTCGGTCAACGCGTTCCCCGAGGTCGTCGCCGTGGTGGAGGACCTCAGCCGAATTCCACGCTGATCCGGTGCCCGCTCGACGGCCAGGCCGGCACCGGCAGCACGGTACGTCCGCCGCCACGTTCCTGGGCCACGATCCGTACCGATCCGCGGTCCGACGCCGGAATGAACAGGTCCACTCCCGAGATGAACGTCTGCGCGATGAACTCGGGCAGCGGCGCGGACAGGTCGCTGACCCCGTCGACGTCGTCGTCGAACGCGAAGACGCCGATCACCCGCCGGTTGTGCGGGGCGGTGGCCGGGTTCAGGATGTCCTGCCCGTTGATCCACAGGTGGTCGCCCTCGCCGCCCCACCACTCCTTCTGCCTTTGGAAGGTCAGCGCGGTGTGCCGGTCGCCGGTGTCGACGAGCCCGCCGAGCCCTTCGCCGGGACGACTGGTCAGCAGCCGCACGAACGAGTCGGACCGGCGGAACGGCTCGAAGTAGAAGTGGTGCGCCGACTGGCCGTCCCGCAGGAGCGCGAACTCGTACCGCTCGTGCGGTGCCAGCGCGACCGGGCCGAATGCTCCGTCGGCACCGACCGTCGTCCGAATCGGCCGGCCCCGGCGGTGACCGGTCCGCGGGCTGACCCGGTAGATCTCCAGGTCCGCGCCGGTCACCCCGGCATTGCTGGGAAAGAGAACAGCCCTGCCGGAGACGTACGCGACACGCGCGAGACGGACCTCGGTGGTGTGCGGTTCGCGCCCGGCCAGGAAGCGGAAGATCTCCCGGAACGACTCCGGCGACGAGACGGTCTGGGTGTGCGACTGCGCCGGGAAGTACACATTGGTCGCGCCGGTGACGGTGCGCGCCGGGTCACCCTCGCCCCAGATCGCCAGGGTCGGCACCCCGCCCGGCAACGCGGTGGCCGGGCGGCCGTCCAGGTTGACGTAATGCGCGACCCGGGCGGCCCGCTCCGGCGAACTGTTCAGATAACCCTGCGTCACATAGGTGCCGAGCGAGTGCGCCAGCAGGTCGACCTGATCAGATCCGGTCAGCGCGAGGAGCCGCTCGATCCGCGCGTCGAGGCCGGCCCACACCTGCTGCAGGATCGCGACGATGTTCGGCGAGTCGTACTCGTGCGCCTCGACGGTCCCGGCCGGGTAGCCGTTGCTCGCCAGGCGCTTGGCCTGCACCCGGAACTGCATGGCCGAGCCGGCACTGCCGTGGACGAAGATCGCCGGGCGTGGCCGCCGGCCCCGGCCCGCGGTGGCCGGTGTGGTGACGGCGGCGGCGACAGCCACGCCGCCGGGTAGTGCGATCAGAGTTCGGCGAGTAATCCCCATCGACCCTCCCGATAGACAGTCGTGATTATTGCACGGTCCGTGCGATTATCTCGGCCGAGCCGGAACCGGGCAACCTCCAGCTCGGGGTGCCGCCGCTCGCAAGTCACCGTCCCCGTCAGCGCCGCCGGACTGGGCAGCGTCCGCTTTGGGGCTTCCCGCCGTCACGGTCAGCGCCGCCGGGATCAGGCAACGTCCGCCGAGGGGGTCCCGCCGTCGCAGGTCACCGTCATGGTCACCAGCCGGCTGCCCTGCCGGAACGTCACGGCCGGGGCGGACGCCGGACCTGGATCCACCGAATCCAGCCGGTACGGCCGGGTGGCACTCCACGACAGCAACTCGGCGGTCTCCGGGGACGGACAGGTCGCCACCACTTTCCCGCCCGCCGATGAGAACGTCCGTTCCACCGCCGCGGGCGGCGGCGTCGTCGTCCTCGTCGGCACGGGCGTCGTGGCCGTCGTCGGCACCACCGTGGCCGGTGCCGTCCCCGCCGCCGACGAGGCCGCCGCGGGGCCCGGGGCGATCGCCCGCGACGGTGTCACCAGCGGGCTCTCTCCCACCTGCACCGGCCGCGACCGGTCCGGGCCCCCGCTTCCGCGAGGCCCGGCGGGAGCAGCCCCACTGCGCGCCGGAAGGGCCGGCGACGCCACCGGAGTGGCCGCGACGACACCGGCGCCCCCGCCCACCTGCTCCGGGCCCTGGATCAGCGCCCACACGCCGACGCCCACGGCCACCAGCACGGCCGCCACGGCTGCCACCGGACGCCACCGCCGCTTCGCCTTCGGCGGTGCCGACCTCCTGCGGACCAGCACGGTCAGCTCAGGCGAGGCGGCCGGGACGGGCACCGCGCCGGTCGGCTCGTCACTCACTACCCGGATCCCGGCGCCGCGGGCCAGCACCTCGGCGGCCTCATCGGCGGTCGGACGCTGGTCCGGGTCCTTCGCCAGACAGCGGTCGCAGAGCCGGATCACGTAATCCGGCACGCCCGCTATCGGCGACAGCCGCGCAGGCGGGATGTAAAGGTGCGCCTCCACCATCTGCCGGGTGTCCTCGCTGCTCCACGGTGACCGGCCGGACAGCATCCGGTAGAGGACCACGCCGAGCGCGTACACATCGGAGGCCGGCACCACCGCGTCGCCGATCAGGCGCTCCGGCGCCAGGTAGGCCGGTGTGCCGAGAACGTCGTCCTCGGGTTCCTCCGGGCCACCCGGCGAGATCGCGGCGGCGATGCCGAAGTCCACCACCTTCGCCCCGGTCGGAGCGAGCATCACATTGCCCGGCTTGATGTCGCGGTGCACCAGACCTTCGGCATGCGCCGCCGCCAGCGCCGCGGCGATTTCCGCGGCGATCCGCATCGCGAACTCGGGCGGCGGCAGCCCCGCCGAGAGCCGCGCCAGCAGGGTGCCGCCGTGCACGAGCTCCATCACCACGTACGGGAAGACCCGCCCGGCCCGATCCATCTCGCCGTAGTCGTGCACCTGCGCGACATTCGGATGCGACAACGCCGCGGCCGCCCGCGCCTCATGCCGGATCCGCTCCCGGAGACGCGCGTCCCAGGCCCGCCCCGGGGCGACCACCTTCACCGCCACGGCCCGGCCCAGCACATCGTCATGAGCCCGCCAGACCACCGCCATCCCACCGGCGCCGATCTGCCGCTGCAGCCGGTAGCGCCCGCCGAGGACCAGACCTTCCAGAGAGGGCCCGTACGCATCGTCGGTCATACTCATTCACGCCAGTCTGCCGGGATATCGAAAGATCCGCAGCCCGCTCCCGCTCATCAATTTCTCCGCGTCGCCTTCCCGCGCCGGATCGCCGTCCCGCTCCGCCGTCCCGCCGTCCCCTCCACGGGCTTTCGGCTGTCTCGGCTATCGCCATTCCGGTCGCCGACCGCCGTCAGCGGAGGCAGCTCCAGAACGTGCCGCCCGAGGCGAGCGGCGTCCTCCACGCACGTGGTGACCTGTGGTGCGCGTCAGACCTCAAGCCACCACGCTGCCGGCCGGAACAACCGCGTGGTGACTTACACCCGCCGGCGGGCGCAGGTCGCCACGCTGCCGCACGGAACACGACTCCGACTCCGGCTCCCACTCCGGCTTCGGCTTCGGCTTCGGCTTCGGCCGGACGCTGATGAAATAGGCGGCGGTCGTCGGTGGCACCGACTGGATGGGGTACGCGTAGCCGTACGAGAGTCAGTTGTTGACCTTGATCTTGGTGTTGATGGTCCTGACGTTGCCGGCGGCGTCGGTCGCGGTGAGGGTGAGCGGGTATGTGCTGGTGCGGGTTCCGGGCTTCCATCGCATCGTCCACGGTGACCGGGACGCGGTCAGGGTGATCTTCTTCGAGCCGGCGGTGATCACTGCTCTGACCTGCTTGACCGAGTGGTTGTCGCGGACCGACGGGGTGATCGTCACGGTGCCCCGGAGGGCGTCGTCGTTGACGAAGTCGTAGCCGGGCAGCAGCCGCCAGTGACGTGACCGGGTCGCCGGTCACGGTGACCGTGACGGCGCCGAGGACGGGGGCGGTGTCGCTGTCGAGGACCCGGACGGCCGGGTCGGCGTCCAGGTCACGGACGGTCTGGGCCGCCGGCACGCCGGGGCGCAGGCCGATGGTGACGGTGGTGCTGGTGGCCGCCGCATGGGCGGGGGCCACTCCGGTCAGGGATGCCGCGGTGAGGGCCGCGACTACAGTCATCGTGCGATACCGCACCATTCGAACGTACGTTTGTCCGACATTTCCGGCGGCAGCTGATCAGCCGGTATGACCCGGCTGATCAGGACATGGTGGGGTGGTTCTGCCGGTCCGGTTCAGGAGATCTCGGACCGAGTGGCCGGCCGTTCGGCCGACTCCGGAACGCCCACCAGGCCAGCAGCAGAACCGTGATCACCTCGGCGAGACCGAGCAGCCGTTCGACACCGCCCAGCGGGATGGCCTGCCACCAGCGCACCCCGGTCCACGGTTCGGCCAGGACCGCCCACAGGATGGGCATGAAGCAGAGCAGTGAGACCACGCCGCCGGCCGCCACCCAGCGGGCCGGGCCGCCGCCCCGCCGGGCCGCGAGCAGGGCACCGACCGGCAGGCTCAGAAAGGCCACGACGCTCGCCACCCGGTGGACGTCGCCGCTCACCGACGGCCCCACCTGCCAGTTGTGCTTCTCGAACCAGACCACCCCGATCAGCCCCGCCACCCACAGGCCGAGCGCGGCCGCCGCTCCCCCGGTCAGAGCACCGGCGCGGAGCAGCGCGGCCACGATCGCGGCCGAACCGGCGGCGAGCAGCAGCGTGGCGGTGTCGAAGATCCAGCCGTTGGGCATCAGCGCGTACTGGCTGATGGTGCGGCGCATCCAGTCGAGGTCGGCAGAGGGCCCCATCACGTGCAAGCCCGCGTACAGCGACAGGGACGCCAGGACACACGCGACACCGAGGCCGGCTACGGCTTTCATCCGCCAAGGGTGCACGATCATCCTGTGAGTGTTCTTGAGATCTCCGCGGCCCTGCCCGGCGCGGAGCAACTGCGACGGCGTTCGCAGGCGCTGGCCATGTGCGACGCGATCATGAGTCCGGCCTGGGAGGACAGGTACTACTCCTTCGACTCCGGGTGGAACCCGGACCGGCGCGAGCAGATGGCGTCGATGCGCAACGGGTCGGGTGACGAGTACTCGATCGTGTTCGCCCCGGCGGGCGTCTGGATCCGCGGGCTCGACCACGAGGCCCCGCACGGCCCGGGACTCTTCGACGACGTGCCCGGGGTCTTCGCCGCCCAGGTCACGGAGCCGGCGTTCAGCGGCGGCGCCAACATCTGCCTGTGGCGCGAGACCGGCGGGGACCGCTGGCACGGCCGCGGGCTGGACCGGGTGACCTGGCTCTTCGAACTGCTCGTCGACGGTACGCCCGAGGCGTACCGGGAGTTCGCCCAGGACTACTACGAGGAGGACGTGGACCTCGATGCGGTCCGGGAGGTCTTCGCCCTGCGGCCGCTCAGCGACGCGCTGGTGCGCCGGCTCAACCCGGACGTGACCGTCGCATACCTGGCCGACGACATCGCGGAGATCGATTACCCGCGGTGATGGCGTTTCACGAAGGTGTACCCGGGTTCCAGGGTGAAACCGTCGATCTGTTCCTTCTCGATGGCCTGCTGATGGACGTTCTGCTGCTTCTTCGAGGCGTGGGCGCCGGGTGGCAGGCGCCGGACGAACCCGTTCACCCAGTGGTCACGCCGCCCGCTGCCGCCGTCGCCGTGCGGGTCGCCACCGGCGGCGTCCGGCAGCGGGGCCTCCTCCACGAGCGGGGCGTAGAACAGCAGGTCCAGGCTCTCCTCACCGTCGACGGCCGGATAGTTGAGCGCGCCGTCCGGGCCGGTGCTGCCGGCCACGCGCGTGACATAGCCCTCCCGCAGCAGCTGGTCGACGGCGTTGCGCAGCAGGAACATCCCCTTCTTGCCGCGTCCCAGACCGCAGTGCGCGGGCAGCTCGGCCTCCGGGAAGGCGGCCGAGCCGTCGTCGAAGACGCGCCCGAGCCGGCGCACCGCGTTGAGCACCTGCCCACGGTTGGAGACCCCCGGGTCGAACTCGCGGGTCACCACCCTCGGGTCGTAGTCGTGATAGAAGTCGACGCCGTCGACTCGCATCGGCTCGTCCAGGACCGTGGTCCGCACCGTCAGATACTCCTCCGACGACCGCCAGGCGACCGTCACGAACACGCCCGGCCGCACGTCCGGAGGCCAGACGATCCCCGGCAGCCGCCACCCCGGATCCTGTACGGCTGTCGCCTCGAAGGTTTCCCGCGCGGGCGTGACGCCTCGCAAGCGGTGATCGAGCACGACCGTGACCGACTCCCGCTCCCCCACCGTGGCGGCGAGATCATCGGGCAGCGGGCACACCGCGTTCTCGAGATCCGCCCGCACCAGCGCGAACCGACGACTCCTCACGCCGGGAAGGTTACCTTCTCCGGGAGGCCCGAAGCATCGCCGGGAAATGTCAGGGGGTGCCGCTAGCCTGCACTCCCATGACGGGGATCGATGGTTCCGACAACGAGAAAGCCGTGCTGCACGAGTTCCTGACCTATCAGCGGGGCGCCGCCGTGGCGATCGTCGACGGGCTCGACGACCGGGCGCTGCACACCACGGTGCTGCCCTCGGGGTGGACGCCACTCGGGTTGATCGAGCACCTGGGACACGCCGAGATGCACTGGTTCCAGGACGTGCTGACCGGGTCCGCCGAGCCGCTGCCCTGGCCCGGCGACTGCCCACCGCTCACCACGCCACGGCCGGCCGAGGTGGTTCTCGCTTTCTACCGCCGCATGTGCGATCTGTCCGACGAGCGGATCGCCGCGACGCCGCTGGACGCGGCCCCGGTGCGGCGGCATCAGGTCGAGTGGCTCGCGGAGCAGACCACCGACCTGCGGCGGATCATCCTGCACATGATCGAGGAGACCGCCCGCCACGCCGGCCACCTCGATGTCGCCCGCGAGCTGATCGACGGGCGCACCGGCCTGGGCCCGCGCTGAGCTCGAGGTGAGCCCCGCCCGTGGTCCCGATCAGCCGCGCGGGGTGATCAGCCGCGCCCGCAGACGGTGCAGAAGGGGCATCAGGCCGTAAACCACGATCGGCACCGCGATCGTCGCCAGCACGAACGTGCGCAGCACCACCGGCGTGTCCCGGAGCAGGTCGCCGAGCAGCAACTGCAGGACGGTCAGGGTGGGGAAGACGGCGATCCAGATCATGACGGCGGTACGGTGGCGGTTCGATTCATTCGACATGGCGATAACTCCTGGTCTCGATGCTGTTGAGCCTGCTGAAGGGATGTGGAGGGACGGCCGTCGCCCGGTCCGGATCCGCGGTGACCCTCAGAGCGGACGGCTGTTGACGATGGCGGCGACCCGGCGTTCCTGGGCCGCGGAGAACGGGAGGGCGTCACGTACGTCCTCCTCGACGAGGTCGGCGTTGATGTCGATGGCCGCCGCCGAGCCGGCACCCGCCGCGGTGATCACCTGTGCGCGGGGGTCGACCGCGTTGCCGGCCGCCCACACGCCCGGCACGCCGGTGCGTCCGGTGCGCTCGTCGATCAGGGCCGCGCCGAGCCCGGTGAGCAGGCCGTCGCTCGGCACGAGCCGCGGGCGGACGAAGAGGGCGTGCGGCGCGACGATGCTGGCCCGGTCCAGCTCGACGCCGGCGAACCGGTCGCCGTCGAGGATCAGGCGGGTCACGACGCCCTCGGCGACGCGGATGCCGCGGACGGCCAGACGCTGACGCTCGTCGTTGCTCAGGTCGTGGGTGTGGGCGAAGAAGGTAACGTCGGCCGACCACTGACGGACCAGCAGAGCGTGCGCAACGGTCTCGGGACTGCCGCCGAGCACGCCGAGCGGCCGATCCCGTACCTCGTACCCGTGGCAGTACGGACAGTGCAGCACGTCGCGGCCCCAGCGTTCGGCCAGGCCGGGGATCGCCGGGATCTCGTCACGCAGGCCGGTCGCCACGAGCACCCGGCGGGCGGAGACCAGCCGGCCGGAGGCGAGCCGTACGCGGAACCCGGCGTTCCCGGCAGCCGTGCGCAACCCCGTCTCCGCCGCGTGCACGGCAGCCGGGACCGGTGAGCGTGGGTTGATCGCGGTTACGGTGTCGGCGAGCAGCTCCGCACCGTACCCGATGATCTCGGCCCGTCCGGCGGCGAGGAAGTCGGCGGGCGGCATGCCGTCACGCGACAGATATCCGTGCATGTGTGCCGCCGGAGCATTGCGCGGGCGGCCCGCGTCGATCACCGCCACCCGCCGCCGGGCACGGGCCAGGACCAGTGCGGCGCTGAGTCCGGCGGCGCCGCCGCCCACCACTACGACGTCATATTCGTTCATGCCGCCCAGGCTGCGCGGCCCTCGCGGGCACCGCAAAGAACGTTGCCGTTTCCGGGAAGACCAGCCGGGTTTCCCGGAAACGGCAACATTGGTTGCCGGATCGGGGCCGGCCGGGTCGAATGGCCTGGTGGAACACGAGATCGCCGCCGCCCTCGCCGAGGTCGGCCCCCGGCTGAGAGCCCTGCGCACCCGCCGCAACGTCACCCTGACCGCGCTGGCCGAGGTCACCGGCATCTCCAAGAGCACCCTGTCGCGGCTGGAGAGCGGACAGCGCAAACCGAGCCTGGAGCTGCTGCTGCCGATCGCACAGGCCCATCGGGTGCCGATCGACGAGCTGATCGGGGCGCCGCAGATCGCGGACCCACGGGTCCGGCCGGCACCCCGCAAGGTGAACGGGCGGATCGTGCTGCCGCTGACCCCGCATGCGGGCTCGCTGCAGGCCTGGAAGGTGATCATTCCGGCTGATCAGACCGAGCCGGATCCGCGTACGCACGAAGGCTACGAGTGGCTGTACGTGCTCTCCGGGCGGCTGCGGCTGGTCCTCGGCGACCACGATTTCACGCTCGCGGCCGGGGAGGCGGCTGAGTTCGACACCCGGGTGCCGCACTGGTTCGGGAGCACCGGCGAACACCCGGTCGAGATCATCAGCATTCTCGGACGGCAGGGCGAGCGGATGCACGTCCGGGCACGCCCCGCGACGGCCGGCTAGAGGCGTTCGACCAGGATGCGGTACCAGGCGACGCCCTTGAGGTAGGCGTCGACGGTGATGTGCTCGTCGCTCGCGTGGATCGACTCGCGCTGTTTCCTCGTCATCTCGAACGGCGTGAACCGGTAGACCCGCTCGCTGATCTTCGTGAAGTGACGGGCGTCGGTCGCGGCCATCATCACGTACGGAGAGGTCACCGCTTCCGGGAAGTGTTCGGCGGTCACCGCGGCGATGAGGTCGAACGCCTCGTCGAGCGGAGACGACGGGGACGGCTCGCCCTCGTCGATCACGGTGATCCGTACCTGCGGATCCTTGATCACCCGGCTAACGTGCCGGATGACGCCCTCCATGGTGTCGCCGACCAGGATGCGGATGTTCACGCCGGCGGTGGCCGTGGCGGCGACCACGTTCAGTGCCGGGGAGCCGCTGAGGGTCGTCACCGCGACGGTGGTGCGGACCATCGCCGCCGTCTCGGGACCGGCCGCGATCAGCAGGCGGGTCAGCAGGGCGCGGCTGCGGACGGCGGTGTTCAACGCGTACCGCATCGCGGGTCTGGCGTGTGGCGCCGCCCTGCGGAAGAGCTCCATGGTGGCGTCGGGCGCGGACGCACGCATCGGCGCGCGGTCGAGGCGGGTGACGGCCCGCGCGAGGCGCGCGGTCGGGCCGAGCGGTGCGGGCGTGGACGCGTGCCCGCCGCGGCCGTCGACGCGCAGTTCGAGCGAGGTGACGCCTTTCTCGGTGACGCCGATGACCGCGATCGGCTTGTCCACGCCGGGGAACGCGTCGTAGGCGACCGCGCCGCCCTCGTCGAGCACCAACCACGGGGTGACACCGCGTCGCCGCAGTTCCTCGACGGCAAGTGGGGCCGCGTCGCCGGCCACCTCCTCGTTGCAGCCGAACGACAGCCACACGTCCTGCTGCGGGGTGTGCCCGGCGGCGAGCAGATCCTCGACGGCCTGGCAGATCGCGGTGAGGCTGCCCTTGCAGTCGAGGGTTCCACGGCCCCAGACGACGCCGTCCTCGACGACCGCCCCGAAGGGTGGGTGCCGCCAACCGCCCTCGACCGGAACGACGTCGATGTGTGCCATCAGCACCATCGGTCTGTCGCTCGACGTGCCGGCCCAGTGGAACAGCAACCCGTGACTGCTCACCCGCACCACCGGAAGCGTGTGCAGACGTGGGAAATGCCGCCTCAACGCCTCGTGGAAGGCGTCGAAGGCGGCATCGTCCCGGGCAGCCGCGTCCCGGGTGGAGATCGTCGGGATGCGGAGCAGATCGAGGAAGGCCTCAATCATTCGGCCGGCAGCGTGTCCATGAACGAGCTGACCGAGAAGACCGCGTTGCCGGCGCCGGGCGGACCGTAGCCGGGCGGGCTGGACAGCCCGTTCGCCTCCATGGTCGCGCGGTACGCCTCGAGGAGCCGGATGTGGTACTCCAGCGGGGCGCCCTCCGGGTTCATCTTGCCCAGCGGGGTGGTCGGCTCCGGGCACCAGGTGGTGAACCGCGGAGTGATCCCCCGGGACATGAAATATTGCAGGCCCTCGGTGGTCGACGCGATCGCCTCGTCCACGGTGGTGAAACCGAACGGTGCGGCCATCTCGATACCGGCCACGAAGTTCGGGATCACGTTGCGCGGCCCGAACACCTCGGCCGAGGTGAGGATGCGGCGGTGCCATTCCTCCCGGCCGACATAGCGTTCCTTGCCGGGGCAGTAACGCTCGAAGAGGTATTTGTCCCACACCTCGTAGTTGGGGTGGTAGATGCGGATCCCGTAGTCGTAGAACCGCTGGACGTCCTCTTTGGGGAGCGCCTGCGCGACGACCTTGCCGATCCACCGGCCCGGGAAGCGCTCCTCGATGGCCTGCGCATACCGCCCGTAGAAGTCGGCCTCGGCCAGCCCGTCGACCTTGCTGGTGACACTGCCACCGGTCAGGGTGTAGGCGTGCGACGTCTT
This sequence comes from Actinoplanes sp. NPDC023801, assembly GCF_040639655.1. Taxonomy (NCBI): domain Bacteria; kingdom Bacillati; phylum Actinomycetota; class Actinomycetes; order Micromonosporales; family Micromonosporaceae; genus Actinoplanes; species Actinoplanes sp. NPDC023801. Next base: position 64,869 of record NZ_JBFAAI010000018.1, on the reverse strand, counting down.
CGCGGTGTCGTACTTGTCGATGATCGCGAGCGCCTCGAGCACCTCGTCGACCGGCTTCACACCGGTGTACGGCCGCCCGGCCGCCTTGTGCTGACGCCAGTTGTGGTTGATGTCGCAGTACTGGCATTCCTCTTTGGCGCCGAAATACTGACAGACCCGGAAAACGGTGAGGTAGACGAGGTAGCCCCACTGAATGGTGGGCGCGACCTCCATCACCTGCTTGCCGTTCTCCAGCGTGTGCCGGTAGTAGTCCGGCATCGGCGGCAGCCCGACGTCACCGATCGGCCGGTCGTCGAGGAAGAGCTGCAACTTCCCGTCCTCGCCCGGCTTGACCCGGTAGGGCGACGACGGGTTGATCCGCACCGACACCACCGTGCGCCGCAGGTCGTAGGGCCCGCCGGTGAGCACGATCTCCTCCGGCGGCCGCCGCAGGGCCGCCTCGCCGAGCTCGGGCAGGGTGCGGTGGTCGAACGAGAAGATGAAGTAGGACTTCGGCTTCACGTCGCCGTTCTCGTTGTCGGTGAGCGCCGAGTCGTCGAACGCCAGCCCGCCCCGCAGCAGGTCTTCCTTGATCACCGCCTCACGCGGGATGTGCGGGAACCGTCCCATCAGATCTTCGATGAGATCCGTGCGCCTTTGCATGCTGCGTCCTCCCCGACGGACCGTAGCACGCCCAGCCCCTTACATCCGGAGTCAGGCCGCCGTGTCCAGGATCACCCAAACCCCAGGTCAGCGCACTTCTCCAGGTCCCAGGCACGGTCACGGTCAGTACCTCAGGTGCTGGCGCGTGAGCCCGGCGATCCTCTCGACCAGGGCGATCCCGCTCCGATAGTTCTTGTTGCGACGGGACAGGACGACGACGGACACGTCCACCTTGCCGTTCTTCGAGGTGATCCGGCCGATGGTGTTGACCGCCCAGAGGCCGCCGTCGGCCGTACGCGTGTCCCAGCCGTTCTTGACCGTGAAGATCTCACCGGTCCTGGCGACCACCGGGACACCCCAGTCCTGCGCCTTGTCGACGGTGTTCATCAGGGTGAAGGCGGTCTTGCGGGAGGACGCGTTCAGCGGGCCCCTCGTGTCGACGAGTTCCTCCAGCAGGCGGATCTGGTCGGCGGCCGTGGTCCGGGTCAGGCCCCACCGGCTGTTCACGACGGTCTGGGTGAGACCGAGCCGCTTGTTGCACTTCGTGACCGCGGTCCGGCCGCCGATCCTCTGGTAGAGCGAGGTGGTCGCGTTGTTGTCGCTCAGCCGGATCATCGGCCTGGCCAGTTTCATCTCGGCGGACGTCGGCCCACGGCCGGCGTCCTGGGCCTTGAGCAGCATGCACGTCAGGACCTGCACCTTGACGATGCTGGCGGTGTCGAACTTGACGGAGCCACGATGGACGTACCGCAGGCCGGCCCTCCGGTCGTGGACGGCGACGGAGAAGTCGCCCTTGACCGACTTCAGAGCCGCGTTCAACTGCTTCACGCTCTTCGCCCGATCCGCGGCGAGCTGGGCGTCCGCGGCGGTGAGCTGGGCGGCGGTCGGCCCGGCCGATGGCGGGGACGCAGCCGGGGACGGCGGCACGACGGCCGCGGCCGGCGGGGAATCCGGAGCGGCCCACGCCGGAGCGGGATCGTCGCTGCTCAGGTGCGCCACCACCAGGCCACCTCCACCCGCTGCGACGGTCAGCGCCGTCGCGAGGACCCACACCCGTATCGACCTCATGGCGGCTCACTCTAACCGACCGGACGGCCCGGTCCGGGGAGGTAATCGGCGGTCAGGGAGATCAACGCGCGGGCCGCGGCGCCGGGCGGGCGACCGGCCGGGACCGCCAGCGACAGCGGCCAGCGCAGGTTTGCCCCGGTCACCGGAATCGACGCGATACTCGCCGCGCCGACAGCCAGGAAACGCGGCAGAAGGGCAACACCGAGACCATGTCGTACGTACTCCGCGCGGGGACTCGCTGCCGCTGCTGCTGACGGCGCGGTTCATCACCGGCCTCGGCGTCGGCATGATCACCGCGGCGGCCACCGCGCACCTGCTCGAACTGCACGCCGCCGACCGGCCGGGCGCCTCCGGAACCCGCTTCGCGATGGTGTCGACGGCCGCCAACATCGGCGGGCTGGGGCTCGGCACGCTGGTCGCCGGTCTGCTCGCCGAATTCGTCACGGCGCCATTGCGTACGCCGTACGCCGTCTTCGTGGTTCTCCTGATCGCGGCCATCGCGGCAGTCACGCTGGCCCCGGAGACGGTGCGTCCGGCCGGCACGTACCGTTACCGGCCGCAACGGGTGACCACCGGCCGCGGCCCCGCCTACCTGGCCGCCGCGACGGGAGCGTTCGCCGCCTTCTCGGTCTTCGGCTTCTTCACCTCGGTCGCGCCCGGCTTCGTCGCCGGCACCCTGCACCAGCCGTCCCGCGCCCTCGCCGGGTTGATCGTCTTCGCGGTGCTCGGCGGGTCGGCCGCCGCGCAGACCCTCACCACCGCGCTCAGCGCGCGGGCCAGGACGGCACTGGGCCTGGCCGCCCAGGTAGCCGGCACGGTCATCCTGGTCACCGGCATGCATCTGGCCAGCCTGCCGGTTTTCCTCATCGGCGGTCTGCTCGCCGCCGCGGGCGCCGGCGTCCTCTTCAAGGCGAGCATCGGTACGGTCGCCGCGCTGGCGACCGCGCAGGACCGGGGCGCCGCGCTCGCCGGCATCTTCCTGATCGCCTACGTCGCGCTGGCCGTCTCCGCGCTGGCCATCGGTGTGGCGGCCCTATACGTCACGGTGATGACCTGGTTCGCCGCGGTCCTGCTGACGATGCTGACCGCGGTGGCGGCCCTCATCCGCCGCTGATCCCGCCCCCGCGGCCGGTCCCTGCCGCTGCCACACCGAGCCCAAGACAGCCCTTCGGCTTTTTGTTGACGTGGGCGGTAACTTGCTGGTCAGGGAGCGCGAGCCGGGATGCGCGGGGAAACCGTGCAGCCGGCCGATCGGAGGCGAACGGTGACGGAAACGACGGTGGCCGGGGTGCTGGCCGAACTGGCCGCGCTGGACGACCCGAAGGCGCGCGCGGTGAACGAGCGGCACGGCGACGATCACGGGGTCAACCTCGGCGCGCTACGGGCGATCGCGAAGCGACTCAAGACGCAGCAGGATCTCGCGACCGCACTGTGGGCGACCGGCGACTCCGCGGCCCGGCTGCTGGCGCTGCTGATCTGCCGCCCGCGAGCGTTCAGCCGTGACGAGCTCGACGCCATGCTTCGCGAGGCCCATACCCCGAAGGTGCAGGACTGGCTGGTCAACTACGTGGTGAAGAAGAGCCCGCACGCCGAGGAACTACGCCTTCGCTGGGCTGCCGACCCGGATCCCGTCGTCGCCAGCGCCGGCTGGGCGCTGACCACCGAACGGGTCGCGAAGAAACCCGAGGGCCTCGACCTCGGCGGGCTGCTCGACGTCATCGAGCAGCGGATGAAGGACGCCCCGGACCGGCTGCAGTGGGCGATGAACCACTGCCTGGCCCAGATCGGCATCTCGCATGCCGACCAGCGCGCCCGCGCCGTCGGCATCGGCGAGCGCCTGGAGGTCCTCAAGGACTATCCGACCCCACCGAACTGCACGTCGCCGTACGCGCCGACCTGGATCGCCGAGATGGTGCGCCGCCATGAACCGGCTCCGGCGGGACGGCCCTGACCCCTGAGCCGACGGGGGGTGGCCCGGCAGGCGGCGGCGACAACGGTGGTACGGATTCGGCGCTGACCGTCTGGGATCTGGCGGACCCGGCCGTACCGTCCCGGGTCGCCGTTCTTCCCGCGCGGGGCGGGGTGCAGGCGCTGGAGGCGCGCGGCGGTTGGGGGTCACGGTGGACCGGGAGATCGTGACGTGGAACGGCCGCGACGGCAGCGACCGGGTGGTCCGCGCGGCACAACGGCCCGGCAGGCGGATCGCCGGGATCGGCGCGGTCACACTGTCCGCCGACCGTACGCTCCTGGCCGTCACCGGCCGCTCCGGCACCGAACTGTGGAACCTGCCCAGCGACGATGACGTTGCGCGACCCGCTGGCCGAGGCGTGCCTGCGCCAGGGTGGACTGACCGCGGCGGAGTGGCCCGCCCATGTCACCGGCATGCGTTACGAGCCGGCCTGCTCCTGACCGTCGCGGTTGTCCCGGAACCGCTGGAGCAGCGCGGCGAGCACCCGCATCTCGGCGGCGAGTGCCTCCCGGCCGAGGGCGGTGATCGCCGCCCACGTGCGGGGCCGGCGGCCTTCGTGGCCTTTCTGGATCTCGACGAGACCCTGCAACGCGAGCGCCTCGAGATGGCGGCCGAGGTTGCCGTCGGTGAGTCCGAGCAACGCCTTGAGGTAGGGGAAGTCGGCCCGGCCGGCCTCGTCGAGCACGGTCAGCAGCGCGAGCCGGGTCTTCTGGTGCACCCGGTCGTCGAGTTCCAGGGCCGGGTGGCGGTCCGGTTCGTTCAATCGAGGCTCCGCTCGTGGTTGCGCTCGACGAGCCCGGCCAGGGCCAGGCCGACGCCGCCGGCGCCCATGTAGAACGGTTCGTAGTGGCCGCTGAGCAGGAACAGGTCGGCGAACCAGTTCATGATCATCATGCCGCCGATGATGCCGGACCACCACGCGAGCCGCCGGTTGTGCTGCCACACCGCCAGGACGGTCAGCACGGTCGCGGGCCACAGCAGCATCCGCAGGACCGGAAGAAACCAGAGCAGGTTGCCGGCGACCAGCAGCGTCACCAGCCCGGCGGCGGCAAGCCGATAGGTGAACCGGCCCTCGCCGACCCCGCTGCGACGGGACCGCCACCGTGCGATCGGCCAGAGCAGGAGCAGGGCGGTCAGGCTGCACAGCGGCCAGAACAGCGGCATCGGCACGAAGTGGTAACCGACCAGGCCGTCGTAGACCGCGAAGGCCAGGGTGGTCAGTCCGAACACGAGCATGGGGGCGGATCCCGCCCGGCGGGCGGCCCGCACCCGCATCCGCAACCGATCCAGCTCGGCTCCGTCATAGGCGACCATCGCTATCCCCTCTCCACTGCAGAGAACTCTGTCATGCAGAGTGAATGAGGGCAAGTATTAAGGTCGGCCGATGAGGATCTTGCCCCGTTCACTGGCGGGATGGACGATCGCCGTCTTCGGCGTGATGGCGGTGCTCTTCGGGATCATCGGGCTGGTGTCGCCGCAGACCGTGGCGACCAGCGCCGGATTCGGGACCCTGAGCACCGACGGCCGGGTGTTCGCCACCGCGTCGTCGATGGCGTCGCTCAACATGGGCGTGTACTACCTGGTCGCCATGGCCACCGAGTGGCGGCCGTTCTTCCGGTTCACCATCCCGTTCCGGCTGCTCACCTTCACCGTCTTCACCACCCTGGTGGCCACCGGCGCGGCTCCGGGCGAGTTCCTGAGCGTCGCCCTGTGGGAGGCCGCGGGCGCGATCGCCACCGGAGCGGGACTCTACGTCGACGCGCGGCGGCCCGATCCGGCATAGCCTGGTCGCATGCTGGACGAACTCGATCTGTCCGATCTGTCCGCACGACCCGGACTGAAGTGGGTCCAGGCCGGCGCCGCCGGAGCGATCCCCGCCTGGGTCGCCGACATGGACTTCCCGATCGCCGACCCGGTCCGGGAGGCCCTCACCGCGGCGGCTGCCGGCGACCTGGGCTACCCGGCCTGGGACGACGATCAACATGACAACCCCCTGATCGACGCGTACGTGAAACGGACCGCCGACCGCTACGGTCACCGTCCCGACCCCGGCCACATCCGGATCTTCACCGAGATCATCCAGGCGCTTCAGGCGATCCTGCACGTGACCACCGCTCCCGGCGACGCGGTGGCGATGCACACCCCGGCCTATCCACCGTTCCTGGAGACGATCGAACGCATGGGACGGCGTCTCGTGCCGCTCCCGATGGTCGCCTCCGGCTCCGGCTGGACCTTCGATCCCGCGCCGATGGCCGGCTGCAAGGCACTCATCCTGGTCAATCCACACAACCCGACCGGCCGTGTCTTCACCCACGACGAACTCTCCGGGATCGCGGCCCTGGCCGAGCGACACGACGTGCTGGTGATCGCGGACGAGATCCACGCCGATCTCACCCACGAACCACACCGGCACATCACGTTCGCCCCGCTGGCGCCGGAGCGCACGGTCACGCTGACCTCGGCGAGCAAGGCGTTCAACCTGGCGGGACTACGCTGCGCGGTCGCCGACGTGGCGCCGCCCCGGGTGCGCGCGGTACTGGACGAGCTGCCGCCGATGCTGCTGGGACAACCCGGGACACTCGGGGTCGTCGGCACGCTCGCCGCATGGCAGCACGGGGAACCGTGGCTGGCCGAGGTGCGCCGCCTGCTGAACCGCAACCGGCGCCTGCTCGCCGAGGCCTTCCCGGAGGCGCGGCTGCCGGAGGCCACCTATCTGGCCTGGCTCGACCTGCACGAGCTCGGTGACGACCCGGCGGCACGGATCCTCACCCAGGCCAAGGTGATGCTCAGCCCGGGACTGAACTTCGGTCCCGGTGGTGCCGGTTTCGCCCGGTTGAACTTCGCCACGTCGCGCCCGGTCATGGAGGAGATACTGCGCCGTCTCGAGACGATCCGACCAGACTAACCTCACGTCGCCGATCTATCACTATGCGTGGAAAATTCCGGACAAGAAGTGCCGAGAGGTTCGTCCATTTGGGACACTGCCGGACATGCCAACGACGGATCTTGCGGTCGTCGACATCGCCGCGTGGTGGGTCACCGCGGTGTACGAGTCCGGGGGTGCCGTACAGCCCGCGCTCTTCGACGGACGAGCCCGCGCCCCCAGCGGAGTGTTCCAGGGTTCCGGCGTCTACACCGCCGGGACCGCCGCTCTGACCGCCGGGCTGGCCCAGCCCGAGTCGTACCGGCCCGACCCGATGACCCTGCTACGGCACGGCGGCCCACCGGCCGTGGTCGCCGCCGTCCTGTCCCACGTCGCCGACCGTACCGGCCGCCCCGCCGCACTCACCGTCGTCACCGCGCAGGAATGGGACCGGCCCGCCCGTGACCGGCTCGCTCAGGCCGCCGCCACCGCCGGGCTCCCCCGTCCCCGAATCGTCTCGACCGCCGTCGCCGCGGCCGCCCGGGCCGCCGGCCGGCTGACGCTGGTCTGTGTGGCCGGGGCCGCCTGGCCGGAGCTGACCCTCGTCGACGGCGAGCAGCACGTGGTCTCGGCCGCCGTCCGCGCACCCGGGGCGCCCACGGTCGACGAGGCCCTGCTGCGGGTCGCGGCCAGCCGCGGCGGCGCCGAGGCCGACCCCGACGACTGGCGGCTGACCCGCGAGATCGAACGCGCCCGCGCCCGCCTCGGCGTACAGCAGCGGGCCGCGATGCTGCTGCCGGAGCCGCATCAGGCGGTCGTGCTGACCCGCGACGACCTGGCCGCCGCCAAGGCCGTCCACCTCGACCGCCTGGCCGACACGGCGAAGCTGCTGCTCGCCGACGCCCACGCCGACGGGGTCGACGCGGTCGTCCAGGTCGGGACGGACGAGCAGGTGGCGGCGGCTATGACCGACATCGGCCGGCGTCCGGACCTGACGATCCGCAACCCGCACGAGCTGCTGACCGGCCTGGCCCGCGCGCTGCCACCGGCCCGACGCCACTGGTGGCGCCGCTGACCCCCACAGCTCGACGTCACCGCTGCCTCAGCCCGCCCGAGACAGCGGTACAAGGCAGCCTCGAAAGACCAGCTGGACGTCACCGCTGCCTCGAGGGGCGGGAGACAGCGGTACGCGACAGCTGGGGGGTTCCTACTGGAAGACGATGGTGTGGTTGCCGTGGCGGATCACACGGTCCTCGGCGTGCCACAGCACGGCGCGGGACAGCACCGCCCGCTCCACGTCCGCGCCGCGCCGGCGCAGCTCGGCGACGGTGTGTGCGTGGTTCACCCGTACGACGTCCTGCTCGATGATCGGGCCCTCGTCGAGGTCCTCAGTGACGTAGTGGGCGGTCGCCCCGACCAGCTTGACGCCGCGCTGCTGCGCCTTCGCGTACGGATCGGCACCGATGAACGCCGGCAGGAAGCTGTGGTGAATGTTGATGATCGGCACGCCGACCTTCTGGATGAAGTCACCGGACAGGATCTGCATGTAGCGGGCCAGCACGATGAAGTCGACGTTCCCGGTCAGCAACTGCAGGTGCTGCGCCTCGGCGGCCGACTTGTCCGGGCCCTGCGACGGCACGTGGACGAACGGGATGCCGAACGAGCGGACCTCGTCGGCGGTGTGCGCGTGGTTCGAGATGACCATGCTGATGTTGATCGGCAGCTCGCCGCGGCGGTGCCGCCACAGCAGGTCGAGCAGGCAGTGGTCGGCCTTGGACGCGAAGATCGCCACGCGCTTCGGGACCGACAGTTCCCGCAGCGTGTACTCGAGTTCGAACCCGTTGGCCAGCTCGGTACGCAGATCTTCCTCGATCGCCGGGAGCGCCGCCTTCAGGTCGGCCCGGCCGAACACGGTCCGCTGGAAGAACGCGCCACCCTGCGGATTGTCCGAGTACTGGTCGAGCGACACGATGTTGGCCCCGTGCCGGCCCAGGACGGTGCTCAGGGTCGCGACGATCCCGGTCCGGTCCCGGCCGTGCACGATGAGCACGGCCTGGTCGCCCGTGCTCGGGTGCGTCTCGTGCGGCGCGGGGGCGTGCTGGGTCAGGGTCACGACGGGGCATCCTTCCGATGGTCGGCTACAGGTCACCGAAGTCTAGGAATCTAACCCGATCCTGCCGACGACCCGTTCCGCGGCTCACCCTCCGGGAAAAGCCTCACCCGATCTTGTACGGCTACGCCGCTCCGCAGGATCGGGACGGTAACGGGGCCACCACACGTCGCGGGCGGCCCCTCGCGGCCCCAAGGCGCCTCACGGGCTGAGGCGGGCCGTCACCCCGGGACCGCCGGCCGTACCCGGAGAAGGGGTTTCTCAGGAGGGCAGGTAACCGGAGGCCTTGGTGACCACGTCGTGGACCGCCTGGCGCGGGTCGGCACCGAGGCTCGCGATGGCGACGAGGGCCGTGAAGGCCACGTCGGCCAGCTCGCCCACCACGTCGCCGGTGGTGTGGGTGACGCCCTTGCGCGGGTTCTGGCCGAGCACGCCGATCCAGGCCTGGGCCGCCTCGCCCGCCTCCTCGGTGATCTTCATGATCCGGCAGGTCAGCTCGAGTGGGTCGGTGCCGTTGTGCGCATCGAGGTGCTCGCGCCAGCGATGGGCGGCGGCCCAGATCTCGTCGTCCATGGTCCGTCCTGTCGGTGTCGATGGGTCACGTAGGGTGTCCGGATGTCACGGTTCGGGGCGTCGTCGTCGGGGCTTCGGCCGCCCATCGTGCCGGACGGGCTTCCGGAGGTTCCGTTCGACCTCGAGTCGGAGGATCTGCACGAGAAGGTGCTGTTCGCCGACGCCGACCTGTCCGGGGTGTTCGCGCAGTCGGTGGAGTTCGGGCAGGTCCGGTTCCGGGCGGCCCGGCTGGCCGGCGCGACGCTGCCGAAGGTGCGGCTCACCGACTGTGCGGTGGAACGCTGCGACTGGTCGAACCTGCGTGCCGAGAACGCGACGATGGAACGGGTCGCGGTCTCCGGCTGCCGGATGACCGGCCTGGCGTGGAACGGCGGCCTGCTGCGCGACGTGACGTTCACCGACGGCCGGCTGGACCTGACGAACTGGCGGATGGCCCGGTTCGACGCGGTGGCGGTCACCGGCTGCAACCTGTCCGGGGCGGACTTCTCGAACTCGGATCTGCGCGGCGCCCGGTTCACCGGCTGCGACCTGACCGGTGCCCAGTTCAGCGGGGCCACCATGCAGGGCGCCCGGTTCGAACGCTGCGAGCTGACCGGAATCGGCGGCATCACCAGCTGGACGGGCGCGATCGTGCACCCGGACGACCTGATCGGCCTCTCGTACGTGCTGGCCGGCGCCCTCGGCATCGTCGTGAGCAGCTGACGCCGGTCAGTCAGGACAGTCCCGCCTCCCGGGCCAGGATGGCGGCCTGCACCCGGGAACTGCAGCCGAGTTTGGCGAGTACCCGGGAGACGTGGGTCTTCGCGGTGGCCTCGGTGATGGTCAGCTCGGCCGCCAGGTCGGCGTTGGACAGCCCACGGCCCAGCCCGGCCAGTACGTCGAGCTCGCGCGCGGTCAGCTCGCTGAGCGAGGGCGGTGTGGTGCTGACCGGTGGCGGCGTGGCGACGAAGGCCGCGAGCAGGCGACGGGTCACCTCGGGTGCGAGGAAGCCGTCCCCGGCGGCGACCCGGCGCACCGCGTCGACAAGCGCGGCGGGCTCGACCGATTTGAGCAGGAAGCCGGCCGCCCCGGCGCGCAGTGCGCCGAACAGGTACTCGTCGAGGTCGAACGTGGTCAGGATGAGCACCTCGGCCAGTCCGGCGGCGGTGATCTCCCGGGTGGCATGGATGCCGTCGGTCCCGGGCATCCGGATGTCCATCAGCACCACGTCCGGTCGCAGCGCGGCGGCCTGCCGTACGGCGATCGCACCGTCAGCCGCCTCACCGACCACCTCGATGTCGTCGGCCTGCTCCAGCATGAGCCGCATGCCGGCCCGGATGGCGGAGTGGTCGTCGGCGACCAGGACCCGGATCATGCGGCGCTCGCCGGCAGGCTCGCGTGGACCGTCCAGCGGTCGTCGTCGCGGGTGGCGGTCAGCTCGCCGCCGAGCAGGGCGGCCCGTTCCCGGATCGACCACAGCCCGGTGCCCGCGCTCAGCGCCGGATGATCGAGATCCGACCTGGTCAGGGTGTTCGTCACGGTGACCGTGATCCGGTCGCCGGCGGGTCGCACGTCGAGGCTGACCTCGGAACCGGGCGCATGTTTGCCGGCGTTGGTGAGGGCTTCGCGGACGATGCCGTAGACGGTGTGCGCGACGACCACCGGAATGCCGGAGACGTCGCCGGTGCGCACCCGCACCCGCAGGCCGCCCGCGGTGGCGGCGGCGACCAGGTCGGGCAGCCGGTCGAGGCCGCCGGGCAGTGCGGCTTCCTTGCGCCCGGTGTCGTCACGCAGCAGCAGGATCATGGATCGCATCTCCTCGAGGGCGGCGAGACTGCTGGTCCGGACGGCCCGCAGGGCGGCCCGGTCCCGGTTCTCGTCGGCCGGCATGGCCAGGGCCGCACCGGAGTGCATCGCCGTGGTCGCCAGGTGGGCGGCGATGACGTCGTGCAGGTCACGGGCCATGGCGGTACGTTCGGCGGCGACCGCCTCGCGGGCGGTGCGCTCAGCGTCCAGGGCACCGAGCCGGTGCTGCTGGCGCAGGTTGGCGGCCCACCAGAGCGGCACGAACAGCAGCGACGTGAGCTGCAGGCAGATGAACACGGCGACCCGTACCTCGCCGACGGCCAGGCCGCCCACCACGCTCGCCGTGCCGATCAGGACGAAGACGCCCGCGGTCACGGTCGCGCGGGCCCGGGCCGAGGCGAACCGGCCGACCGAGAAGAGCAGGTCGAACAGCACCAGGATGAAGGCGACGCTGCCGCCGAGGGCCAGGTCGGCCAGCAACGCGGCGATCCCGGCGCCGAGGGCGAGCATCGGGTGACGGCGCCGGGCGAGCAGGGCCAGGCATCCGGCGGCCAGCGGCAGGTTGTGCCACCAGTCGGACCGGCCGGGCAGGAGCTCCGGGATGTCCCAGACATCGGTCAGGCCGACGGCGTTGAGCACCAGGCCGATGCCGAAGTTGGCGATCGGACTGGTGAGGTCCTGCATGCGGGTGCTGTGCCGCCATCGTTCCCGCACGTTCACGCCGTCATCCCATCATGCCGCCGATCAGCGTGGCGTCCGCCTAAAGTTGTAGGCGCCCGGCCGGCGCACCTCCTTGGGCTGACGCGCGCGGGGAGCCCGGTCGTCCACCGTGACGGGTATGGACGCCGCCCTCGCCGCCGCACTTGCCGTTCTCGCGCTCATCGACTCCACCAGTTTCGGGACCCTGCTGATCCCCATCTGGCTTCTGCTGCATCCGGGGCCGGTCCGTTCCGGTCGCATTCTTCTTTTCCTGGGTACGGTCGCCACGTTCTACTTCGCGCTGGGGCTGGCCGTGACGCTCGGGGCCGGCGCGGTCCTCCCGCAGATCACCGCGTTGCTGAACACCCGCCCGGTGCAGTGGACGCAGCTGGTGCTCGGGGTGGCGCTGTTCTTCTACAGCTTCGTGATGGGCCGTAACCGTAAGGCGGGTGACCGGGGTGGCATGCGGCGGTGGCGGGAGCGGGCCCTGAACGACGAGGGTGGCATGCTGCCGCTGGCCGGGCTGGCGCTGACGGCCGCCGCGGTGGAGGTGGGCACGATGCTGCCGTACATCGCCGCGATCGGCCTGATCACCACGGCACACCTGCCGGTCGCCACGACGGCCGTGACGCTTGCCGGTTACTGCCTGCTGATGATCGTGCCGGCGCTGGTGCTGCTGGCCGTGCGGGTGACCGCCGGGAAGCGTCTGGAGCCGGTGCTGACCCGGATCAGCGAGTGGATGACCAACAGCGAGACGATGGCCTGGATCGTCGGCATCGTCGGTTTTCTGCTGGCCCGGGACGCAGCCGTGAAACTGGCTCTACTCGGCTCCTGAAAATGTAGCCACGCAATTACACGATGGCGTCGCCAGCCCTTTTGGTAAAGGGGTCGGCGACGCTATACCATGATCACGTCGTGGCGGTCCGCGGGCGCGGGGGACCGTTGTTTCCCCTGCGTTTCCGGAGGTTGACGTGGCCTGGTTCGTCGGCCAGTCCCTCGTCCTCATCCTGCTGGCATTCTTTCTCGGAGTGATTGCCGGACGCCTTTCCGTGAAGCCCCGGGAAATGGTTGAGCCCGTCCAGCAGCCGGTCGCCGACGAATTGGAACGCATCGTGGGAATGGATCCGGCCATGGCGAATGCGCTGCGCGTCGCCGGGATTCGCACCTTCGCCGATGTCGCCGCATGTGACGACGGGACGAAACGGGCGGCGATCACGTCGGCGGGGCTCGGTTCCGCTCCGGGCCTGCACACCTGGAGCCGGCAGGCCAGGCTGCTCGCCGACGGTGACGAGGCCGCGTTCGCCGTGCTGGCCACCCGCCTGAGCACCGCTCGGGCCGGCACCGCCGCCCGGGCCGGCACCGCCGCCCCGCAGCGCCGCCGCCCGAGCCCACGCCCCCGTCCGGTGACGGCCACGGACCGGACGATCACGGACCGGACGATCACGGACCGGACAGCCACGGACCGGACAGCCACAGACCGGACAGCCACAGACGAGACGGCCACGGACAGCGGGACCCGATGAGCCGTCGCCTGCCCACCGCTCTCGGCGTCCTGCTCGGGGTGGTCACGGTCATCGCGGTGCAGCTAGGCCCCAACCGGGACCGCATCGAGGACGACCTGACCCGGCGCGCCACCGTGGCGCTGGCCGCCGCGGGCCAGCCGGACGCACACGTCACCTTCACCGGCCGGGACGGCCTGATCGTCACGTCGGCGTCCGCATCGGCCCGCGCCCACGACGTGGTGGCGGCGATCGACGGCGTCCGCGAGGTGCGGACACGGGTCGTCGTCACCCAGGCCGTCCCGGCCCGGATGCCGCCGCGGATGCGGGCCGTGGCGGGGCGGGTCAGGGCCGCGGTGGCCGGGAGCGTCGAAGCCGCCCTGTTGCGACGCGAGCTCGCCGCCGTGCCTCCGCTGACGTTCCGTACCGGAGGTGCCGAGCTGTCCCCCGCGTCCCGCGCCGCGCTGCGGAGGGCGGCTGTCCTGCTCGGCTCCCGTCCGGACGCGCGGATCCGGGTCGAGGGCCACACCGACTCCCGCGGCACGGAACAGGCCAACCTGGCACTGAGCCGGGACCGCGCGGAGGCGGTACGGGCCGCCCTGGTGGAGTACGGGATTCCCGCCGGCCGGATGACCGTGGCCGGTCACGGCGAGGCTCGCCCCAGGGCCGTGGGCGACACCGCGTCGCACTGTGCCGCGAACCGCCGCGTCGAACTGGCCGTGAGGTAAACCCCGGCTGTGCGCGACCGCTGGCTCAGCGCGGCTGAGACAGCGGTGCGCGCCAGCCGGTTCGTACGGTCAGGGCGCCGTGATGTGCTCCGCCGTACGCGACGCCAGCGCCATGACGGTGATCATCGGGTTGGTCCCGGACGAGCTCGGGAACGCCGACGCGTCACCGATCCACACGCCGGGTGTGTCGTGCAGCTCGCCGCGCGGCCCGGCGACGCTGGTCGCCGGATCGGTACCCATCCGGCAGCTGCCCATCTGGTGCGCCGAGAACAGGGTCATGCCCCCGGCTGACAGCGGCACCCGCTGCGCGGCCGCGATGTAGGCGTCCAGGTCCTCACCCTGCCTCCACCGGCCGAGCCCGTGTGCGAACACCTGGATGGCGCGTGCCCCGGCCGCGTGGTGGAGCCGGATCTGTGCCTCCAGGGCCCGGTGCGTGTTACGGACGTCGAGCTCGTCGGTCAGGTCGTACCAGGCGACCGTGTTCCCGGCCGGGTCGAGGGTGACCGAGCCGTGCCCGCGGTCGCGGATCAGGCCGATGAACGAACCGTTGTCGCGATATCCGGCCATCGCCTCCTTGTGCGCGGCGGGCGTGGTGAACGGCACCGCCGACGCGCCGAGCCCGGTGGCGTACTGCACGCTCTCCATCAGGAAACCGTGGCCGTCCTCGACGTCCGCGAACTCGTCGACCAGGCCGGCCTGCGGCGGGCCCCACCAGGCGCGCATGTCGTCGCCGTAGTCGCCCATGGTGACCGTGCACGGGTGCAGGCGCAGGAACTTCCCGGCGGCCGGGCCGCCGATGCCGGAGCGCAGCAGTACGCCGGGCGATTCGAGGGCACCCGCCGCCACGACGACGGCCGGGGCGCGGACCGTCACGGTGGCACTTCCGGTGCCGTCCTCGCTGGTCCAGTGCCCGATCACACCGGCCGCGCGGCCGCCTTCGACCAGGATCCGGCCGGCCCGGCAGCCGTCGACGACCCGGGCGCCGTGCTCGAGCACCGCGGGCTCCAGGTACACCTTGAGTGCCGACTGTTTCGCCCCGGAGCGGTCGCCGAAACCGAGGTGGCCGGCGACCGCGGCGTCGTGGCGTTTCTCGTCCCAGTTGCGGAAGATCGTGGCGAACGACCAGCCCAGCTTCTCGGCGCCGCGCTGCATGGCCTCGTGGACCGGGTTGAACTCGGAGCACCGGCCGGTGACCGAGAGTTCCCGCCAGACGGCGTCGAGGTGGCGGTCGAAGGAGCCGGTCGCGAGGTCGGTGAGACCGTGCTCGGCGGCCCACTCCCGCCGTACCCGATCCCTGGTTCTGAGGCAGTTGGTCCAGTTGATCACCGTGCCCCCGCCGACTCCGGCGCCGGCCATCAGGGTGACGTTCAGGTCGGCGGTCGGGGTGGGGCCGCCACGCCAGTAGGAGGCCTGGTAGGCGGCGAGCTCGAGCTGGTGGAAGTCGGCCTCGGTGCGGTATCGGCCCGCCTCCAGGACCACGACCCGGGCACCCGACGCGGCGAGCCGGCCGGCGATCAGGCCGCCGCCGGCACCGGATCCGATCACCACGACGTCGGCGTCCAGCTCCAGGTCTCCGGTGGGTCGCAGAGGCGTGATGGTACGGCTGTCCGCCGCCGGCGAACCGTCCGGTCCGGGATAGCCGAGCCGTGTCCAGTTGGGGTTGCGGCCGTCCGCGCCGGGGATCGCGTAGGTCATCATCAGGATCATGCTGATCAGCGAGCCGGTCTCGGGGATGGCCCCCAGCATCTGCTCACGGGCCGCCTGTGGCGCGGTCCGGAAACCGTTGGCCGCGAGGGCGTCGAACAGGGCGCCGAACCCCTGCTGGTGCTCGGCGGGCATGGCCGCGATGAGAGCGAGGACGCCCTGATCGGCGCCGGTGTCGGTGGCGCGGCGGGCCCAGAACCCGTCGCCGTCGTCAGGGTGGGCGATCGAGGGGACCACGGTGTCGCAGAGCAGGCGCAGAATTTCGGTCTGATCCGGAGTGAGCACGATGCGGGCCTCCTGCTTTGGTGGAGAAGTGCCCACAATGTAAGTCCGGATTCGCACCCCGGAACAGGTCGCTTCCTGCTGATCGTGCTGTTCCGGGCACGTGCGACGATGAGCCGATGGATCTCTCGGTCTCGATTTCCGACGGTGTGGCCCGGCTCGAGATGCGCCGGCCACCGGCCAATCATTTCGACGAGGCGCTGATCGGGCAGGTCGTCGACGCAGCGCTGGGGCTCGACGACGACCCGGCCTGCCGGGTGATCGTGCTGGCGTCGGAGGGCAAACACTTCTGCGCCGGCGCGGACTTCGGCGACGGCGAATTCACGCGCGATGTCGTCGCCGCGGCGGAGCGGCTCTACCGCCGGGCGGCGCAGTTGTTCGACGTGCGTACGCCGATCGTCGCGGCCGTGCAGGGCACCGCGGTCGGCGGTGGACTCGGCCTGGCCTGCGCGGCCGACTTCCGGGTCGCCGAGCCGTCCACCCGGTTCGTGGCGAACTTCGCACGCCTCGGGTTCCATCAGGGCTTCGGCACCAGTGTCACGCTCCCGGAGATCGTCGGACGGCAGGCGGCGGCCGACATGCTGCTGACCGGCCGCCGCATCGACGGCGCGGAGGCGCTGCGGATCGGGCTGGCCGACCGGCTGGCCGAGCCGGGCCGGTTGCACGAGACGGCGCGGGCTCTGGCCGCGGAGATCGCCGCGTCGGCGCCGCTGGCGGTCCGGTCGATCCGGGCGACGCTGCGCGAGGGCCTGGCCGCGCGGGTACGTGCGGCGCTCGAGCACGAGCTGGCCGAGCAGAAGATCCACTGGGCGACGCGTGACAGCGCGGAGGGCATCGCCGCGAGCCTGGAGCGCCGTCAGCCGGTTTTCCACGGCGAGTGAGAAGTTAAGAAGAAAGCAATATCTGCAAGGACTTGCAAAGGGGTCCATCCATATTAGGCTTGGCGAGCCTCCTCCGATGAGGAGGTTCCGACCCGTCCACCTGCACGGATCGGAACCCTCGTACTCTCTGGAGAACTATGCGTTCCGTCAGCAAGTTCTTGCTAACACTGCTCGTCGGTTTAGCCGGCGTTCTGGTGATCGCCGGACCGGTCTCCGCCTCCCCGCGCCCGCCCACCGAACTCGGCGGACTCGACCTGGGTGCCTACTGCCGGTCGATCGGCTACGCGGACGCCGCCCTGACCGGCTCCACCGCCTACGACTGGCACTGCGTCAGCGGCGACGGGCGTCAGGGCGACCTGGCCTTCGACGCGGCCTGCCGGTGGGCGTACGCCACCGAACACGCTGTCGACCGCATCGCCGACTTCCACGACCCGCGGTCGGTGCGGTGCTGGCGGGTCCAGCCGCACGTCGTCACGCCGGACTTCGCTGAATACTGCACCCGCACGGGCTACAGCGACGCCGCGCTGCTCGGCACGACCGTCTACGACTGGCACTGCGTCCGGTACAGCCGGGCCGGTCCGACCTACCACGACATCGACGTGGCGGCGGCCTGCCACGAGCTGACGTACGGCTACGCCGGCCTCAACCGCTTCGTCAACTTCTACGACGCGGCCACCTGGCAGTGCCGGCCCTGACCCGATTGATGAACCTCGACGACGCGGCCACCCGGCGACAGCCGGGCCTGACCCGCTGATCGGGCCGGCGGTGCGCCTCGTGCCGCCGGCCCGCTCGCGGGCGGGTCAGCTCTCACCCGGGTAGGCGCGCGTCTCGGCAGCCTTCACCGCGACCCACAGCTGCTGCCCCGGCTCCAGACGCAACTGCGCGGCGGCGGCCGGCGTGATGTCGGCCGCCACACTGATCGGCCCGTCCAGCCGTACCCGGAGATTGTCGCCGTGATGCTGGACATCGGCCAGGACCGCCGCCCAGGTGTTGCGGGGGCTGCCCTCGGGCCGCTGCGGGTGCAGCGCCACCGCCGACGGCGGGAAGGCCACGAACGCGTCCCCGTCGACGCTGTCGGTACTGGTCAGAGTGAAACCGTCGGCGATCTCGACGCCATGCCCGTGCCCGCGGCCGCGATAGAGGTTGAGCCCGACGAGCCGGGCCACGTAGTCGGTGCGCGGTCTCGCCGTGATCGTCGCCGCGTCGCCCTCCTGCACCACCCGGCCCTCCTCCACGATCACCAGACGGTCGGCGAGGACCAGCGCGTCCAGGGGGTCATGGGTGACCAGCAGGGTCGCGCCGGGATGGGCGCTCAGATGCCGCCGCAGTTCACCACGGGTCTCCAGGCGGGTGCGGGCGTCCAGGGCGGCCAGTGGCTCGTCGAGCAGCAGCAGCACCGGATCGACGGCCAGCGCCCGGGCCAGGGCGACCCGCTGCGCCTGGCCGCCGGAGAGGTTCCGCGGTTTGCGCCGGCCGTAGCCGGTCAGGCCGACCCGCTCCAGCCAGCGATCAGCGACCGCGTGCGCCGACTTGCGATCCATGCCGTGCCGCCGGGGGCCGAACGCGACGTTGTCACGGGCGCTCAGGTGCGGGAACAGCAGATAGTCCTGGAAGACGACACCGATCGGCCGCTCCTCCGGTGGCGCTTCGGTGATGTCCCGCCCGTCGAGGACGAGGTGTCCCTCGTCGAGCGGCGCGAGCCCGGAGAGCGCCCGCAGTGCGGTGGTCTTCCCGGCCCCGTTCGGCCCGAGCAGCGCGACTGTCTCCCCCGGCTCGATGCGCAGGCCGATGTCGAGCCGGAACTCGCCGCGCCGCACCACCAGGTGGGCATCGAGAAGCGTCACGACACAGCCCTTCTCGCGGCCGGGCGCGGCCGACAGAACCTCTTCACGCGGCGGCCCTTCTCGCGGCCGGCGCCGGCCGGTAGGACGGCTTCACGGGGCGGTCAGCCAGCGGTCCCGGAGGCCGGCCAGGATCGCGACCGAGACGACCAGCAGGATCAGGCTCAGCACGACGGCGCCCTCCAGGTCACCGCTCTCCATGGTCTGGTAGACGGCGAGCGGCATGGTCTGCGTGATGCCCGGATAGTTCCCGGCGAACGTGATGGTGGCCCCGAACTCACCGAGTGCCCGCGCCCAGCACAGCACCGCCCCCGCCGCGATCCCCGGCGCGACCAGCGGCAGCGTCACATGGGTGAACGTCGTCCAGCGCGTCGACCCGAGGGTGGCGGCGGCCTCCTCGTACCGGCTGTCGGCCCCGCGCAGCGCCCCCTCGACCGCGATGACCAGGAACGGCAGCGCCACGAACGACTCGGCGATCACCACACCGGCGGTCGTGAACGGCAGCGTGATCCCGAACGTCGAGTCCAGCCACTGCCCCACCAGGCCGCGCCGGCCGAGCGCCAGCAGCAGCGCGATGCCACCGACGACCGGCGGCAGCACGAGCGGCACGGTGATCAGGGCCCGGACCAGCCGCCGTCCCGGGAACGTCACCCGGGCCAGCAGCCACGCCAGCGGCACCCCCAGCACCAGGCAGAGCAGAGTCGCCAGAGTCGAGGTGAGCAGCGACAACCGCAGCGCGGTCACCACCCCGGGCTCGGCGAGCCGATCCGGCAGGCTCGCCCAGGGCGTGCGTGCCAGGAGCCCCACGAGCGGCAGGATCAGGAAGATCAGACCCAGAATCGCGGGCAGCAACAGCGGTACGGGGACGCGCGCCGCCCTCATGACCGGCGGCTCGATCGCTCCACGACCACCGTGGTCGACTTGATCACCGCGACGGCGACCGAGCCGACCCGGAGGTCGAGCTCGTCGACGGCTTCCCGGCTCATCAGCGACACCAGCCGGAACGGTCCGCACTGGATGTCCACCTGAGCCATCACGGTGTCCTTGACGACCGCGGTGACGATGCCGCGCAGCCGGTTGCGGGCCGACGACTCGTCGGCCCGGTCGTCGGGGTCGTTGCCCTTGGCACGCACGAACGCGGCCAGTTCCACCCCGTTGATCATCCGGTGGCCACCCTCGTCACGTCCGGCCGGCAGCCGTCCCGCGTCGATCCAGCGCCGCACGGTGTCCGCGCTGACGCCGAGCAGTTCCGCCGCCTCCCCGATCCGAAACACCGTCACACGAGGCACTCTAGCCCCTGGCAGTTGCCGCCTCCGGCCGGCCGGACGCCCCGCAGAAGCAACAGCGACACCGCCTTGGCACCCGCACCTGCGCAGGGCAGGGTCAGCGGGACGGGTGCACGGCCGGGTGCGGGAGGGCGGCGGCCACCCGGTCGGCCTGGGCGCGGATCTCCGGTACGGCGGTGGCCTCCCAGAGACGGCCACGGCACAGCGGGCCGACCACCCACAGCCCGGGACGGGCCTGGCCGTCGTCGTCGGTGCTGATGCCGAGCCGGTGCGGGCCGGTCCGGACCAGACCGTCCGCAAGCAGATCGGCCAGCAGCGGCCCGGCCGAGCACGGCAGCGGTCCGGGCCCGGTACAGGTGATCACGGCGCCGTAGCGGCGTGGGGCCTCGAGCCCTCCGGGCCCCTCGGCGCGGACGGTCAGGCCGCCGCCGGGGTGCGGCTCGATCGAGACGAGACGACCGGTCCGGAACCGGAGCATGCCCTGTTCACGAAGTTCGGCGACGCGCTCGGCGGTGGGCGGTGCCATCCGGTGGCGGTGCACCTCCCAGTACCGCTGGGCGTGCCGCAGGAACCGTTCGCGGGCGGCCGGTTCGAGGCTGCTCCACAGGTGGTCGGCCCGGGTGCGCACGTGGTCCACGACGGCGCTCCAGTCGGCTCCGGCGTCGACGGCGGCGCGGATCCGGCGTACCAGCGGAGCGAGGGTCGCGGTGGCCGGGAGATCGAGGGCGACGGGGCCGGCGGGTCGCGGTGGGTGGGCCAGTGGCAGCAGGCCACGACGGGACAGAGCCTCGACGGGTACGCGACGCGAGCCCCGGGTCAGCGTCAGCGCCACGTCGACGGCGGTGAGCCCGGTGCCGAGCAGCAGCACGGGCTGGTCGACGGGTACCGCGTCGAGGGCGCCGGGCGCCCACGGGTCGGCCACGAAGGCGACGTCGCGGCGGGCGGCCTCGCTCACTCCGGACGGCACGCGGGGCGGCGGATTGCCGAGGGCCAGGACCACGTGTTCGGCACGTGTCCGGGCGCCGGAGTCGTCGGTGACGACATAGCCGTGCCCGTCCGCGCGTACCCCGACGGCGGTGGCCCGATGGTGCACGGACCGGGACCGGTCCGCACCGGTGAACTGGTCGGCGAGGTAGTCGCCGAAGAGTGCGCGGGGCAGGAAGTCGCCCGGATCGGCGGGCCGCCCCCGGGCCCGGCACCAGCGCAGCAGGTGGTCCGCGTCGTGAGCGTCGGCACTCATCGTGGCGGCTCGGGAGTTGAGCAGGTGCCAGGGTTCGGCGGCACCGTAGGCGACTCCCCGGCCGGGGCGGCTCTCCGGCGAGATCAGCACTGTCCGCCATGCGGAATTCCGCAGGATGGCGCGCACGGTGAGCACGCCGCTCGCACCACCGCCGATGATCGCCACGGTGCCGGGACGGACGCCGAGCTCGATCGGGTTCCGGGTGACAGTGCTGGTCATCGCGGTGTCACCGCGTTCGACGGCGGCTCGGTACAGTGGTCCGGCATCGCGCCCTCCGGGAGGTGTGAGACTCCCTCCAGCGAACCACAAACCCCGTAGGTTTGGTAGGTGATGGCGGGCGTGTCACGGACACTTCACCGACCCGGCCATCGGCCCGCACCCTCCCCCGGAATGCGAATCCACCATTCGACTTCGTCGCCCGTTAATACATGAGTCGTTATGCAAATAGGTGTTAACCGATGAGGTCTTTCCGCGCAGGTCCAACGTAGATATGGTGATCACCGCTTTTGGAACTACGGGGGGTAACCAAAGCGCAACACGTCGACACCCCCTGCCCCTTGCTGGAAGGACACCCTGTCTTGTCTGAGACTCCGTTGTGGCTGCAGGGCCGTGATGCCGTGATCGAGGCCGCCGACCCGTCCGAGTTCCGCCACGGCACCCCGGACTATCACCTGTCACACATCGTGATGCCCGAGCAGCGGACCACCGATCACGCGCCGGGGTCGCTCGAGGCGATCGTCGAGTCGATCGTGCAGGTGTTCGAGATGGAGGTCTCGCACAAGCAGGACCCGGCGACCTGGGTCTCGATGGTCAGCGAGCACTTCCGGACCAACGTCAACGGCGGCGGGTGGGCCTCCGCGCAGGACATCGCGGACCAGGGCTCGTACAACATCCTGATCGGTGACTCGCCCTTCTACCGGGTCGGCAAGGAGTCGTTCGACAGCCAGCACGACATCTTCCACGGCGCCTTCCCGAACGGCTTCTACTGGGAGGTCCTCGAGGTTCTCAGCCCGCCGCCGGTGGTCACCTTCAAGTGGCGGCACTGGGGCGCCTTCGAGGGCGAATACCACGGCCACCAGCCGAGCGGGAAGACTATCGAGATGTTCGGCATGAGCGTCGCCAAGGTCAACGACGACCTCAAGCTGCTGGAGGTCGAGCACTACTACGACCCCAACGCGTTCCTCGGCAAGCTGACCGGCGGCTGCCCGATCGCTCACTAGTCCCCGCGCACCGGCCTCCCCTCCATCCCGGCACCTCGGTGGTGCGGGAGGCCGGTGCGTCGATCGGCTCACCAGCCGCCCTGGAGAAGGGCCAGCAACGCGGGCGCCGGATCCGCCGCGGTCGTCGTGTTCGCCACCGCGATGACGGCCACCAGCAGTGGCAGCAGCGAAGCGAGGACACCGGACGACGCCAGCACCCGCCGCGTCCGCCGATCCGGTCGCGGGGTGGCCGCGAACCGGCGCCACAGCAGCACACCGCCGGCGGCGAGACCGGCCGCCACCACGGCGGCAATCACCGCCATCGCCACGTGATAGCGGGCGAAGTCTTCGATCAGAACCGTCAGCGCGGGCGACGCCGAGCCCGCGGCCAGTCCCTGCCGTACCTGCTCCAGGGCCGCGGCCTCCGGCCCGCCCGGCGAGCCGTCGGTCAGCAGCGGCAGCAGCGACGCGAACGGCGCGATCATGCCCTGGACGTTCGCCATCACGAGACCGAGCGAGAACAGCGCGAACACCGTGACGAACGTGCCGCCCGCCGCGAGAGCGGCCCGCCGGGCCGGACCGAGCCGCCCGGCCCGCGCGAAAGCGCCCCACAGCCGGACCCCGAGCACGGTCAGCACGACCAGCAGGATCCCGGCGGTCACCGCCTTGACCAGGTGGTAGCGCATCCAGTAGTCGATCAGCTCCCGCAGCTCGGGTGTGAACGTACCGCCGCCGGAGCGCCAGTAGCCGGTGAACGCCGACCCGAATGCGCCGGCCAGCTCGCGTTCGCCGGTGAACCGGCCACCGGCCACCAGAGGTGGGGCCACCACGAACGCGACCGGCAGGAGCACGGCGAGGACGATCAGGAGCGTTCTCTTCCACATCGGACGCACGGTAGCGACAGCTGTCACCCGAACTCCTCGGGCGGAGACTGAGGCCCCTAGGCTCGGCGGGTGACGCTGATCCTGAAACTCGTGCTCGCGCCGCTGCTCGTGGTCGGTTCGACGCTGGCCGGACGCCGCTGGGGCGACCGGGTCGCCGGGACGCTCGTGGCGTTCCCGATCGTGGCGGGGCCGATCCTGCTGATCGCCACCCTGCAGCACGGGACCGAGTTCGGTGCGCGGGCCGCGTCGGCGTCGCTTTTTGGACTGGTGTCGCTGGCGGTGTTCGCGGTGTCGTTCGCCTACCTGGGCCGCCGGTACGGGTGGCTGCCGTCGCTGCTGTTGTCCTGGAACGCGACGCTCGCGGCCGACGTCGTCCTGATGCCGTTCGCCGCCGGGCCGTACGCCGGTCTCGCCGTTGTCATGGCCGGAGTGTGGACGGCACATCGGCTGGTCACGCGGATCGACTCCGGCGAGGTCCGGACCGGCGGGGTGCCCGCGCCGTGGTGGGACCTGCCCGGCCGGGCGGCCGCGACCGGACTGCTCGTGCTGACGGTGACCGGGATCTCGGCGGCGGTCGGCCCGGCGGTCACCGGCATGCTGGCGCCGTTCCCGATCGCGACCGGGGTGGTCGCGGCGTTCGTGCTTGGCGGGCAGGGGCCGGCCGCGACGATCCGCACGATGGCCGGGGTGATCCGCGGGCTGACCGGCTTCGCCGCGTTCTGTTTCCTGCTCGCGATCCTGCTCGGGCCGTTCGGGGTCGCGGGTGCTTTCACCGCTGCCGTCGCCGGCACGCTTGCCGTCCATCTCGCGTGCAGGGCCGTGCCCGTCCGGCGCGTGCCGACGACTGCCCCGCAAGGCCCGGCCCGAACCTAGGCCGGTAGCGGGGAGACCTGTTTGGTGACACCGAAGGCGAAGGTGGTCTGGATCGAGGCGAGACCGGGAATGGTCCGCAGCCGGGTACGCACGAACGTCTCGTACGAAGCGAACGAGCCGATCGTGACCTTCAGCAGGTAGTCCTGGTCCCCGGCGAGCAGGTACGCCTCGACGATCTCCGGGATCTGCCGGATCTCCGCCTCGACCCGTTCGACGACGTCCTGGCCGTGGGTCTCCAGGGTGATCCGGACGAACGCGGTGATCGGCAGGCCCACCGCCTCCTGGTCGACGACCGCGCGGTACCCGGCGATCACCCCGGCCTCCTCCAGCAGCCGCACCCGGCGCAGGCACGGTGACGGGGACAGGCCCACCCGATCGGCGAGGTCCTGGTTGCTGACGCGGCCGTCACGCTGCAACTCGAGCAGAATCCGCCGGTCGATGTCGTCGAGATCTCTCATGTGGCAGATTCTGCCAAACCGAGGGCTGATCGCGCATGATTTAGCAATCGGCTGCCGCGCCGGAAAGCCTAGCGTTCCACACATGAGAAGAGGACTGGCCGCGATGGCGGTGACCGTCGCCGTGTGGGCCGGATTCGCGCTCAGCATCCGCGGTATCGGCGCGTCCTCCCTGACCACCATGGACACCGCGCTCATCCGGTTCGTCACGCCACTGCTGCTGCTCGGCCCGTGGATCCCCCGGACCCTGCGGCGGCTGCGGGGGGAACGGCCGGTCGTCCTGGCCGGGCTGTGCGCCGGCGCGGGACTGCCGTTCTTCCTGGTGGCGTCGGCCGGGGGGCGGCTCACCAGCGCGGGGCTCGTGGGACTCGTCATCCCGGGTACCGTTCCGATCTTCGTGGCGCTTCTCGCGTACCGCATGTGGGGTTCGAGGGTCGGCCGGGCGCAGGTGGCCGCGCTCGCCGCAATTCTCGCGGGCGTCGCCCTCGCCGGCGGCCGGCCGGCCGGTGCCGGCACCGTCGTGCTGATCCTGGCGGGCTCCATCTGGGCGGTCTACACCATGTCGCTGCGGGTCACCGTTCTTGATCCGGTGGGTACGGTCATCGTGCTCTGCCTTCCGTCGGCCCTGCTCTCCGCTCTGTTGATCGGCACCGGCGCGGCCGGCTCCAACCTGGCCGCCGGCACCGCCCGCATGGACGACGTGCTGATCTACCTGGCGGCGCAGGGTGTCGGGGCGGGCGTGCTGGCCGCACTCTGCTATCCGGTCGCCATCCGCCGTCTGGGCAGCCGCACCGCCGCCAGCCTGGGCGCGCTGAGCCCGGTCGTCACCGCGGTTGCCGCCGTGCCGCTGCTCGGCGAACCGCTCACCGGCATTCCCGGGTTCGCCCTGGTGGTGGCCGGTGTCGTCGCTTTCAATCTGCTTCCCGCACGCCCGGAAGGAACCGCCCCGCATGCTGCTGACCCGCCCCCGCACCACGACCGACCCGCTGTGGCAGCTGACCGCGGACTGCGCCGGTGACGTCCGGCCGGAACGGCTCGATCTGCTCGTCGGCGTCTACCGGGACGACTCCGGTGCCGCCCCGGTGATGGACGCCGTCCGGGCCGCCGAACTGCGCCTGGCACGCCGTTCACCGTCGAAGGCCTACGTCGGCCCGGCCGGCAGCGAGCGGTTCCTGGGGGCGATGTCGGCGCTGCTGTTCGCCGACGACCGGTTGTCGGCGCGGGCCGCCGGGGTGCAGACGGTCGCCGGTACCGGTGCCCTGCGTCTGCTCGCCGAACTGCTGGCGGCCACCGGCCCGGACCGGACCGTGCTGCTGGGCACGCCCGCGTACGTCAACCATCCGGCGATCCTGGCGGCGGCCGGGCTGCGCACCGCGATCCACCCGGTGACCGCGGACGGTTCGGCGATGCTCGCCGCCGTCGACGCGGCGCGGCCCGGTGACGTGCTGCTCGTGCAGGGCTGCTGCCACAACCCGACCGGGCTGAGCATGCCGGTCGCGCTCTGGGACGAGCTGGCCGCGGCACTGGTCCGCCGCGGTGTGGTGCCTTTCGTCGACCAGGCGTACTTCGGGCTCGGCGACGGCTTGGACGAGGACCTGGAGGGGATGCGGCGACTGCTGCGCACCGTCCCGGACGCGGTGGTGGCGGTCAGCGCGTCGAAGGCGTGGGGGCTGTACAACGAGCGGACCGGTGCCGCGTTCGTGCTCAGCGACGACGCCGGGCACCGCACGCAGGCCCGGACTCTGCTGGAGAACATCGCCCGCGCCAGTTACTCGCAGCCGCCCGCACACGGGGCGGCGATCGTCGAGGAGATCCTCACCGATCCGGTGCTGACCGGCCGCTGGCGGACCGAGCTGGAGACCATGCGGCTGCGGCTCGGCAGCCTGCGCGACGGCCTCGCCGGGCTCACCGGCTTCACCGGGCTGGCCGATCAGCGCGGCATGTTCCTCACCCTTCCCCTGGACGCCGCGGCGATGCTGCGGCTCCGGTCCGACCACGGGGTGTACGGGCTGCCGTCCGGCCGCGTCAACCTGGCCGGCATCCCGTCGTCACGCCTGGCGGAGGTGGCCGCCGCGATCCGCGCCGCCGGCCGGGCTCTCGTCCCGTCGTCGTAGAGCTGGAGTCAGGACGGATCCCCGTACTGCCGCAGGAGGGCGTTGAGCTTGCGAAGCTTGTCGATCGTCCCCTCCGGCGGCTGGTCCGGATTGAAATGCATGACGTCATTACGGATCTTACGAATCTCGTCGAGCCGCTCGATAAAAACCGAACGGTCCAGCGGCCAGCCGAGGGTCGCCCAGACGCCCGGATCACCGAGGACCCGCTGGTAGTCACCCATCGACAGGCCGTCGAAGGACCGCACCGGCCGGTTGCAGAGCCCGGCCACCTGGTCGAGGCTCAGGTTCCGGGAGATCACCCGGCGCAGGCTCCGGTCCACCTCGCCGACCTGGAAGAACGGCATCGCCATCTGGCCGTACTGCTGCACCACGTCGGCGGTGGTGACGATGCCGGCGACCACGTTCTCCTGATCGCGGACGAACACGAAACCGGTCCGCTGCAGATCCGGCAGGACGTCGATGAGCTCCTTGTCGTAGCGGACCACACCCACGTCCGGCTCGATCGCGGCGGACAGCCCCGCCTGAGGGTCGGCGTGACGGGAGTGCGCTATCGAGCGCCACGTCACGGCGCCCCGCAGATTCCGTGGACCGTTCAGCACCGCCAGCTGCGAGAAGTCGTTGAGCAGCATCTTGGTGAGTGCCTCGTCGAAGGTCGCGTTGGGCGCGACGGAACACAGACCGCCGAGGGCCGACTGCAGGTTGCCCACGGTGAGCCCGATCGGATCGTCCTCGGTCTCCTCGTCGGCGACCGCGGACTCCACGGACGCCAGGTGCGCGGAAACCTCGTCCGCGCCGGCTGACGAGACGACCAGCCGGACCGTCGAATCGAGGGTCACCTTGCGGAAACTGGGTGTGGTGACCAGGCCGTGGTTGGCCAGGTCCGCCTCGATCCGGCTGATCTGGTCGCCGCGATCCTTCGCTCCCCACAGTCCGAGCAGTTCCCGTACCGAGAACTCCTCGGGGTTGTGGTCCTCAGCGCGTTTACGCGCCTCGCGCAGCCGTTCATGGATCCGCGGATTCAGCGCCTGCTCGCCGGAGGCGGGTGGTGCGGTCGCCACCGCACGGTCCAGAAGCTCCTGCCGCAGGACATCGAGCGTCCGGCCGGTCTCCACCACCGTCCACACCAGCCATCCGTCCACCGCGCGCATGCCGGCGGCGACCGCCGCGGCCCGGGACGGGGTGGGGAACTCCTGGCCGTCGGGGAGCAGGCGGACCCAGCCGGAACCGGTGACCTCGGCGTGATAAGTCAGGCGCATCCGCCGGCGCTGGAACCGCAGTTTCGCGCCCGGACCGATCAGTCCGGCCTCGATCAGGTCCCGGACCTGGACCCGCCGGCCGCTCAGCAGGTAGTTGGAACGACGTTCGTCGGCCATGTCCGCTCCCGTCAGCCCCGGGTCAGCGCGGCGTGTTTGCCGCGGCTCGCCAGCGTGATGGTGAGGACCCGTTTGGCGGTGTCGGCCATGTTCCGGCCGGGCGGCACCCCCAGGAACCGGGCGAGTTCCTTGAGGTCCGTCGCGCGGGGCTTCAGGTTTGCCAGCAGCTCGGCGCCCTGGTCGACGGTGGCACAGGCGCGCAGTTGCGCCGCCACCGTCTCGGCGTCGAACGACGACGTGGCCGCCAGCGCGCGGCGAGGCCGGGATGCCGCGGCCCGGGGCACAGGCACGGGTTCGGATGCGGCTGCGGGTGCGGGTGCGGCTGTGGCTGCGGATGCGGGGACGGGCTCAGGGACATCGGCGGCGGTGACGATCGTCAGGTGCGCACGCCCCTCGGCGAGCGCGACGAGATGGTCGGCCGCCAGCTCGGCGAGGAAGGTCGCGATCCGGGCCTGCACCCGGATCAGGAGCATCAGGTCCTTCATCACGCGGCACGCTCCCCGACCTTGTCCAGGATCTCGGTGGTCAGCTTGCGGAACTCCACCACGACCTCGTCGGTGACCGGGGCTCGCAGTATCGCGGGAACGCCGCTCTCCCCCGCGTCTCCGAAATAGCGCGGGCTGTCACGGACCGCGCCGTCCAGCACGTTCATCTCGGAGTTGAGCCGCACGTCCTCGATGTAGTACTTCTGGGTGCCGATCGGCTGACCGGCGTAGTACTTGACCATGGTGAACACCACTCCGACGAAACGGGTCTCGATCGTCTTCTCGCCTCCCGCCGAGGCGCCGTGATTCACATAGTCGTTGTATTCGGCGACCAATTCGTGACAGTTGCCGGCGAGGTACTGAATACC
This sequence comes from Actinoplanes sp. NPDC023801, assembly GCF_040639655.1. Taxonomy (NCBI): domain Bacteria; kingdom Bacillati; phylum Actinomycetota; class Actinomycetes; order Micromonosporales; family Micromonosporaceae; genus Actinoplanes; species Actinoplanes sp. NPDC023801. The sequence goes on along the minus strand of NZ_JBFAAI010000018.1, from coordinate 35,948 downwards.
AAGCGTCGAAAGGTAGTCGGCTTTCGCGGGGACGAGCACATGATCACTGGCGACGATCGCGGTTTTGGTGATGAGCCCGAAGTTCGGTGGACAGTCGATCAGCACCAGGTCGTATTCCCGGAAGGCGTCGTGCCGCAGTGCCCGGGCCAGGGAACCGTGCAGGTCGAGGAACTTGCGTTTCGACTCGCCGATCGTGGTGCCGCCGCCCAGCCGTGCGGCCAGACGGAGGTCCATGTCGATCAGGCGCAGATGTGAGGAGATCAGGTCCAGGCGCCCACCGGAGTCTGCGAGCTCCGCGTTGACCACCGGCGGCGTGACCACCAGGTCCTGGAGGGCGACCTCCCGGCCCGGCAGGTCGCCTTCGTACCAGCGCATGATCGTCAGGTCTTTCCGCAGCTCCTCACGCCACTGCTCGACGCTGTAGAAGGAGAACGTGAGGTTGGCCTGTGGGTCCAGATCGAGAAGCAGGACGCGGTGCCCGCGATGGGCGATCTCGGCGCCCAGGTTGGCGGTGAGTGTCGTCTTACCCACGCCGCCCTTGTAGTTCATGACCGCGATGACCTTCATGCCGCTCCCCATTGACGTTCCGCGGATGACATCGCGACAGTAACGGCGGCGGGAGCGCGGACAAATAATGGACGGGCCGATAAATTACACTGCCGTGCGACTTACCGCAATGTGATCATCGGCGAATCCGCCCGAGCCGGCCGGCGGCACAGCCACCCGATCTGGCTGTTGGAACATCTGTCGGAACGCCGTGCGCGGCCATGACGAATCAACGATTTTCACACACGCTGATTCATCGAGTCCAGGTCAGACAATCGGGCCGTCATTCTCACCTGATCAGGGTGTTGATTCCGGCTACCCCCACACCTCGGCGGCGGTCTCGGCGATCAGGGTGAGTTTGGCGACCTGCTCGTCGTACGTCAGGACGTTGCCCTCGACCGTCGAGGAGAACCCGCACTGCGGCGACAGGCAGAGCTGCTCGAGCGGCACGTACCGGGCCGCCTCGTCGATCCGCCGTTTCAGGTCGTCCTTGGACTCGAGCGCGCCGCGTTTGGTGGTGACCAGCCCGAGCACGACCGTCTTGCCGGGTGGCACGAACCGCAGCGGCGCGAATCCGCCGGAGCGGTCGTCGTCGTACTCGAGGAAGAACCCGTCGACCGCGAGCTCGCTGAACAGGGCTTCGGCGACGAAGTCGTACCCGCCCTCGGCGGCCCACGACGAGCGGAAATTGCCGCGGCACATGTGGGTGGTGACGTTCAGCCCGTCCGGCCGCCCGGCGATGGCGGCGTTGATCTGCCGGATGTACCGCAGGTGCTGGTGCTCGGCGTCGTCGCCGCGGTCGGTGAGCAGCCGGCGCTGTGCCGGGTCGTTGAGGTAGGCGAGGCTGGTGTCGTCGAGTTGCAGGTAGCGGCACCCGAGCGCCGCGATCCGGCGCACCTGCTCGGCGTAGGCGGCGCTCAGGTCGTCCCAGAACCGTTCCTCGTCCGGGTAGACGGCCGGATCGATGGCGGCCCGGCCGCCACGGTAGTGGACCATGCTCGGCGACGGGATGGTGAGCTTGGCGGTGACCCCGTCCCCGACGAGCCCGGCCAGGTATTCGAAATCGGTCCCGAAGATCGTCTCCTGGAGACTGATCGAGCCGTCCACGGCGAGCGCCGCCGATTCGAAGTCGAGTTCGCCGTTCTCGTTGCGGAAGTGCACCTGGATCTTCTCGTCGGTCGGCCGGATCCCGCCGAGCCGGTAGATGAAGTCCATGTGCCAGGAGGTGCGCCGGAACTCGCCGTCGGTCGCCGATCGCAGGCCCACGTCACGCTGCATCCGGACCACCTCGCGGATCGCCTCGTCCTCGACGACGCGAAGTTCCTCGGCGCTGATCTCGCCGACGGCGCGCTGCTCCCGGGCCTTGAGCAGCCGCGGCGGCCGGAGCAGGCTGCCGACGTGGTCGGCGCGGAACGGAGGTATGTCACGGGACGTCATCGGCGCGGCCTCCTTCAATGGGGTTCCGCTGTCAACCTACGCCGGAGAATGATCAATGGCCATCGATGCCACCCGGCTCCCACTTCCCGGCCCTGGAGGTCCCCGATCTGCTGATCGCCGACCTGCGTGCCTTCTTCCGGCTGATCGGTAACCGGATGGCGTGGTTCCGGTCAGGCGTAGCGGGCGATCTCCGCCGCCGTCACGGGTGACCGGAGATAGCCGGCCATGGTGTGGAAGTCGGCGACGCCGATCGGGGTGGTGTGGTGCTCGTCGACATCGAATCGGCCGCCGAGTTCCGTCGGCACCGCGATGACGTCACCGGGGTCGGCGATGTTGACCCACCGGCCGACTCCGGGCGGCCGGATTCCGCGCCCGTCGCGCGGTTCCGGGTCGAGCGCGTCGAAGACGATCTCCGGCAGGGCCAGCGGTGAGCCGAGCGTGACCAGCAACGGGACTTCGAGGTCCGGTCGCCGGTGCAGCGCCTCGTACGTGACGACGCTGCCGAGCGAGTGTGCCACCACGACACGTGGCCGGTGTTCCTCGAGGGCGCTGACGACGGTCTGCCGGACCCGCTCGCGGACCGCGGGACGGGTGAGGTAGACGAATACCTCCCGCAGGAACGCGCCCATGATCCGGGCGAGGACCGCGCGGCCGGGCAGTCCGGGGCGGCGGGCCAGCCAGTCGAGTCCCTGGCGGAGCGGCCATGTGCCGTACCCCTGGTGGACTTCCGCGGGCACGCCGAGCCGGGTCATCCAGGCCCATGCCCACCGCTGTTCACGCTCGGTCAGGTGGTCGAGCCCGTCGTCGCCCTGACTGTTGGTCGCGAGCAGTTGCGCGTAGTAGACGGCCGTGACGCCCGGGGCTGCTGCTCCGGGAGCCGCCTTCTCGTAGCCGGCCGAGAGTGCCGCGTGCCAGGCGGTCTCCCGCTTGCCCGCGGCCTGCTCGGGGGTCAGGCTGCTCTCCAGGTTCCAGATGCCGTGCACACCGAGTACGGATGCGTCCATCCACTGTGTCTACCAGGACAGACCGCCGGTCGGCGGGACCGGCGGTCCGCCCCCGGTGCCGTTACTCCTTCTCGTCCTCGCGCCGGCGCAGGTCCTCCTCGCGGCGGCGCAGGTCGGCCTCCCACTTCTTCATCAGGTCGTCGTCCTCCTTCTTCTGCCGGGAGGCGATGCCGCGGAGGAACTCGGGATCGTCGTCGGGTGCGGACGGCCGGGGCCGCTGGTTCTCCGGGAAGCCGCTGCCCGGCCGCCAGACGGTGCCGTTGCTGAGCTTGATCGGACGGGCGGGACGACCGGCCACGAACCAGGCGATCGGGCCGATCGGTGAGAAGAGCAGGATGAGGATGACCCACACGATCCGGGGCAGCGCCCGGATCTCGTGCTCCTCGGCGGACAGGCAGGAGATCAACGCGGCGATGATCAACACGAGGTCGATCAGCGCGAACAGCGAGTAGAGGCGAATCACGCCGGAGATGATGCCAAAGGCACGGCTCCGGCGTGGTCCCATCCGGCACAGGTCAGCCGGCCGTCTCCTCGAGCGTACGGTCGTGGCGCAGCGAGGTGCGCGCGGTCTCCTTGGCGAGCAGCACCGCCACGACGGTGAGCACCGAGGCGACGGTCATGTAGATCGCCACCGCCGTCGGGTTCGGGTCGGTCACGTCGCCGAGCAGCTTGAGCGCGATGATCGGCGCCAGTGCCCCGGCCAGGATCGACGCCAGCTGGTATCCGACCGACGCACCGGTGTAGCGGACCGAGGTGCCGAACAGCTCGGAGAAGAAGGCCGCCTGCGGCGCGTACATCAGGGCGTGCAGCACCAGCCCGACCAGGACCGCGAGAATGATCTTCGGCTCGGACCGGCTCTCCAGCAGCCCGAAGAAGACGAACGACCAGATCGCCAGGCCGACCGCCCCGGTGAGGTAGAGCGGGCGGCGCCCGACCCGGTCGGAGAGCGCCCCGATCAGCGGGATCACCACGAACTGTACGGCCGAGCCGATCAGCAGCGCGGTCAGGATCATGCCCTTGTCCGCCGACGTACCGGCATAGGTCGTCAGGTAGGTGATCGAGATGACCGTGACCAGGTAATACCCGATGTTCTCGGCAAGCCGCATGCCCATCGCCAGCAGGACCTCACGCGGGTAGCGGCGGATCACCTCACGCAACGGCTGATGATCCTGCTTGCGGTCCTTGAGCAGTTCCTGGGTCTGCCGGAAGACCGGCGACTCCTCGATCGTCATCCGCACCCAGAGCCCGACCAGCACCAGCACCGCGCTGAGCAGGAACGGGACCCGCCATCCCCAGGACTTGAACGCCTCGTCGGACTGCACCAGCGCGAGGACCCACAGCACCCCGGTGGCCAGCAGGTTACCCAGTGCCACACCGGCCTGCGGCCACGACGACCAGAACCCCCGGCGGGCGTCGTCGCCGTGCTCGGCCGCCATCAGCACCGCACCGCCCCACTCGCCACCGACCGCGAAGCCCTGCGCGAGGCGGCAGATCAGCAGCAGCACCGGCGCGGCGACACCGATGGTGGCGTAGGTGGGCAGCAGTCCGATCGCGACGGTCGCCACGCCCATCACCATCAGCGACACCACAAGCATCTTCTTGCGGCCCACCCGGTCGCCGAAGTGGCCGAACACGATGCCGCCGAGCGGGCGGGCGACGAACCCGAGGGCGTAGGTGCCGAACGCCAGCAGGGTGCCGGTGACCGGGTCCGACGAGGGGAAGAACAGGGTGCCGAAGACGAGCGCGGCGGCGGAGCCGTAGAGGAAGAAGTCGTACCACTCCACGGCGGTGCCGACCAGCGACGCGAAGACGACCTTGACTATCGGGGCACGTTCGGTGGCGATCGTGGCCATGGCGGTCCTTCCGGGGGTTCACGGGTTTCGGTGGTACCGGGACGCTACGTCCGGCACCGGTCGCGAACCCATGGAGCGGGCACACACATTGAGGACCGTTCAGGTGGGGGCGTCACCCAGGGGGCCGCGCAACCGGTGCAGGCGCAGTGCCAGCTGAAGGTCGAGCGCCCGGTTCGGGCTCTGCCAGTCCTCGCCGAGTAGTTGCGCCACCCGGTCCAGGCGCTGGGTGACCGTGTTGACGTGCACGTGCAGGGTCTCGGCGGCGCGGGCCAGTCCACCGCCGGCCTCGAAGTACGCCTCCAGGGTGCGGATCAGGGCGGTGCCGCGGCGGGCGTCGTAGTCGATCACCGGGCCGGCCACCCCGCCGACGAACCCGGCGACGTCCCGGCGGTCGCCGAGCAGCAGGCCCACGTACCCCAGATCGGCCGCGCCCGCGCCGCTGCCGGACCGGCCCAGGGTGATCAGCGCGCTCAGGCACTGGTCGGCCTCCCGGTAGGCACCCGCCACCGCCGCCGTCCCGCGGGCCGGACCGGCTCCACCCGCGGTGACCGGCCGGCCCAGCGTCCGGCTCAGCTCGCGGGCCACCAGCCGGGCGGTCCCGGCCGGGTCGGCGCCGGGAAGCAGCAGCGCGACCCGGCCGTCGCGGGGCATGGCCAGGCCACGGCGTGCGGCCGCGAACGTCCGCGCCCAGGAGGCGGCCCGCTGGCCGAGGCCGTCACCGGTGTCGTCGCCGGCCGCCACCACCACCCAGGGGGCCTCCATGTCCAGGCCGAGGCGGGCGGCCCGGGAGCGTACCGCCTCGGGATCGCGGACCGGCCGGCTGATCAGGTCGTCCAGCAGGTCACCGCGGACCTGGGCCTCGGCGTCGGCCACGGTCCGCCGGAACAGCAGCAGCAGCGCCGTCACCTGGGCGGCCCGCTCCAGGATCCGCTGGTCGGCGTCGGTGAGCGGATGGTCGGGCCGGAACACCAGGGCGCCCAGGTTGTCGGCACCGGCCACCACCGCGGCGATCATCAGGTCACCGCGGCGCACGCTGCGGCCCTCACCACGGGACGCGGCGACCGCCTCGTCGACGGTCGCCCCGGCCGGTTCCGGCAGGTCCGCGGGGCTGTCCGGGGTTCGTGCGGTGGTCAACGCCCGGCCGTCGGCGTCGATCACCAGCAGTGCCCCCTGCAGCACGCCGACCAGGTCGGCGGCCACGTCCTCGACCCCTCCCCCGCGCAGCACCACCGCGGTCATCCGGTCGTGCGCGGCGGCGGCCCGCTCCACCGACGCGCTGTGCGCCCGGATCACCTCGTTCGCGGCCGACAGCTCGGTCAGCGCCGTCTGTGTCTCGCTGAGCAGGCGGGCCGTGTCCAGGGCGACGGCCGCGTGCGCGGCCAGCGAGGACAGCAGCGCCACCTCCTCCCGCCCGAACGGACGCTCGGCCCGGTTGGCGGCGAACAGCACCCCGATCACCGCCGACCCCAGCCGCATCGGTACGCCCAGAATCGCCACCAGCCCTTCGTCACCGACCCCTTCGTCGATGTCGTGGGTGTGCCGGAACCGGGGATCGGTCGGGTAGTTCGCCGTCGCGTAGGGCGCCCCGGTCAGCGCCACCAACCCACCGAGCCCCGCGCCGGGCGGCAGCCGCAGCGACTGGAAACTGGCCGCCACCGAGCCGTCGGTGATCCGCATGTACGTGTCCCCGCGCTCGGCGTCGTTGAGCGTCATGTAGGAGACGTCCACGTTCAGCAGGGTGCGGACCCGGTGCACGATGGCCCGCAGCACCGCGTCCACGTCCCGCAGCCCGGCCAGGTCGCCGGCCGTGTCGTACAGGGCGGACAGCTCCTCCTCGCGCCGGCGGCGGCGTTCGAGCAGCGCCCGCACCTTGAGGGCGGACAGTTTCGCCCGCTCCAGCTCGTCGAGCCGGTCTCCGGACGCGCCCGCGGTGCGCGCCGCCAGTACCGGCCGTTCGAACTCGATCAGCGCCGCCTCACGGGCGAGCAGGTCCAGATACTCGAGCTCGCTCGGCATGCCGCACACCCTACGAGTCACACACGACCCTCATCCATGGCGGAATCCACCAGCCGCAGCGGTCCGGTCATGTCGGAAGCCCACAGTGCGGAGCAGTTTTCGGGGCAATCGGGCGTGGCCGCCAGCCGGATGGCGAATGATTCCTTCCGGGGCCAATCGCCGACGAGGGGAACGACGTCATGACCGAGCCCGTACCATCGACGGCCCGGCTGGCCGGCAACGTGCGCATCGGCACCAAGATCCTCGTGGTCGTGATGCTGGTGGCGGTGCTCGGCGGTGCCGTCGGCGTCTTCGCGCTCAGCCAGATGTCCACGCTCGCGTCCGCCAGCAAGGGCGAGTACGCACAGACCCTGAAGACGCAGGCCGTCGCCGATCTGCGCTCGTCCTTCAACCGGGTCCGGATCAGCGCGCTCGGCTATCTGCTGGCCGGCGACGACGCCGGCCGGGCCGCCGAGGAGCGGGACTTCACCGCCGAGGTGGACGCCGTCGCCGCGCAGTCCACCGCGGTGCGGGAGCTGGCGACGAGCGGCGAACGGGAGAGCCTCGACAGGTTCGGCGACGCCTGGCAGAACTACCTGACAATCGTGACGGACCAGTTGTTCCCTCTCGCCGAGGCGGGCAACCTGCCGCGGGTACGGGCGGTCCGGGAGAACGATCTCCAGCCGCTGATCGCCGAGATGCGCGACGCCCTCACCGCGCTCTCCGAAGCGGCCGTCGCCGACGCCACCACCTCTCACCAGGACGCCGTCGACGCCTACGGCACGGGCCGGGCCGTCATCATCACCGCGATCGTGATCGTCCTGCTGATCGGCGCGGTCGTCGCGATCCTGTTCGCCCGGGGCATCACCCGGCCGATGGCCCAGTGCGTCGACGTGCTGCGCCACATCGACGACGGCGACCTGACCGCCCGCGCCCGGATCAGTGGCACCGACGAGATCGGCAAACTGGCGAAGGCACTCAACAGCACGGCGTCCACCGTCGCCACCACGGTCCGGCACGTCCGCGACGACGCCGCCGCCCTGGCCACCACGTCCGACCGGCTGTCCGTCATCGCGGAGGAACTCACCCGCTCCGCCCAGACCACCGCCGACCAGGCCGGTTCGGTCTCCGCGGCGGCCGAGGTGATCTCCTCCAACGTGCAGACCGTCGCCGCCGGCACCGAGGAGATGAGCGCCTCCATCCGCGAGATCGCCACCAGCGCCGGCGACGCGGCCCAGGTCGCCGGCACGGCCACCACCGCGGCCCAGCGCACCAGCGACACGATGGCCAAACTCGGCCAGGCCAGTGCCGAGATCACCGAGGTGATCAACGCGATCACCAGCATCGCCGAACAGACCAACCTGCTCGCCCTCAACGCCACCATCGAGGCCGCCCGCGCCGGCGAGTCCGGCAAGGGTTTCGCGGTCGTCGCCTCCGAGGTCAAGGACCTGGCTCAGGAGACCGCCCGGGCCACCGAGGACATCAGCAAGCGGATCTCCGCCATCCAGTCCGACACCGACGCCGCGGTCGCCGCGATCGGCGACATCGGTGACGTGATCGCCCAGATCAACGACTACGCCACCACCATCGCGGCCGCCGTCGAGGAACAGACCGCCACCACCGGCGAGATGGGCCGCAACGTGGCGCAGGCCGCCAACGGCTCCGGAACCATCGCCGCCGACATCACCAATGTCGCCACCACCGCCAACCAGACCACCCGGAGCGCCGGCGAGGCCCGCAGCACCGCCGCCGAGCTGGCCGGCATGGCCGAGCGCCTGGGCGGTGCCGTCAGCGGTTACCACGTCTGACCATGCGCGTGCCGCCGTGCCCCGTACCGGCATGGCCGATGTTTTGGCATTGCGATCGTATTGTCATCACGGTTACAGTGCAGTCGTATTGCAACCGGACGCTTCGGAAGGGGCGATCACGATGACGGAGAACGTCACGGTCGTACGCAAGGCCTTCGAGACACTGCAGCACGGCAGCCTCGACGCGTGCGCTGAACAGCTCACCGAGAACTTCGTCGTCAACCTCCCCGGACTGCCCGATCCGCTGTACGGCCGGGACATCTGGAAGCTCGGCGTCCAGGCGATGCGCGACGGCTTCGCCGACCTCCGCATCACCATCGAGGACATCTTCGGTGCCGGCGACAAGGTCGCGGTGCGCCTGCGATTCAGCGGCACACACACCGGCCTGTTCCAGGGTGTGCCGCCCACCGGCCGGCAGGTCGCGTTCACCAGCATCGACATCTACCGCGTCGAAGGCGACAAGATAGCGGAGGAGTGGGTGTCGCCCGACATGACGAGCCTCATGGGACAGATCTCCGGACCCGCTGACGCCTGACGTCCCCGGGCGGTCCGGCGCACCCGTACCGCCCGGGGACCCCGCTACGCCGGGCCGAGATGCAGGCGGGGCCAGGTGGCCAGGTCGGCCAGCAGCCTGCGGTCGTGGGTCGCGACCACGACCGCGGCCGGAGTGGACAGCAGGACTCCGGTCAGCTCGTCGACCAGGGTGGACGACAGATGGTTGGTGGGCTCGTCGAAGATCAGCAGATCCGGGCCGCCCGCCAGCTGCAGAGCGAGGTCGAGGCGGCGCTGCTGGCCCTGCGACAGGAACCGCACCGGAGTACCCAGCGCCTCCGCGTCCAGCAGCCCCATCGTGCCGCGCCCGGCCAGCAGCCGGTCCGGGGTGGCGTCGGCCGGCCACTCCGGGACCTCCTGGGCGACCAGGGCGACGTCCGCGTCCGCGGAGCGGTGGACCACCCCGGTCACCGGCCGCAGGCAACCGGCGAGCAGCGACAACAGGGTGGACTTACCGGCGCCGTTCGGACCGGTGACCAGCAGGCGGTCACCGCCGGAGAGGGACAGGGTCACCGGGCGGTCCAGCCGGCCGGGCACCCGGACCTCCTCGGCACGTAGCAGCGGCACGCCTTTGCGGGTGTCCGGCTCCGGCGGGCGCAGCACCGGTGGCGGCTCCGGAACGGTGATCGGGTGCGCCTCGAGAGCCTCCCGCTCCCGGTTGAGGGCCTGCACCACGCCCGGCGTGTGGGATTGACGTCTGTGCTTGTTGACGCCCTTGTCCGGACGCCAGCCGGTACGCAGCCGGGACCGTGCCCGGTCGACCGCCTCGGTCAGGCGGCGATGCTCGGCCTGCTGCTCGTCGTACTCCTGCGACCATCGCTCCCGGTCCCGCCGGCGGCCCCGCTGCCATGCGTCGTAGCCGCCGGCGTACGTCCGGGCCCGGCCGTCCCGGCTCGGGTCCAAGTCGAGGAACTCGTGGGCGACATCGCGCAGCAACTGCCGGTCGTGGCTGACCAGGACGATGCCGCCGGGGTGCGCACGCAGCCGCGCGGTCAGGAAGGCCAGGCCGGAGGCGTCCAGGTGGTTGGTGGGTTCATCGAGCAGGAGCAGATCGTGGTACGCCCCGAGCAGGCACGCCAGGCGCACCCGGTAGCGCTGGCCCACCGAGAGGGTACGCAGCTCACGGCTCCGGTCGGTGCACGCGCCGAGGGCTTCCAGCGCAATGTCGACGCGGCGTTCGGCGTCCCAGGCGTCCAGCCGGGTGACGGTGTCCAGGGCGGACGCGTACCGGTCGCCGGCGCCGGCCCGATCCGCGGCCAGCTCGGTGGCCGCCTCGTCCAGGGCGGCGAGCGCCTCCAGCGACTCGCGCAGCGCGGCACCGGTCAGGGTGCCGACCGTGTCGCCCGGATGGGCGTGCAAGGCCTGGGCGGCGAGGCCGATCGTGCCGGACCGCCGCACCGAACCGGAGTCGGGTGTGATCAGTCCGGCGAGGACGTGCAGCAGGGTGGTCTTGCCCCGCCCGTTCTCGCCGGCGACGGCCAGCCGGGAACCGGCCGGGACGGTGACGGAAACCGCATCGAGGACCAGGCGGGCGCCGAGACGAACGGTGACGTCGTCGGCACGAAGATGCGCAAGGGACATGGTGCTGTGTGCTCCGCAGCTCGAGGATGAGCCGGGTAGCCGGAAACGGCCGCCCGGCATGACACCGAGACGGCGGCGGATCAATCGTGCAGGTCGCGCCGCCGTCAGCGGGCGCTGCGGATCCTCACGAAGGCAAGTCCCATGAACATGCCGAGGAGGCTAACCGGTCTCCCGGCCACCGTCACCCGAATATTCGGATGTTCTTATCATCGGGATGGCCGGTGTATCTTGACGGCATGGTCCGGTTGACGAGGGTGCAGCAACAGGCGCGGACGCGGGCCGCCGTGCTCGACGCGGCGGTGGAGGAGTTCGCCGAGCACGGCTATGCCGATGCCAAGGTCGACCGGATAGCGGCTCGCGCCGATCTCACCCGCGGTGCGGTGTATTCGAACTTCACGAGCAAACGCTCGCTCTACATGGCGGTGCTGCTCGACCACACGTCACCGCACGCGTCCCCGCTTCCGGCCACCGCGACATCCGGGCGGCTCGAGGCCGGCGCCGCGGCCGAGGCGTTCGCCCGCACCTGGCTCGAGCGGCTCCCGCTGGCCGGTGACAGCGCGGCCGCGGGCCGGCTGCGGTCCCGTTCGGTGACCGGGGTCTTCGACGACCGGTCCGGCCGCGCTGTCCTCGCCGCGATCACCCGGCTGGAGAGCCTGATGCTGGGCCTGGCTCTGGAGGCCTGCCCGCCGGTCGCCGGCCGCCGGGTGCGGCTGGCCGAGCTGATCCTCACCCTGCTGCACGGTGCCGACCACCTGGCCGGAACGGCTCCCGGTTTCGGCGACCCGTTCGACGTCACCCAGGCCTGCGGACACCTGGCGCGCACCACGCTGCACGACGAGTGGGATCCACCCCATCTCCCCTTCGTACGGGACGCCGAGCCCCGCGACGACCCATGGCATCCGGCGGACGGCGTGGCCGACGACGGGGTGCTCGTGATTCTCGGCTCGGCCCGCCTCGGCGCCGCGGAGGAGGCCGTCCGGGCCGCCGGCGGTGAACGGGTGACCGTGGCCGTCGTCTCCGGCGACCCGGCCGAGACCGGCGCACTCGTCCGGCTGCGGATCACCGAGTTCACGGCCTGCCTGCGGCGGGCGTTCCCACCGGTGGCTGCCGCGCCGCTGCACATCGAGCTCGACGACGGCCCGGCGCTCGCCGCGGCAGCCGGCGCTGCGATCACCGACGACACCGAGACCGCGGTCCGCATCCGGGACGGCCGGATCGTGGCCCGCGCGTCCGGCCGGGGAGCCGGGCACGCCGTGGCGGTCGCGCCGTGACCGACCTTCTCGTTCTGCACACCCTGCGCTGCCTCGGCTTCACCGACCCGGCCCGCGTCGCCGACGCCGCCGCCCTGACCGAGGCCGACGCCGAGTCCCGGCTCATCGACCTCGCCGTCGAAGGCCTCGTCACCCGCACTCCCGGCCCGTTCGGCGGCTGGGGCCTGACCGAGGCCGGCAAATCGGAGGACGCCCGGCTCGTCGCCGCGGAACTCGCGGCGGCCGGCACCCGGGACGCGGTCACCGGTGCGTTCGAACGCTTCCTGGTGCTCAACCCGGAACTGCTGGACCTGTGCACGGCCTGGCACATGCGGCCGGTCCACGGGGTGACCGAGGTCAACGACCACACCGACGCCGGCTACGACGCCCGGGTGCTGGCCCGCTTCGCCGACCTCGACCGGCGGGCGGCGGACGTCTGCGCCGACCTCGGGACCGCGCTGCCCCGGTTCGCGCGTTACCGGGAACGGCTGACGGCGGCACTCGCGCGGGCCACGGCCGGCGAGCTGGAGCACCTGGCCGACACCACCACGTCTTACCACAACGTGTGGTTCCAGCTGCACGAAGACCTTCTGGTCACCCTGGGCATCCCGCGATGACCGGCATCCGTCCACTGTCCCCCGGCGACCCGGCGGGACCCGGGGTGCTCGGCGGCAAGGGGCACGGGCTCGTCACGCTGATGCGGCTCGGCCTGCCGGTGCCGCCCGGCTTCGTGATCCCGCCCGCGGCCTGCCGGGCCTATCTGCGCGACGGCACGTTCCCGGACGGTCTCGACGCCGCGGCACGCGACCTCCGGGCCGCGCTCGTGTCCGTGCGGTCCGGGGCGGCCGTGTCGATGCCCGGCATGATGGACACCTTCCTCGACGTGGATCCGCGCTCGGCGGACCTGCGGGCCGCGGTCGAGGCCGTCTTCTCGTCATGGCTGCTGCCGCGCGCTGTCACGTACCGTGAACTGCACGGCATTCCCCACGACCTGGGCACCGCGGTGGTCGTCCAGGCGATGGTGTCGGGCGACCGTGACGAGCACAGCGGCAGCGGCGTCGCGTTCAGCCGTGATCCCAGTACCGGCGCCAGACATCCGTACGGTGACGTGCTGTTCGAGCGTCCCGGCACGGACGTCGTCTCCGGGCGGGTCGCCACCCGGCCGCTGGGCGAGCTCGAACAGCGCGAACCGGCGGTGTGGGCGGCCCTGCTCGACGGCCTGGACCGGGTGGAACGGCACTACCGCGACGTCTGCCACGTCGAGTTCACCTTCGAGTCCGGCCGGCTGTGGTTCCTGCAGGTACGGCCGGGCGGACTGGCCGGGCGCGCGGCGGTACGGGTCGCGGTCGACCTCGCCGACGAACGGATCATCGACCGGGCGACGGCCGTGCGGCGCGTCTCGGCACGGCAGATCCGCGCGGCGCGTACCCCCAGGATCCTGATCACCGACGACCTGGACGTGATCGCCCGCGGCACCGGCGCCAGCCCCGGCGTGGCAACCGGCCGGATCGCGGTGACCGCCGACCGGGCCGCCCGGATGGCCGCCGACGGCCCGGTGATCCTGGTCCGGCCGCACACGTCCCCTCTCGACATGCACGGCCTGGCGGCGGCCGCCGGCATCGTCACGACCGTCGGCGGCCCCACCAGCCACGCCGCCGTCGTCGCCCGCGCGATGGGCAAGGCGGCGATCGTCGGCGCCGCCGGGCTCACCGTGGACTTGGCCTCCGGGCAGATCCTGACCTCCGGCCGCACCCTGCCCGAAGGGGTCCTGATCACCATCGACGGCACCGGCGGCGAACTGGTCGCCGGCACGGCCGAGACCACCACCGACGAAAGCGGCTCCCACCTGGACCGCCTGCTCGCCTGGGCCGCATCAGCGGACACCGCACTGTCCCCGTAGGACGCCTCCGCCGCACCCGGCGTGGCGACACGCGACGATGCGGGGGTGCCGGCGACGGGGCGATCCCGCATGGGAGGGTGGGCGGGTGCCCATGGACGACGTCATCGATCAGCCGCTCCGGGTCCAATGGGAGTCGTTCCTCGACGACCACCGCTCGGCCCTGCACGACAGCCTCGACGGCCTGACCGAGGAGGAGGCACGGCGCCGGCTGGTCCCGTCCCGGACCACCCTGCTCGGCCTCGTCAAGCACGCCGGATTCGTCGAGAAGGTGTGGTTCGACGAGGCGTTCACCGGCCGGCCGCGCAGCGAGATCGGCATCCCGGACACGCCCGGCGAGTCGTTCGCCCTCGACGACGGCGACACCATCGACAGCGTGCGGGCCGCCCACCGCGCCGCCTGCGCGGCGTCCCGGCAGGCCGCGGCGGCGCTGAGCCTGGACGACGTGGTGACCGGCAACCGTCGCGGGCCGCTGCCGCTGCGCTGGATCTACCTGCATCTGCTGCGCGAACTGGCCCAGCACTGCGGCCACGCCGACATCCTCCGCGAGCAGATCCTCGCCGCCCGCCCCGCCTGACGGCACGGTCGGTGCCGGTCGGTGCCCGCGGTGCTATCCAGGCCTGTCGACGTGGCGGTCGAGTGCCGCGTGCAGTTGGGCGTCGCTCAAGCCCGTGTACACGGCCTTATCAGCGAGCTTGTACTCGGGGCAGGCGTCGTGGTCGCCGACCATCTCCTGGCGGTCGATCACCCGATGGGTACGCAGCTCGAAGACGGTGATCTCGTACCGGGCGGTCCGCACTTCCTGCTGTTCGGCGACCTGCGGCAGTCCCCTGGTGTAGCTGCAGAACTCGCCGCTGGGCGTATCGCTGAGCAGTCGCACACACGCGGCGAGCTGAAGGACGCCGGTGTCGCGGATGTCGTGCCACTGCCAGGCCGGGGCGGCATCCGAGGGCAGGCGGGCGGGAGGAACCGCCTGCACGATGATCGGATGTGGCGGCAGGCCACCGTACGCCGGCACGTCACGGTAACCCCGGCCGTCCGGGCCGCACACCACGCCCATTCCGGTGTTGTCCGGCACTCCGGCGAGATAGGCCGGCCAGATGACAATGCCGGCCGCCGTCCCGGCGAAGGCCAGCGCCACCGCGGCAATGCCGCACCGGCCGCCGGCCACTGCTCGCCGCCGGCAACTCCAACGGCGACATCCCGATGCTCCAGTTCGCACAGCATGCGACCAAGCCGTTCCTGCGCCTGCTCGTGCGGCATGACGACAAGGAGCGCGAGTTCGACTACACCGCCGGCGCCGAGCAGGCCCTGGACGACGCGGGCCGTCACGGCTGGACGGTGGTCAGCATCAAGGACGACTGGTCGACCGTTTTCGATTAGCGAAACCCGGTTCTCCGGGTACGGACCGTTCGCTACCTGCCCACCATGTTGACCGCCGCGGAGATCGCCGCCGACCCCGGCGTCCCGGTCAACACCGTCAAGGCGCACATCAGGTCCATATACCGCACGATCGACCAGGGTCCGGCTCTCGCGCTGCGGATGCTTTCCCGTACTCGGTGTGTGCCGGTTCCTGCCGGGGGTATCCGGCCCGCATGCCCCAGCGATTCCATGACTATGACCGGGTGGCGATCGTCACCGGCTCCGACTCCGGCATCGGCGAGGCCACCGCCGTCGCCCTGGCCAAGGCCGGTTTCGACGTCGGCGTGACGTACCGCGGCGACGACACCGGCGCGCGGGAGGTGGCCGCGAAGGTCCGCGACGCCGGCCGCCGCTGCGAGATCCGCCAGCTGGACCTGGTCCGGCTGCCGGGCGCCGCCGAGGTCATCGACGACCTGGCCGGCGCTCTCGGCGGCCTGGGGGTGCTGGTGAACTGCGCCGGCACCGGTATCTCCACCCCGGTCGTCGACACCAGCTGGGAGGACTGGCGGGAGGTCCTCGCCGTCGACCTGGACGGCCCGTTCCTCTGTGCCCAGCGCGCCGCCCGCCGGATGCTCGCCACCGGCCGCGGCGGCCGCATCATCAATGTCACGAGCGTGCACGAGCATGCCCCACGGGTCGGATCGGGCGCGTACTGCGCGGCGAAAGGCGGCTTGGGCCTGCTCACCAAGGTTATGGCCCAGGAACTGGCGGCCTCCGGAATCACCGTGAACGCGGTCGCCCCGGGGGAGATCGCCACGGCGATGACCGGCAACGAGGACGTCGATCCGCACACGGTGGCACGTCCCGGTATCCCGGTGGGCCGGCCCGGCGACGCCAACGAGGTCGCTGCGGTGATCGCCATGCTCGCCTCACCCGAGGCCGCCTATGTCACCGGCGCCTCCTGGGTCGTCGACGGCGGCATGCTGCTGATGGGCCCGCAGGCCGGCTCCCACCTCACCTCCGGCGAGTGGCGCGAGGGCTGACGAGGCCGCACCCGGTTTCCGCCGGGTCGGCATCGTGGTTCCGCAAGCTCACTCCGTCTCCGGACGTCCGCCGACGCGGATCATGCAGGACACTCACGCTCCGCCGGCAGCCTTGGCGGAGTGGTGTACCACCAGCCGTGACCGGCGCCCGGCGAAGGTGCTCCGCAAGTCTCTGACCTCCCGGCCTTTTCGGGAGAAGAAGCCCGTGGTCCCGTCGACGTGGACGACCAGGGTGTCATGGCGGTCGATCAGGTTCGAGATGCCCCGCGCCTGGATCGTGTCGCGCCAGGCGTCGACATTGCGTCCGAACCAGGAGGGAAGCTCGCAAGGGCCGGACACCGCATCCCAGAAGTCGTCGATCGTCTCGATCCGCGTGCCTCGTAGATCGACAACGAGTTCCGTGGTCACCTGAGTGCCCTTTCGACAACGGTGGTGCGACATCCCCGGCCGTACACAGTAGCTCGCGGACCGGCGAGGACTCCCACCGCTGGCGGACGCCGGCCCGTTGATTGACAGAGGTTAATCCGCTCGTAACAATCGATACCTACTGGGAGCGCTCCCATCATCGGTCGGTGATGCCACCGGAAGGACCTCTGTGAATCCATATCGACGGCGAGACGTCACCGCCTTGCTCGCGGCAGGCGTAGCGGCCACCCTCGCGCTGAGTCTTCTGACAGCTGCCCCCGCCTCCGCCGAGCCGGTCCAGCACATCCCCAACGGCACGTTCGCCTCCGGCTCCACGGGCTGGTGGTCCACCGAGAACGCGCCCACGTCGATCGTCGACGGGCGGCTCTGCGCTGACGTCCCCGGCGGGACCACCAACGCCTGGGACGTCAGTCTCGGCCACAACAGCGTCCCGCTGATCGACGGAGCCGCCTACGCCCTCAGCTTCAGCGCGTCGGCAAGTGCGGACGTCAGTGTCCGAGCCAACGTCCAGCTCAACGAGGCGCCGTACACCACGGCGCTGTCACGTGCCGTCGCGCTCACCGCCGAAGCGCAGACCTTCGAGTACGAGTTCACCGCCGGCATCGACTCCCCCAACGGCACGCTGACCTTCCAGCTCGGCGGCAGCGCCGACGGGTTCACCTTCTGCCTGGACGACGTCAGCCTGACCAGCGACGACGCCGTGACGCCCCCGGACGGTCCGGAACAGATCGAGAACGGCAACTTCGCCGACGGCACCTCGGGCTGGTACTCGTACGGAACCACGTCCACCGGGGTGGACGACGGGCGACTGTGCTCGGCGGTTCCGGCCGGACTGGCCAACCCCTGGGACGCCGGCATCGGGCAGAACGGTGTCCCGCTGGTGGCCGGCTCGTCGTACACGTTCGCGTTCGACGCCTCCGCCACGCCGGGGGCCACGATCCGGGCGAACGTGCAGCTCGGTGCGGAGCCGTACACCTCGTTCCTGTCCCGGGACGTCGTGCTCACCGCGAGCCCGCAGCACTTCGAGTACACCTTCACCGCCTCCGCCGACACCACCGCGGGCCAGGTCGCCTTCCAGGTGGGTGGCAGCGCGGCGGCGTACACGCTGTGCCTGGACAACGTCTCCCTGATCGGCGGGGCGGAGGAGCCGCCCTATGTGCCGGAGACCGGACCGCGGGTCCGGGTCAACCAGGTCGGCTATCTGCCCGCCGGGCCGAAGAACGCGACCGTGGTCACCGACGACACCGAGGCCCTCGCCTGGCAGCTGAAGAACGCCGGCGGGGACGTGGTCGCCGACGGCACCAGCACGCCGCGCGGAGTTGATCCGGCGTCCGGGCAGAACGTGCACAGCATCGACTTCAGTTCCTTCCGCACCGCCGGCACCGGATACACGCTTGTCGCCGACGGGCAGACCAGCCACCCGTTCGACATCTCCGGCACCGTCTACCAGCAGCTGCGCTCCGACGCCCTGCAGTTCTTCTACATCCAGCGCAGTGGCATCGAGATCGACGGTGACCTGGTCGGCGAGGAGTACGCCCGCCCCGCCGGACATCTCGGCGTCGCACCGAACCGCGGCGACACCGACGTGCCGTGCCGGGCCGGCTCCTGCGACTACCGGCTCGACGTCCGCGGCGGCTGGTACGACGCGGGTGACCACGGCAAATATGTGGTCAACGGTGGCATCGCCGTGCAGCAGCTGATGAGCACCTTCGAACGCACGAAGACCGCGCCCACGGCGGGGCACGGCGCCGCACTTGCGGACAGCACGCTGCGGGTGCCCGAGCGCGGCAACAAGGTGCCGGACATCCTGGACGAGGCCCGCTGGGAGCTGGAGTTCCTGATGCGGATGCAGGTGCCGGCCGGCAGGCAGTTCGCCGGAATGGCCCACCACAAGATGCACGACGCCAACTGGACCGGCATCCCGATGCAGCCCGAGGACGACCCGGAGCAGCGTGAACTGCACCCGGTGTCGACGGCGGCCACGCTCAACCTGGCGGCGACCGCGGCACAGTGCGCGCGGCTGTTCGCTCCCTACGACGCGGCGTTCGCCGGCCGGTGCCTGAGCGTGGCGCGCACGGCGTACACCGCGGCGAAGGCGAACCCCGCCAAGATCGCCCAGGACCTCGGCGGCGGTGGCGGCGGGTACGGCGACAACGACGTCAGTGACGAGTTCTACTGGGCCGCCGCGGAGCTGTACCTGAGCACCGCCGAGCAGGCGTTCCTGAACGACCTCACGGCCAGCCCGCATCACACCGGTGACGTCTTCGCCGCCACCGGCTTCGGCTGGGGCAGCACCGCCGCCCTCGGCCGGCTCGACCTGGCCACGGTGCCCAACCTGCTTCCGCAGGCCGACCGGCAGCGCGTGCGGCAGTCGGTCGCGGCGGCCGCCGACCGCTACCTGGAGACCCTGCGGGCGCAGGCGTACGGCCTGCCCATGCCCGGCAACGCGGGCAGCTACTTCTGGGGTGCGAACAGCAACGTCCTGAACAACGTCCAGGTGCTGGCCACCGCGTACGACCTGACCGGTGACGTCAAGTACCGGGACGGGGCGCTGCAGGGCGTCGACTACATCTTCGGCCGCAACGCGCTGAACCAGTCGTACGTCACCGGCTGGGGCGAAAAGTTCTCGCAGAACCAGCACAGCCGAATCTTCGCCCACCAGGCGGACGCGAGTACGCCGCATCCGCCGGCCGGCTCGCTCGCCGGCGGTGCCAACGCGAGCCTCGACGATCCGTACGCCAAGGATCTGCTGGAAGGCTGCAAGCCGATGTTCTGCTACGTCGACCACATCGAGTCGTACGCGACGAACGAGGTGGCGATCAACTGGAACTCGGCACTCGCGTGGGTGTCCTCGTTCCTCGCCGATCAGGGCACCGGTCAGCAGGCCGGCGGCGTGTCCTGCGACGCGACCTACAGCAATTACGGCCCCTGGCAGGGCAACGGCGGCTTCACCGCCCAGGTGACCCTGACCAACACCGGGACCACGGTGATCGACGGGTGGACCGCACGGTTCGCGTTCCTCGGCGGCCAGCGGTTGCGGGAGGCGTGGTCGGCGGCGGCGACGCAGGACGGCGCAACGGTGACCAGCAAGAACGTCACCAGGAACCGGCGGATTCAGCCGGGGCAGACAGTGTATTTCGGCTTCAACGCCACAACGCCCGGCGGCCCCAACCCGTCGCCGGAGCTGATTACCCTCAACGGATCCGCCTGCCGCTGAGATGGGCATCGGCCCGGCCGGTCAACCCCGGCCGGGCCGCGACTCGTAGGCCGTCCGGCTCGCTTCGATGGCCGGCACATGGTCGATGGCCCAGTCGGCCAGGGCCAGCGCGGGCGGGATGAGGCTCGTGCCGGTCGGGATGAGGGTGTATTCGGGCCGGGTCGACCGCATCCCGATGGGCCCGGTACGGCTGATCGGTCTCGACATCGGGCTGCTGGTGGCGGGCGCCGTCACGACCTGGCTGGCATTCCGCATGCGGTGACCTCAGGGACCAACACCGGGCGGAACGTCCATGTACAGATGGAACGTGGTGGCGCCCGGCACGGTGTGGACACGCACCAGATCGCAGAGGTGATGGGCAAGCAGCAGGCCGCGACCGCCCTCGGTTCGGCTGGCCGGTGGGATCCGCCCGGCCAGCGGGTCGGCCAGATGTCCCTGGTCGGCGATCCGGCAGACGAACTGGCCGCGGTCCGCCCAGACGGTCAGCGTGCCCCCGCCGGCGGTGTGCACCAGAGTGTTCTCCGCCAGTTCGTTGACCGCGCTGACCAGGTCCTCACCGCGGGTCTCGGCCAGACCGGCCTTGGCGGCGTGCTCGGCGGCGAACCGGCGGACCGCACCGAGGTCGGCCGGTTCGGCGTAGCGCATCCGGACGGCCCCGTCCGGCGGGCCGGGCAGTGGACGGTTCGAACGGGCCGCCGTGACGATCGGATCGGTGTAGGCCACGCTGGCCCTCCGCACACCGTCGACGATCATGGCCGGGTGGGACCGCCCCGCCTCGGCGATCGCGGCGCCGTCCAGACGGGTCGCGTCGTACGGGCAGATGATCGCCGTGTCGCGGCCCGCGAAGACCGCGTTGACCAGCGCGTCGTGCTGGGCGCAGGCGGGCCGTTCGAGTTCTGTCCGGCCGGGCCACAGCGACTCGGCGATGATCGACGTCCGGCGGCCGGGGTGCGCGGCGGCGAACGCCAGCAGCACGCCGGGGATGATGCGGCCGGGATTGCGGCCGGCCTCGGTCATGTCGGTGAAGGACACCGCCCGGTCCAGGCCGACCAGTGCCTCCCGCAGCACTGCCAGGTTCGGTCCGGGCACCGCGACCAGCACGGCATCCCCGGCCGCCACCGCGTGCCGGGCGAACCCGCTGAGGACGGTCCGGTACTCAGAAAGGTCCCGGTAGAGCAGCGCCGGGTGGTCGAGCGTCATACGACCACTTCGGCGCCGTTGAACGCGAGCAGCCGCCGCATGCCCGGCGTGCAGCCCGCCACCCGCATCCGGGGCGCACCGGCGACCGCCGCCCTCAGCAGGATCCGCACCGCCGCACTGTCGGCGAACCGCAGGTCGGACACGTCCACGATGAGTGGCCGGTCGCCTGCCGCGGTGTCCTCGGCCAGGTTCTCCAGGACGGCCCGCAAGGCCTGCCGGTTCGCCAGGTCGACCTCACCCTGCAGGCGGATGCCCGGTGGCTCGGCCACGCGGGTGAACCGCAGGGCCGGTTCGACGTCGGCACCGGTGTGCCGGTCGACGGCGGCCGGATGCGCCCACGTCATGCGCTGCAGTTCGGACGGGCTGAACAGCCGCCGGTCGTACAGGCAGATCGCCATGGCCTGCCGTTCGGCGAAGACCCGGTTGACGTTCGCCTCATACCAGGCGAGCCGGTCGGCGCCGGGTCGCGGGCGCGCCGCCCAGGACATGTCGCCGATCGCCCGCAGACTCCGGAAACCGTCGGCGCGGGCGCGGGCCGCCTCGACCCGCCACCCGGCCATCGCCGACTCCGGGTGGAAAGTGCCCGAGGCCAGGTACGACTCTTCGGCCGTCACCATCTCGAGCTGTCCCCGCCGGATCGCGCCGGGAGCGTCCACACCGGCTGTGACCAGGTCGGCGGCGAGCCGCTCGTGATCCGGCCCGAAGTAGAGGATGCGCTCGTCGTCGCGGAGCCCGGCGCTGACGTAGGTGGCGAGGCTGCGCAGCCGGGAACCGTCGTCGTCCACGACCACGCAGGCGTGATCACCCGGGCGGAGACGACCGAGCATGCCCGCTTCGATCATCGACCGCTCCTCGCCTCGTCCGGCCATCCTAACGGAACACCCGGTAGTGGTAGCTGTGTGAATGTTGGAAGCCGACCTTCGCGTACAGCTGGCGTGCCGCCGCGTTCTCCCCCTCGACCTGCAGGTAGAGCAGCTCGGCGCCCCGCTCGGCCGACCAGGCCGCCCCCGCCCGCAGGATCGCCTCGGCCAGGCCGCGCCGCCGGTGCCGCGGGTCGGTGGCCATGCAGAACACACCGCCGATCCCGCCGTCCACCACGAACAGCCCGAGCGCCGCGATCGAACCGTCCACGACGATCGAGGCGAACCCGGTTGCCGGAGCGATCCGGTCGAGGACGTGCTCGCTCACGGCGTCGTTGCCGTAGGCGGACCGCCACCCGCTGGTGAGCCCGGTGCTGATCGTCACCTCCGGCACCGGCCGCATGACCTCGCCGGGCGCCGCGGTCAGCACCAGGGTCGGCGCCTCGTAGCGGTATCCGCGCGCGGCCAGCACCCCGTCCAGGGCCTCGTGCTCCTCGGCCGGGCTGACCTGCACGATCACCGGCATGCCGCGTTCCCGGTAGAACCGCTCGGCCGCGTCGATCCCGCCGGCGGCGCCGGGCGGCGGCAACGCCGAGTTGTTACGGCGCTTGCCGACACCGGGGGTGTGCCGCAGCAGCCAGCCATCCGCTCTCTCGGCATGGGTGGCCGGCCACGCACCGACCGCGTGCTCCTCGATGTCCGCGACGCTTCTCACGATCGACGATCTTATGATCATCGGGCTTTGAGGTGTCCGCTAACCTGGGCCGATGCCGAGAACCGACCCGTCCGCCGAGTCCGCCCCCGCCTGGCTGCTGTGGCCGCTACGGGCGATCGCGGTCGTGGTGGTGCTGCCGTTCCGACTGCTCGGCATGGCGCTCTCCGCGGTCGGTGGTTTCCTGTACCGCTACCTGATCGTCCCGCTGCTCTGGCTCTGGGAGCATCTGGTCGTCATCCCGCTGGCCTGGCTGTGGAAATACCTGGTCGCCATCCCGCTGACCTGGCTGTGGCGCACCCTGCTGTTCCCGGCGCTGCGCTGGCTCGGCAACGCGCTGGTCAAGCTGATCGGCTGGATCATGGCGGTTCCGGTGCTGGTCATCGGCGTGCCGGTGCAGTGGCTCTGGGAGCACGCCATGGTTCCCGTCGCCCGCCTGTTCTACCGCTGGGTTCTGCGCCCGATCGGCCGGGCCATTGCGGTGACCTGCGTCTTCCTCTGGAAGTGGATCCTGGCGCCGGTCGGCCGCGCCCTGCTGTGGTTCCTCACGGCCGGCTGGCGGGGCACGTCCTGGCTGTTCCGTCAGGTCTACCGCTGGCTGCTCCGCCCGATCGGCATCGCGGTCGCGGTCACCTGGCACTGGACCTTCGGCGCCCTCTGGCGCCATGTGGTCGCGCCGGCCTCCCGCTGGGTGCGCGACGAGATCCTCCGGCCCACCGGCGCTGCGATCCGGTCCATCCTCGCATCCCTCGGCCTCCGCTGAAGGACCACCCCTTTCTCGTACGGCCATCGCTCCCCCGACCGCACCAGCATGAACCGGGGCTGCCCCAACGACGTGGCCGCCCACCCCCGCGGCGCCAACCAGCTGTCACCTGCTGCTGTCTCAGCCGTCCCGAGACAGCGGTGCCGTCCAGGCGGAGGTGGTGTTTGGGCGGCTGGGCGGTACTGGTGTCTCCGAGCGGCTGAGGCAGCGGTAGGCGACCGGCGGTCAGCGTCTGGGGCCGTGGATCTCGCGGTGCAGGCGTTCCATCCGCAGGTCCAGGCGCGCGGCGTCCTCGGCGGCGGCGGTGAGCTCGTCACGCAGGCGCGGCGGGACGACGTCCGGGTCGTGCTTGTAGTAGATCTTGTGCTCGAGGCTGGCCCAGAAGTCCATCGCGACCGTACGCAGCTGCACCTCGACCGGCACGGCGACCACCCGGTCGGACATGAAGACCGGGATCTCGACGATCAGGTGCAGGCTCCGGTACCCGTTCGGCTTCGGTTTGGCGATGTAGTCCTTGGTGACGACGAGGTTGACATCGGGCTGGCGGGTGAGCATGTTCGCGACCGTGTAGACGTCGGAGACGAAACTGCACACGATCCGGATGCCGGCGATGTCACGGATCCGGGCGCGCATGTCGTCGAAGTGCAGCGGGCAGTTGAGTCGGCGGGCCTTCGCCGTGATGCTCGCCGGGGACTTCAGGCGCGGGCTGACGTGTTCGATCGGGTTGCCGGACCCCCGGTGGGTGAGTTCCTCGGCCAGGATCGTGATCTTCGTGTTGATCTCAGCGAGTCCGAATTTGTACACCATGAGGAAGTGGTTGAGATCGGTCCACTGCTCGTGCCACGCCTCGGCATGTCCCCACCTGGCGAGCTGGCCGGGCTGATCGGTCGTCACGTCACTTTCTCCACGGAATCCGTCATCGTCGGCGTGAGGCCGACTTCGCCCGGTACATGGCGGCGTCAGCCTCGCGCAGCAGCAGGTCGGGGTCGGACGACCCGTCACCGGAGACCGCCGACCCGATGCTCAGCCCCACCTCGACGACCTGCCCGTCGATCAGGTACGGCTCGGTCACCGCGGCCATGATCCCGGCGCGGACCGCTTCGTCCCCGCCCGGCCCGGAGACGTCGTCGACCAGCACGACGAACTCGTCCCCACCCAGCCGGGCTACCGTATCGGTGCGCCGCAACGCGGCCGTCAGCCGTCTCGCCACCTGGACCAGCAACTGGTCGCCGGCGGCGTGCCCGAGGGCGTCGTTGACCGCTTTGAACCCGTCCAGATCCAGCAGGAGGACCGCGAAACGATAGCCGGGCTCGCGTGCCGCCCGCAGCCCCGCCTGGGTGAGCCGGTCCTCGAGCAGCAGACGGTTCGGCAGGCCGGTCAGGTGGTCGCGCATCGCCGCCGTACGCAGGCGTTCCTCCATGACCCGGTAGTCGAGGGCCTTCGCCAGCAGCGACCCGGAGTGGTTCATCATCTCCCGGCCCGGCGGGGTCGTCGACTGGATCCGCCCGACCGCGGCGAGCACCCCCCAGTCCCGCGTCCGGCTGCGGACCGGCACCGTGAACACGATGTCGCCGGCCGGCCCGCCGGCCGCCTCAAACAGTTCGGCCGGCGGAAATTCATCCACCGGAAGGACTCCGGACACCCCGCACCGGAACGCCCCCACCACGTCGAGCTTCTCCGGCTCGTCGTGGTGCCACACGCCGAGACAACCGGCCAGGGCCGTGGTCCGGTCCAGCCAGTCCAGCCGCGCCGGGTCGCTGCCGCCCTGCCCGCCGCCGCCCTGCGCGGCCAGCAACGCGACGCCGAGCTCGTACTGCACGTTCAGGGTGTCCTGCAGATAGCGGACCTGGCCGAACAGCTCACGCGTGTGCGCCTCGGACACCGGCAGGCCACCGGTGTCGCAGCCGCACGACTCGCGCGGCTGGAACAGCGTCGCCACCTGTACGGTCTGCGGCGGCTCGTCCATCAGGCCGTAGACCGCGGCGCCGATCGCATCCAGCGGCTGCCGCACGCTCGACAGCGCGGGACGCAGGTAGGCGGCGTCGGCGATGTCGTCGAACCCGACCACCGCCAGGTCGCGCGGCAGGTCGTAACCTGCCTCGATCAGCCGCCCGACCAGCCCGATCGCGTTGCGGTCGGTGCCCAGCACGATCGCCGTCACCGGCATACCGGTCCGGATCAGCGAGTCGGCGACCGTCTCCCCACCCGACTCGTGGTTGTCCCCGGTGTCCAGGAGCAACGGGGACAGGCCGTGCGTGGCCATGCCCGCGGCGTACCCGGCGGCCCGTTCCCGGAGGTCGTAGTGGGCCATGTACCCGGCGAAGGCGATTCGCTCGTGGCCGTGCCCGATCAGGTGGGCGACCGCGTCGCGGACTCCGCTGCGGTTGTCGGCGGCCACCACCGACATGCCGGGGCCCGCCGACTCGGCCGCCACCATCACGACCGGCAGCCCGGCCCGCCGGGCACCGGCCGCGTACTCCGGCGACACCGCACCCGGCAGCACCGCCAGGCCGGAGAGGTGCCGCCACGCCAGCGGACGATGGAAGTCGGGCAGGCCGCTGCGGTCCGCGCTGTGCGACCCCGGATCCAGCGTCTGCAGTGCCATCACCCGGTCGCCACCGGCCACCGCGGCCGCGCTGATCCCCTCGATGATGGCCCCGTAGTAGTCCCCTCCGACGAAGGGCGACAGGATTCCGAACGTACGCCCACTCACGCTGTTCATGATTCCGCATATCGGGGGCTGACAGGCGATTCCGGGCCGAAGCCACTGTTACCGCTCGCAGACGACGCCGTCGGAGTCGCGGTCCTGGTACCACTCGTACTCCGGGTCGGTCCCGCGGACGTAGGGCCCGTAGCCTGCCGCGTTGGCCTTCGCGCAGGTGTCGAACCGGGGATCGGTGCCGGTGGTCGGCTCCTCGGTCTCGACGGGCGCGTCGTCGTCGCCGTTCGCCTCGCAGGCGATCCCGTCGCCGTCCCGGTCCAGGGCGGCGCGATAGCCGGGGCCGCCACGGGTCAGTTCGCCCGGCGCCGCGTCGCAGTCCGCGTAGTGGACGGCCGCCGGAGACTTCGACGGGACCTTCGTCGCGGTGGGCTTCGCCGTGGGCGGTGACGGCTTCACGGGTTTGGACGCGGCCGGGGTCGTGTCCGGCTTCCGGCCGGCCGTCGCGCTGCCGGTCGGGCTCGCGGCCGACGCGACGGTCGCCGCCTGACGCACGGCCGCGGCCGTGCTCCGATCCGGAGCCGTGGCCGGCCCGGCCTCCCTGTCCGGGGCGAGGAACATCACCGCGCACAGGCCGAGGGTCCCCACGCCGAGGGCACCCAGAACCGCCTTGTGCCAGGGCTGCCACCGCGGTGCCGCTGCGGTCGGCGCCATCCCGTACGGCGGCGTGCCGTACGCGGACGCCCCAAATGGCGGCGTGCCGTAAGGCGGCGTGCCGTGAGGCGGCGTGCCATAAGGCGGCGTGCCATAAGGCGGCGTGCCGTAAGGCGGCGTGCCGTGAGGCGGCGTTGTCTGGGGCAGGGGCGCGTTTGACGGCGAGCCGTGCGGCGGAAACGCCGGGCCGGAGGCGATCGGCGGCCCCGGTGCCGGGTACGGAGCGTAGTGAGTGGGCGACTCATCCGGTGGAAAATGTTGTCCCTGGCCGGTGGGCAGAGCGTGACCAGGCTCCGGTGCCGCATACGGATTCGGCTGCTCAGCCCAGGGGTCCTGTGGAGGCGGCAAGTTCACAGCGTGAGCTTGATGTCGCTCGATCACGTACGGTACCGGCCATCCGGTTGATGCCCTCGCTACCCAGATGGGCGATTCGTTGCGGACATCGGCGCCTTCCCCGGTCGACGATGTGGCCGTCGTCACCGCTTGGAGAAGCTCCTCGAGGAACTTCCGCAGGTCACGCCGACGACGATGATTCCGGAGTCTTTGCCGACGCCACCGCGAACCGGGGCGCCCACGACCGGAACATCCGCCCGCCGAGGGGCTGTCGCATATCGGTCACCCCCGAGCCACCCCGTCCGCATGGACACCCGTCGCTACTGTCTGCGCCGTGCAATTGATCGAGAACCCATGGGGTGTGACCGCCTTCGGGGCGGCGAGTGTCAAGTCGAAGCCGGATCTCGTTCGCGTGCGATTCGAGGTGTCCCGCATCGAGCCGCAGCCGGCCGAGGCGTTCGCGCTGGTGAACGAGACGGTCCGAGCGGTCCGCCGGGTACTGCGGGACCACGGTGTCCCGGACTCCGCCGTACAGCGGTCCGGTCTCGACCTGTCGACGGCGTGGAACGGTTACGGCGCCGACCGGACGTTCCGCGGCCACGAGTGCACAGCCTCGCTCGTCGTCGAATCGCGGAATCTGGACGACACCCAGCAACTGCTCACCGAGCTCATCGCGGCCGGCGTCACCGAGATCAAGTCCGTCGACTTCGACACCGTCACCAAGCCGGACCTGAGGGCGCGGGCCCGGCGGGAGGCGGTCGCCGCCGCCCGCCGCAAGGCTGAGCTGTACGCCGACGCGGCCGGGGTCCGGCTCGGCCAGGTCGTTCACATCGAGGACGTCGACCCGGAACGCCCGGGAGCGGAACGCCACCGCGGTCACGGAGGCGGCGGCGAGACCTCCGCGGAGGACCTGGCGCCCGGTCAGGTGGTCGTCTCCGCCGCGGTGACCCTCGGTTTCGCCATCGCAGCCGGCTGAGAGTCACTGCAGCCGACTGAGAGTCATGCCACCGCAGCCGGCTGAGGTCACCGCAGCCGACTGAGAGTCACGCCGACGTGCCGGTCAGCCGCCGCACCGACGGCCGGAATGTTGGCCCGCGACGGGCCGGGGTGCCACCGGCACGCATCCCGGCACCGTGGTGAAAATGCGTTGCCGAACCGCCCGACGGGTGCTGGGCTCCTCGTATGGATCATGATGAGGTGCTCGCCCTGTTCGACCGCCAGCTCCGGCGGGAGATCCGGGCCGAAGGCGTCGGCTCCCGGCTCGAACCGGACGGTCCGGCGATCCGGCACGTCGCCACCGATCCGCGAGGGTGGAACGCGGTGGTGTGGTCCGCTCTCGACGAGGACACCGCCGACGCGGTGATCACCCGGCAGGTGCAGCGGTTCGCGGAGCTGGGATTCGGCTTCGAGTGGAAGCTGTACGCCTACGACCAGCCCGCCGACCTGCCCGAACGCCTGCTGGCGGCCGGATTCGTCCCGGACGAGCGGGAGACGCTGATGGTTGCCGAGATCCGCG
Source organism: Actinoplanes sp. NPDC023801 (assembly GCF_040639655.1). Classification (NCBI taxonomy): domain Bacteria; kingdom Bacillati; phylum Actinomycetota; class Actinomycetes; order Micromonosporales; family Micromonosporaceae; genus Actinoplanes; species Actinoplanes sp. NPDC023801. The sequence continues at coordinate 7,220 of NZ_JBFAAI010000018.1, read as the reverse complement.
ACCTCAAGGTCGGAGGTCAACTTCCCGAGGGCGTACGGATCGAGCGCGTCACCGACGCGGCCGGTGTCGAACTAATGGTCCGCGCCAGTGAGCAGGCGTTCGGTGAGAACGCCGACTGGCTGCGGCACCGCGCCTCGGACCAGCTCGCCAACGACCCGGACAACGCGTACCTGTTCGTGGCGATGGCCGGCGACGAGCCGGTGTCCGCGGCCCGGATGGACGTCAACCACGGCACCGCGTTCGCCGGCCTGTGGGGTGGCGGCACCGTCGAGGCTTGGCGGGGCCGCGGCATCTACCGTGCCCTGGTCGCCGAACGTGCCCGTATCGCCGCCGACCTCGGCTACCGGTACCTGCAGGTAGACGCCTCCGACCAGAGCCGCCCGATCCTGGAACGCCTCGGCTTCGCCGTTCTCACGACGACCACCCCGTACAACATGCCGGCACCCCGCCGGCCGTAGCCCACGCCGCTGTCGCGCCGCACCGGGCAAGCCTGACGTACGGCTCATGGCCGCCGGTCGTACGTCAGGCAGAGCCCGGGAATCTGTCCCCCGCAGGGCGGGGGGTTACTGCCAGGAGCAGGTGTCGCCGGTCCGGAGGCGGCCGGGGTGTTCGACGGCGGCCACCACTCCGAAGGTCATCTCGTGGTGGGCGGCGAGGGTCTTGAGCAGGTCGGCGCGCCCGGGAGCCGTGTCCTGCGGCATGTCGACCATCACACAGCGGGTCAGCGGGCGGACCACCCGCAGCACGACGTCGGCGCCGATGCGCAGCCGGCGGCCCGGCCAGTCGTCCTCCGGGAAGCTCGCTTCGGGGGCGTCCGCGATGTCGATCAGCAGGTTGGCACGGAAGCGCTGCGGGTCGACGGCGGTTCCGTCCGGTCCGCCGCCGGCCAGTGCGGTGAGGGCCCGCAGCCCGGTCGTGGTGATCAGGCTGATCGGGCCCTCGTCGTGGTGCGGGATCCCGGACTCCGGGGTGAGGGTCACCGGGCGGCCGAGCAGTTCGCTGATCGCGCGGTGACCGGCGGCGTCGTCGGCGGCGAAGGCGCGGCCGTCCGGCAGCTCCACGAACGGTACGGCCGAGGGTCCGGTCCGGGCCCGGAGGCTGAACAGTCCGGGCATGCGGCGGAAACGGCGGGTGTTCTTGCCGCTGCCGAACTTGCCGTCGGGGTCGCGGACCGCCCACAGGCGGTCGCCGGCCAGGCCGCGGCCGGTCGCCGCGGCGGCCCGCGGAACCTCACCGAGCAGGGACTTCACCGGATAGCGTCGGATCTCGATCAGCTGCACGCACCGACGGTAGGAGATGCACTCCGGTGGTGGTGACCCGCTGTCAGGGTCACCGCGGTGAGTGTCGGCATCGAGGTCGTACGTACGGATCGCCCGGGCGGCCGGGGCCCGTACGGTGGACCTGACCGCCACGGATCCGGGTTGACGGTGAGGGTCGCATGCGGCCCGGCGGTGCCGCCCGGGGCCGTGAGGTACCCCCTACGTCGCCGCGTGGCCCCGGTTCGCGCGCGTGCGGTCGGACAAGCGATGGCCGTACGTGAGAGTGTTCAATTTTTGACGCACGGTGAGAACCGCCCCCCTGGCCACGGCGAACAACGCCGTTTGTGGGATTCCTACAAATTGCGCTGCACGACATGCATGATCCGGCCATGGCTCGACCGGCCGGTAGCCGGAAGGGTGAGGGTGGATAAACCTGACGGGGCTAAGGGAGGCTCGGCGAGTGTTCAGTCGTGTCGCGATCATCAACCGTGGAGAGGCCGCGATGCGGCTCATCCACGCCGTGCGGGATCTGTCCGCGGAGACCGGGACCCGGATCGAGACGGTCGCCCTCTACAGCGACGAGGACCGGACCGCGACGTTCGTGCGTGAGGCGGATCTGACGTATCCGCTGGGACCGGCGGCCGACCGTCCCTATCTCAACCATGGGCTGCTGGAGCGGGCGCTGCTCGAGACCGGGGCCGACGCGGCCTGGGTGGGCTGGGGCTTCGTGGCCGAGGACCCGGTGTTCGCGGAGCTGTGCGACCGGATCGGGGTGACCTTCGTCGGGCCCAGCGCCGACGCCATGCGCAAGCTCGGTGACAAGATCGGGTCGAAGCTGATCGCCGAGGAGGTCGGCGTCCCGGTGGCGCCGTGGAGCCGCGGCGAGGTGGCCACGCTCGAGGACGCGCTGCGCGCCGGTGACGAGATCGGCTATCCGCTGATGCTGAAGGCGACCGCCGGCGGCGGCGGGCGCGGCATCCGGCGGGTCGACTCGGCCGAGGACCTGACCGACGCGTACGAGCGGACGAGTCAGGAGGCGCTGCGGGCGTTCGGTTCCGGCGTCGTGTTCCTGGAGCGCCTGGTGACCGGGGCGCGGCACGTCGAGGTCCAGATGATCGCGGACGGGCAGGGCGGCGCCTGGGCGCTGGGTGTCCGGGACTGTTCGGTGCAGCGGCGCAACCAGAAGATCATCGAGGAGTCGTCCTCGGTGGTGATGGCCCCCGAGCAGGCGGCCGAGCTGAAGGCGTCGGCGGTCCGGCTCGCGCTCGCCGTGGGCTACCGGGGCGCCGGTACGGTCGAGTTCCTCTACCACCCGGGCGACAAGCTGTTCGCGTTCCTCGAGGTCAACACCCGCCTGCAGGTCGAGCACCCGATCACCGAGATCACCACCGGCACCGACCTGGTCAAACTGCAGCTGCACGTGGCCGCCGGCGGCCGCCTGGAGGGTGAGCCGCCCGCCGAGCAGGGGCACGCGGTCGAGGCGCGGCTCAACGCCGAGGACCCGGACCGTGACTTCGCGCCGTCGCCGGGCCGCATCTCGCGTCTCGCGCTGCCGGCCGGTCCGGGCATCCGGGTGGACACCGGGGTCAGCGAGGGCGACAGCATCCCGGCCGCGTTCGACTCGATGATTGCCAAGATCATCGCGTACGGGAAGAACCGTGACGAGGCACTCGGCCGTCTCCGCCGCGCCATGGCCGAGACCACCGTGATCATCGAGGGCGGCTCGACGAACAAGAGCTTCGTCCTCGACCTGCTCGACCAGCCCGAGGTGATCGACGGCAGCGCCGACACCGGCTGGATCGACCGGGTCCGCGCCGAGGGCCGCCTGGTCAGCCACAAGCACTCGGCGATCGCGCTGGCCGCCGCCGGCATCGAGGCGTACCAGGACGAGGAGGACGTCAGCCGGCAGCGGCTGCTGACCACCGCGCACGGCGGGCGCCCGCAGGTGCAGCACGAGACCGGCCGCCCGCTCGACCTGAAACTGCGTGGCGTCGGGTACCGCGTGCAGGTCTCCCGGCTGGGCCGCAACCGTTTCCGGGTCGGCATCGCCTCCGGCGCCTCGGTGGAGTACGCCGATGTCGTCAGCGAGCGGTTCGACGAGCACAGCGCACAGATGTACGTCAACGGCCACCGGTTCCGCCTGATCACGGCGACGCACGGGCCGATCCACACGATCGAGGTCGACGGGGTCACCCACCGGGTCAGCCGGGACGAGGGCGGCGTGGTCCGCTCCCCCGCTCCCGCGCTGGTCGTGGCCACCCCGCTGGCCGTCGGCGACGAGGTCGAGGCGGGCGCGCCGATCCTCGTGCTGGAGAGCATGAAGATGGAGAACGTGCTCCGGGCGCCGTTCAAGGCCCGGGTACGCGAGTGCCCGGTCGCCGTCGGCAGCCAGGTCGAGACCGGGGCGCCGCTGATGCGCCTGGAGCCTCTCTCCTCCGAGGACGAGGCCGCCTCCGCCCCGGCCGAGGCGGTGGAGATCGACCTGCCCGCCGGGTCGGCCGCCGGCCACGGTGTGGACGACCTGCGGGCACTGCTGCTCGGGTACGACGTCGAGCCGGGCATCGTCAAGGTCTACCTGGCCGACCACGGCCGCCGCCCGCTCCCCGGCGAGATCGACCTGCTCACGATCTGCGCCGATCTGCTCGAACTCAGCCGCAACAAGCCGGGCGACGAGTGGAAGACCGAACCCGGCAACGCGGTCCGCAGCCCGCGCGAGAACTTCCACACCTACCTGCAGAGCCTCGACGTGGAGCGGGCCGGTGTGCCGCAGGCGTTCCAGGACCGGCTGTCGCGGGTGCTCGCACACTACGGCGTGACGAGCCTCGACCGGACGCCGGAGCTGGAGGACGCTGTCTTCCGGATCTTCCTGGCACTGCAGCGGTCGGCCGCGAACGTCGGCGTCGTCTCCTCGGTGCTGCACCAGTGGATCGCCGGGCACCCGCCGCAGGAGGCGCTGGCCGAACGGGCCGGCATCGCCCTCGAGCACCTGATCGAGGCCACCCAGGTACGGTTCCCGTCGGTGTCCGACCTGGCCCGCGGCATCGTCTTCCGGTGGTACGCCCAGCCGCTGCTGCGCCGTACCCGGGCCGAGGTGTACGCGTCGGTCCGCGCCGACCTGCGGCACCTCGACCACCATCCGGACTCACCGAACCGCGACGAACTGATCCAGCGGATGGTGGCCTGCTCGGAGCCGCTGGTCCGCCTGGTCGGGCAGCGGATCGGGCGGCCGGGCCGGGATCACATGCCGCTGCTCGAGGTCCTCACCCGTCGCTACTACGAGAACCGCGGTCTCTCCGACTTCTCGGTCGCGTCCGCCGGCGACATCCGTTTCATGACCACGACGCACACGGGTTCCCGCGTGACCCGGGTGGCCGCGGCCGCCGTCGACATCGCGGACCTGCCGCAGACGCTTGCCGCGGTCTCCTCCGATGTCGCCGACATCTACGTCGCCTGGGACGACCAGCCCGGCGCCGACGAGATGGCCGCACAGCTCAGCGCCCTGTTCGCCGGTCTGTCGCTGCAGGGCACCCGGCGGATCACCACGACGATCGCGGGCACCAGCGGCGCGGTCATGCACCACCACTTCACGTTCCGGGCCGACGAGTCCGGCCGTTTCACCGAGGACCGGCTCATCCGGGGGCTGCACCCGCAGATCGCGCTGCGCCTGCAGCTCGAACGGCTGCGCGAGTTCGACCTCACGCGCCTGCCGTCCACCGACGAGGAGATGTACCTGTTCAAGGCTGTCGCCAAGTCGAACCCGTCCGACGAGCGGCTCATCGCGATGTACCAGGTCCGCGACCTGACCGCGCTCCGCGAGACCGACGGCCGGCTCGTCGCGCTGCCGGCCCTCGAGGAGGGCGTCACCCTCACCCTCGACGCGATCCGCAACATCCAGGCACTGCGACCGCAGAACAAGCGGTTCGACACCAACCGCATCATGATGTACATCTGGCCGATCACCGAGCTGTCCATCGACGAGCTTAACGCGCTGACCCAGCGCATCCTGCCGACGGCCAGCGGGGCGGGTCTGGAGGAGGTCCAGTTCATCGCCCGGCAGCGCCGGTCCAGCGGTGAGCTCACCGAGGTCGCGGTGACCATCACGCTCGAGCCGGGCAACGGGGCGAACCTGCACGTCGGCGAACCGTCGACCGACCCGGTCCAGCCGCTCGACGACTACCGGCAGAAGGTGCTGCGGGCCGCCCGGCGCGGGACGGTCTACCCGTACGAGCTGACCGGTCTTCTCGGCAGTTTCACCGAGTACGACCTGTCGCCCGCCGGGGTGCTGGAACCCGTCGACCGGCCGAAGGGCAAGAACGCGGCGGCGATCGTGGCCGGTGTCGTCACCACACCGACCGACCGCTACCCGGAGGGCATCACCCGGGTGGTGCTGCTCGGCGACCCGACCAAGTCCCTCGGCGCGCTGTCGGAGCCCGAGTGCGCGCGGGTGATCGCCGCTCTGGACCTGGCGGAGTCGATGAACGTGCCGCTCGAGTGGTTCGCGCTGTCCGCCGGTGCCCGGATCTCGATGACCTCGGGCACCGAGAACATGGACTGGGTGGCGGCCGCGCTGAAGCGGATCGTCACGTTCACCCAGGCCGGTGGCGAGATCAACATCGTGGTGGCGGGCATCAACGTGGGCGCCCAGCCGTACTGGAACGCCGAGGCCACGATGCTCATGCACACCAAGGGCATCCTGGTGATGACCCCCGACTCGGCGATGGTGCTGACCGGCAAGCAGTCACTCGACTTCTCCGGCGGGGTGTCGGCCGAGGACAACTTCGGCATCGGCGGGTACGACCGGGTGATGGGCCCCAACGGTCAGGCGCAATACTGGGCGCCCTCGCTCCCGGCCGCTCGCGACGTGCTGATGGCGCACTATGACCACACGTATGTCGCTCCGGGTGAGAGCGGCCCCCGCCCGGCTCTCACCACCGACCCGGCCGACCGGGACGTCTCCGACTTCCCGCACACGTTCGCCGGAAGCGACTTCACCACGGTCGGGCAGATCTTCTCCGTGGCACACAACCCGGACCGCAAGAAGGCGTTCGACATCCGCACCGTCATGCGTGCGGTGTCCGACCAGGATCACCCGGTGCTGGAACGCTGGGCCGGCATGGCCGACGCCGACACGTCGGTCGTCCAGGACGTCCACATCGGCGGCCGGCCGGTCTGCCTGGTCGGCATCGAGTCCCGCTCGGTGTCACGGCGCGGCTTCCCGCCCACCGACGGCCCCGACACGTACACGGCGGGCACCCTGTTCCCGCGTTCGTCGAAGAAGACCGCACGGGCCATCAACGCCGCCTCCGGCAACCGCCCCCTGGTCGTCCTCGCGAACCTGTCCGGTTTCGACGGCTCCCCCGAGTCGATGCGCAACCTGCAGCTCGAATACGGCGCCGAGATCGGCCGGGCCATCGTCAACTTCGAGGGCCCGATCGTGTTCACGGTCATCTCTCGCTACCACGGCGGCGCGTTCGTCGTATTCTCCAAGGCCCTCAACCCGAACATGACGGTCCTGGCCCTGGAGGGCTCGTTCGCCTCCGTGCTGGGCGGCGCCCCCGCGGCGGCGGTCGTCTTCTCCGGTGAGGTCAACAACCGCACCGCCAACGACCCGCGCGTCACCGAACTGCAGTCCCTGGTCGCCGCCGCGTCCGCCGCGGAGCGCTCGGAACTCACCGCGCGTCTCGCCGAGGTGCAGTCCTCGGTCCGCGCCGAGAAGCTGGGCGAGGTGGCTGCGGAGTTCGACCGTGTCCACAGCATCCAGCGGGCCGTGGAGGTCGGGTCGGTGGACGCGATCGTCAGTACCGCCGAGCTGCGTCCGCGCATCATCGAGGCCATCGAGCACGGCCTCAAGAGCTGAGTCCACCTGGCTTGTACGTCGGGGTGGGGGGGGGGGGGCGGGCGCGGCGGGGGGCGGGGGGGCGCCGGGCTGTGCTGGCCCGGGGCGCGGGGGCGGGCGGGCGC